>JACCVC010000122.1 GCA_013698305.1 Chloroflexia bacterium
TCCCGCATACTTCGCCAGCATCCAGAGATTGTTCCGACCGGACAGGTGTGGATAGAAGGCTGGCGTCTCGATCATCGCGCCGGTTTTCGCCAGGCTCTCGGCCGTGCCGGGCGCCTCGCCCAGCACAACCGCGGCGCCACTCGTTGGTTTGATCAGCCCGAGCAACATACGGAGGGTGGTGGTCTTGCCGACGCCGTTCGGGCCGAGAAACCCATAGACCTCGCCGCGCCGCACCCGCAGGTCGAGATGGTCAACCGCGGCGATATCGCCATATCGCCGGGTGAGTTGGTCGGTTTCGATCACGAAAGCGTGGTTCATGAGTCCTTACTCCCTGTGCGTGCCCCCTCAAGGGCCTACCGAAGCTGATCGCTGCGAGTCCGGTACTCATCGGCGTCGATCTCGCCACGGGCATATCGTTCGGCAAGCACGCCCCGCGCTCCGTCCATCGCGGACGCTCCACGATTCCGCCTTCCCCAGACGATCCACCGAACGGTGAACGTAATCACGGCGATCCAGAACAGGATCATCAGGATTCGGAATGGCCACCACCATTCAGCGCCGCCATCGTCGGGCGGCCCGAACGTGGCCATGGTGTAAACAAGCGTGGACATGTCCATGCGTTGGGTTCCTTCCGCTCTTGAGCGTTCGTCGTGAGCCATTGCCCACGATCTCTATGCTAGGAGGGAAAGGTCTACGTTCTGTCCGGCAAATCTCAACAGATGCTCAACAGACCGTTATAGCTTTCTCCAGACACGATTTCGGTCTGGCATGTCGCGGCGAACCCGGCCCATACTGGATCCACGAGGGCGCATTCGGCCCTGCTTGCGAGAGTGGATTCAAATGGAGCACATCACGACGGTCCTGGTCGTAGACGACGAGGAAGACATCGTCAATCTCATGCGCGACTTCCTGGAGGCGGAGGGATATACGGTGCTGACCGCGTCCGATGGCACGATCGCCCTGGACACGCTGGTCGCCGCATCAGTGGATTGCGTTCTGCTCGACGTGATGATGCCCGGCCGATCAGGATTCGATGTCCTCCGGCGAATCCGCGAGACCAGCCAGGTGCCGGTCCTGTTCCTGAGCGCGCGCCAGGAAGATAGCGACAAGATTCGCGGGCTGGGGCTGGGTGGCGACGACTACGTCGTCAAGTCAGCGACACCGGGAGAGATCGTGGCGAGGATCAAGGCGGTGTTACGCCGTACTAAAGCCGGCGAGCCCACGCCGGCATCGCGGCTCGACTTCGGGCGGATGGCGATCGATGTCCGTGCCCGTGAGCTGTTCATCGAAGGCAAGCCGGTCGCGCTGACGCCGCGTGAGTTCGACCTCCTGCAACTCTTTGCGGAACATCCCCGGCAGGTCCTCACCCGCGATCAGATCTTCGAGCAGCTCTGGGGACCTTACGGCGACCGCCATTCCCTGACCGTGCATATCGGTCGACTGCGCGAAAAGATCGAGGAGGATGCAACCAACCCGCGATATATCGTGACGGTTTGGGGTGTCGGATACCGCTTCGAAGGAATGTACCGGTCGTGACGACGCAACGGCATATCCGGACGATGCCGATCCGACGGTGGCTGGCCCTAGCCTTGGCCAGCATGGTTGTCGTGCCGGCGTTGACGATGGTGGTCGTGGGATTCATCATCTTTCGTGGCACGCAGGGACCGTCTTCGTCCATCGATGAGACGGCGGCGATCCTCCGTGAGGACGTTGCGCGGTGGAACGATCCCACCTGGCAGAAGGCGATCGGAGACGATCTCACGTCCCTTGGGGTAGACGTTGTGCTCGTCGAGGACAATCAGGAGGTCTACCGCACCACAGCCGATCCGCTGGCCGGAACCGATCAGACGTCCCGCATGGTGAGACAGTTGGTACTGAGCGATGCCGAACCGCGGCGAACCACCATTATCTACAGCGATCAGGAACCCGGACCGCCGGAAGAGCTTCGCGTATGGTTCGTGCCTGTTGCCCTGCTCTCCGCGCTCTGCCTCACGCTGATTGGAACGGCGTGGTTCCTCCGGCGTGCCGTCGTCGCTCCCCTCACGGCCACCAGTCACGCTGCCCAACGGGTTGCCCATGGCGATCTCGATATCA
>JACCVC010000239.1 GCA_013698305.1 Chloroflexia bacterium
GACAAGGAGATCGCCGACGCGCTGTTCATCAGCCCTCGCACCGTTGCCCGCCACGTCACCGGCATCTTCACCAAGCTCGGGGTCCATTCCCGGCGTGAGGCCGCCGCCAGGGTCAACGGGCATAACCCTCCCTGACATAGGCGCCCGCCACCTCGCTACTGCACACCTGGGTAACTTCTACCCATCCCCTCCCAAACAACGCCACCCCGAAAATGGGTAAATGTTGCCGATGCGCCGTATCCCATCCGGGCGCACCATGAAACCTGCCGGGCACGCGTCCGGGGTCGCGATTCGCGACCGACGTCAATGCTCCCACCCAGTGGGAGAGGACAGGCAAAGCACATGGGGATCTCCGTAGTCCAGATGGTGGCGTCCGCGAAGGCGCATATCGAGAATCTGTCACCTGATACGGTCGCCGCCGAGCTCCAATCCGGGTCCGCAACGTTGATCGATCTTCGCGAGCCGGAGGAGCGCAAGGCGGGTGGAAGCTTGCCGGGAGCTGTCCAGGCGCCACGCGGCATGCTCGAGTTCTACGCCGACCCCACCAGCCCGTATTACCTTCCCGTCTTCGATCCGAATGCCCGGGTCATCCTGATGTGCGCGTCCGGTGGTCGGTCCGCCCTGGCGACGGAAACGTTGCTGCGGATGGGCTATCGCAACGTCGCGCATCTCGATGGCGGGCTGAAAGCCTGGATCGCGCAGGGACTGCCTTACGACGACGGGTAGGGGACATGCCGGCTACCTGTTCGCAAACCCCCGATCTTCATCTACAACCAATGAGGAGCAATGACATGAACCCACGCGCATATTCCCGACAACATCCGCGACGTCGATCCTCCATCTGGGTCACAATCGTCATTCTGGCAATGCTGGCCTCGTCGCTGGCAGCGCTCGCGAACCCGGCGGCGGCGCAGCCCACAGAGACGCCCACGACCGGGGAGATCCAGGCGCCTCCGCCCGACGCTCCGGTCGACCTGCCGACCCAACCTGTGGTCGCTCCGCCAGACGAGCCAACAGCGGTGCCGACTCAGGACCCGATTGTCCCGCCGCTTGAGGACCCTGTGCTCGAACAGCCGGACGACCCCGCATCGATCTCGGTGAGCTACCGGGTCTGTCCGGCCGGTACCGACCTTGCCAACACGGTTCCCGCGACGCTGGCGAGCGCCTGCACGGGCCAGCAGAACGGGGTTCCCTTCGATCTGCGTCCAGCATCCGGCGGGATCTTCGTCTGGAACACCGGCGATGCCGGGGCCTCCAGCGTCTTCTTCGCCGACGTGCCCACCGGCCAGGCGACGCTCTACGGGGCGTCCCAGGGTGCGGCGATCTACTGTGAGGGCTTCACCTCACAGGGCAACACCCGTCCGTACGCGCGGGTGGCCTCCTTCGCCCAGGCGCAGTTCGAGGGCATCAGCCTCGACATCCTCGAGGGGGAGCAGATCACCTGCTACTGGTACGTCCCCGGGACAGAGACCACCGGCGACATCACCGTCATCATTCGCAAGAGCGCCTGTCCGGCCGGCTACGTCGTCGCCGACCCCCCCGACATCTTCGATATGGCCCTCAACTGTCAGGAGCCTGCCGGCGCCATCACCTTCAGCGTCTTCGAGGCCGGAGGGGGTGGCTACGATGGCGGCCTCAAGATCAGTCCGGGTGGCGACGGGGTCGCCGCGCTCAACTCCGTGCAGTTCGACAGCGTGCCGAACGTGCCGCTGTGGGTCTACGAGGAAGTTCCCCAGGATTATGGCGATCCTGTCGCCTTCTGTGGCGTCGAGGACTTCCTGGGCAACGACGTAGCGCCCACCGAGCACTACTCGTGGAACGCCGGCAAGATCGAGCTCGACGCGCCCGGAGAGGGGAATGTGGTCCAGTGCGACTGGTACAACATCCCGATCGTCGACAACACGATCACGGTTTACAAGTGGGACTGCGAGCCCGGCACCGAGCCGAATCGCGATCTGAACTACTACCAGGGCGACGGCCAGGACGAAGGTCCATGTGAGACCGAGCACCTGGGCATCCCGATCAGCCTGATCGATGGCAATGGCGAACGCGCGACGACCACGCAGGCTAATGGCACCCAATGGGACGATGTGGTGCTGGACCAGAACGGCGCGTTCCGGATCGTCGAAGAGATTCCAGCCGGCTATGGCGATCCGATGGTCTTCTGCGGCACGCTGGATGACGATGAGCAGCAGCCGGTGACCGCCACTGGTGGAGAGTTCACCATCCAGCCAGCTACCAGCCCGTTCACCTACCAGTGCAACATCTACAACATCCCCTACCAGGACAGCACGGTGACGGTCCGAAAGTGGGAGTGTCCGCAGGATGCACTCATCGAACTGACGCCGCAAGCCCATCAGATGGCCTGCACGCAGCCGCACGACGGCGTGACGTTCACCCTCACCGACACCAAGGGCCCGAGATCGATGATGACGGCGAATGGTGAGGCGCAGTGGACGGATGTGGCACAGGGCGCGGTGACGATGGCCGAAACAGTGCCGCCAGGCTACCATCCGCAACCGTTCGTAGTCTGCGGTTGGAGCGCGAATAATGATGGAACGGCTCCCACCGTCCCTCCGACGCCGGTCGAGGCCACCAATGGCGTCATCCACTTCTCAATCGAGTATCCGGCAACACGGTATCTCTGCGACTGGTACAACACGTTCGCCGGTCCTGGCGACGTCACGATCAACAAGTGGACCTGCCCGGAAGGCTACGACCCGTTCGCGTGGAACGCCGACCCGAAAAAAGACTGCACTGAGCTGACCAACGGCGTCACCTTCGTCCTCGATCAGCCGGCCGGCGTCGACCTGCAGTCGGACACCGGCGACTCGATCAACGGCGCGGTGTATTTCGGCGGCCTGGAACCAGGCGCGTACTCGGTGACTGAGATCGTTCCGGACGGCATCGCGATGGTGTTCGTGTACGACTGTGTCGGTCTCAATACGGGCGCGGTGCATCCGATGCCGCTGTCGGTCGGTCCGACGCTGGAGATGAACATCGCCGGTGGCGACGAGATCGTCTGCGACTGGATGAACGTGCCGGCCTACGACCCGGACTTCGGCTGGATGACCGTCTCCAAGAAGATCTGCTGGACGCCGGTCTACGTCTCCGACGTCGACTGTGAGACATACGAGGACGGCGCGACGTTCACCCTGTTGGGATGGAACGGCACGGGTTGGACACCGGTCGTAACTGGGACGACCAGTGTGGCCGGCCAGATCACCTGGACGAACCTGATGCCGGGCAGCTACGTGATTCAGGAGGAGAATGGCGAGCCGTGCCGGATCGAAACCGACACGCTCGACGCAGAGGATCACCTGAGTGTCCAGGCGAATGCGGGAACCTCCGTTACAGTCTTCAACTGCTCGTCCACCCCACCGTTACCGGGCGGCAAGATGCCGACCAAGTACCCGAACACTGGCGTGGAGCCAGTGGGCACATCCGATGACGCTGCCACGGGATCGCTGTTCGCGGTGGCCGGATTGCTCGGCGCTGGCTCGTTGTCTCGACGCCAGTTCCTGCGGCGTGCTGCCGCCCCGACGATTGCCGTCGGCGCCGGGTCGTTGTTGTTCGGTACGGGCATCGCCCGGCAGACGATCGCGCCGATCGAGCTTCCCGCTGGAGCGCCCGCAACGCCGGGAGCGGATTGCCTCTTCCCGGCGACCCCAGCCGCCACGCCAGGCGCCACGCCGTCGGCGGCGAGCACGCCGGTTGCCTGCGCCTGTGGGGCCGTGCCGGTCACCATCACGATCCCAGTGATCGAGGTCGACGCCGGGATCGAAATCCTGGAAACCGTGGGTGGCATCATGCAGGCACCGACCGGCGCCGAGGACGTTGCCTGGTACAAGGAGTCGGCGCGGCTAGGCGAGCAGGGGAACATCCTGATGGCAGGTCACCTCAACTACTGGGGCGTGCCGGAGGGCGTCTTCTTCCGGCTCGAAGCGTTGACTGAAGGCGACGTGATCGAGGTCGAAGGCGACGATGGCAGCGCCTACCGCTACATCGTCGAGTGGGTCGAGCAGCTCGAGTCGGAGCAGGAGCCGCCGGAAGACGCCATCGGCCATACCGATAACCAGTCGCTGACGCTCATCACCTGCGGCGGCGAGTGGAACGTCGACGCGGCGGAGTACGACCACCGGACCGTGGTGCGAGCGGTCCG
>JACCVC010000166.1 GCA_013698305.1 Chloroflexia bacterium
ACCAGTTGCGAGAAGGTGATCGCGGCGGCAGCCGGCCGGGTCTTCATGCCCAGCACCATCGCCAGCCCGCCGACGAACTCGACGAGTCCGATCGACCATGCGCTCAGTTGTGGCTTGGGCACTCCGAGAGATTCCATTGCGCCCATCGTGGCCGCTATGCCACCCTGATTCACCGAATCGACGAATCCCTCTCCCAACACATCCTTGGCCTCATCTGGCAACGACTCCGCCTTGCCCTCTCCACCGAAGAGCTTCGGATATCCGTGGGCGATCATGATGATCCCGATCACCACCCGCAACAGCAACAACCCCAGGCTTCGCATCTTCATTCGCTCCCTTGATTCGCAGCGCTTGAACGCTGCGTGATAATTTGGGTCCGCGTGCTCGATAGATCGGTACTCACGCAATGCCCATGCCCGCAATCCAGTCAGCAACGCGTTTCGTATCACCATGCCGCTGGCCCGGCATCGGTCCACCCTGTAGGATACAATCCTGATCGAAACAAATCTGTACGGACACGCGTCCGCGGTCGCAAACGGCCACGGGCGCAGAACACCCCATCTCCCGGGAAAGGAATCAGAGCATCATGCGTCAGCGGGTTCTCCCGATGTCAGACCTGAATTCAACGCACCCTGCCCGAACGCGAATCGTTGCCGGCGTGGCAACATTGGCTGCGGTGTCCAGTCTGCTGCTCGGCTCCTCGGGAGCGATCCACGCGCAGGACGGCACCAGCGGGGCGCCGCCTCTGGAGGAAACGAACTGCGTGCTCGTCGCGGCGTCGGACATCGAGGAATTACGCGGGACGCCGGATTCGATGGCTGAGGCGTCGCCCATAGCTTCTCCGGCAAGCGCTTCGATACCGGCGCCTCAGGAAGCGACAGCGCTCGCCTCTACGCCTGTGGCGTCCCCGGATTCCGCCACGCCACAGGCATCGCCGGTTTCCGCGACTCCCGTGGCGTCCCCGGTCGGGTCGCCCGTCATGATCGTCACCGATACGGCGCTTCCGCCAGACGCATCACCAACTGCATCTCCTGAGGTCGGGGCCAGCGCCTCGTTGAACGAGGAGTTGCTGAACGAAGACCTCGTGGCAGCGTCGACATCGCTCACCTCCTGCCTGACGGAAGGCGACTTCGGCCAGGCGAGCAACCACATGACCGCGACCTTCCGCGGCCAGCTCGTCGGCTCCACCCAGCCGTTGAGCGCCAGCGACTACGCATCCCTTGCGGAAACCTTCCCGCAGATCGACTACAGCATCCTGGAAGTGGAGAACCCCACCCTCGTCGACGACACGACGGCCACCGCCGATGTCGTTTGGACACTGGCGAATCAGGTTCGCAGCGATCGATGGACCTTCACCATCTCCAACGTCCAGGGGGTCACCATGTGGACGGTGGATGAGGCCGCCGCCGGCACGTTGACACCGTCTCTCGAATCGACGCCGATCTTCACCACGATATCCCAGGATCGTTACTTGCTCCTGCCCGGCACGGTTGCCAGCGACACGGTGCTGTTCGAGGTGAACAACGATGACGGTGTCGATCATGAGCTCCTGGTGCTGAGACTGGACGACAGTATTTCGACCGATGTCCTGCTGCGAACGCCTGGGCCACAGCTGCCCGCCGGCGTGACCATGATCGGCCAGGCGACGATCGCGGCGGACGCTACCGGACGCCTGCTGTTGACCGATCTCGAGCCAGGCATCTACACGATCGTCTGCCTGTTGTTGGACGAGACTGGCGTGCCGCACCTCGCTGATGGTATGGAGACGACGTTCACGGTGGATGCGCCGTAACCTGTCGCCACATTGTCCGAACTATTCATGGATTGACCCCCGCCGCTCATGCATGAGCGGCGGGGCGCTCCTGTTCTCCATTGGCATTGAATGTGCGAGTCTATCTGTTGGAGGATGTAAGGTGGTCGCTACGGAATGACGTTGGCGGGGCCATGGCGAGTTTTGAAAGGAACTGAAGGACATATGCGATTTCCATACTCCCGACGAATAGCGAAATTTACCGCTGGCGTGGCGCTGGCTGGCACAGTCGGCCTCTCCGGCAGCGCAGCAGTCATGGCACAGGATGCCACCCCCGCCGG
>JACCVC010000173.1 GCA_013698305.1 Chloroflexia bacterium
TGCTTGCCGAAGGCGTTGACCTTTTCACCGTGAAGGAGATTCTCGGTCACAGTCAGATCAGTCTCACGGCGAACACGTATGGGCACCTGACCGACAAACTCGCCGATGATGCCGCCGATCGGCTCGATCGGGTCTTCAGCTACGCCAAAACAGATCAAAGTGCGCCAAAAGGTGCGCCAGACCCGATTGACTCAGACGGTACAGAACAGGATGATGTTTGATGATCGACCCCGCAAATATGGCCATAAATCAGACTCTTTTGACTCACCTTGAATCGGCTTTATCAGCCGGTACGGATTCTTTTAATCCGGAGGTTCTGGATTCGAGCCCCAGGGGGGTCACTCCGTAGATTGTCGGTGATAGCTGCGAAATCATGCGACCGCCGAGTCCTGCCCGGACATGGTCCAGAGCCGGACTTGTTGTGCCTGCATGCTTACGATCAGGCCCCTATCCGGAAGTCGTCACTCCATCCGCAATGACGTGTGTCTGGATCGCCTTTTGCGGCGCGGCAAACTGCTAGTTGCTACCCACAGCTGATTCTGTGAACAAGTTCTCGGCCTCGTGAAGTCGGACGGTTCCCGGATCAGCGAGAAGCGCACCACGCGCGAGCAGCCTATGACCGTTGACATGGGCGACATACCGGGCATGCTTGCGAACTACATCAATCGGAATTTGCCAGCATTCGGTAATTTCAAAGCCGGGACCGAACAGCACAACTATCAGATAGTCAAACGGATCGGCATCAAGGTTGCGGATGACACTGAGCTGGCGGTTCGATTTGGGCGTTGCCAGCCAGCGCGCCTTGATCTGGTATCTCGTGCCGTCAGGGCCAACGGCGTCAAACCCCGACCTCGAGTTGTTCTCCAGCGTCAAGCCGAGCGTCCTGGCGACCAGCCATTCGGCATAATCTCCGGTGGGCGTATTGAACGAGCGAAGGATCTCGCGACGTCGGAGTTCCATAAGAGCCGACACCCACATAGTGAACACTTCCGCATCAGACAAATCGCTCATTGCCGACACCTGGTGTAGCTCTGGCGGCAGGGATGAAGGGGTGTCTCGCTTCACGGTAAGTTCAATCTTGGCGTCGTGTTTCGGCAGCCGTCCCAAAGGAACGTATCGCGATACGTTCGTTCGTGCCTATCGGATTTTGGCCATGTTGGCGAGATCGCTGTGGGATAAACCTCGCCTGGTTCGCGCATCGCGACTGTTCTCGCAATGTGCGCGAGGCTTGATGTCGGGCCTGGTAAACTATGGCGCGTTCTGTGGCGGCCTACGTTGCTTCGGCGCTGGACTTATCCGCCGGTCTTGCCCTTGCTGTACGAGTGGGCGCCCGCCCCCGCGAGGTCCCCACCCTGGACGATCAGGTACTCGTCGCGGATCGGGCGTCCCTCGAAGAAGCATTCGAGTATCTCTCGGGTGCCAGCCGCGTAACGCGCCTGCGCTGACAGGGACGATCCGGAGATATGCGGGGTCATGCCCTCGTGGGGCATCGTTCGCCAGGGGTGGTTTTCCGGCGGCGGCTGTGGGAACCAGACGTCGCCGGCGTATCCGGCCAACTGCCCGCTTTCCAGCGCCGCTACCACGGCGTCGCGATCGACGATCTTTGCGCGAGCGGTGTTCACGATATAGGCGCCGCGCTTCATTTTGGCAATCAACGCCTCGTCGAACATGTTTTCGGTTTCGGGGTGCAGCGGGCAGTGGATCGTCACCACGTCACAGACAGCTACCATCTCCTCGACGCTCGCATGCCAGGCAGCGCCAAGCTCCTGCTCGACCTCCTCGGGCAGGCGAATCCGGTCGAAGTAGTGAAGATTGACATCGAACGGCTTCAACCGGCGCAACACCGCCGTTCCGATCCGGCCCGCGGCGACCGAGCCGACGTGCATGCCTTCGACATCGTAAGAGCGGGCGACGCAATCAGCGATGTTCCAGCCACCTGACCGGACCACGTCGTGGGAGGGCAGGTAGTTCCGAACGAGCGACAGGATCATCATCACCGTGTGTTCAGAGACGCTGATGGAGTTGCTGTAGGTGACTTCGGCGATGGTGACGTCGTTGTCGATGGCAGCCTGGAGATCGTAGTGGTCCGATCCAATGCCCGCAGTGATAGCCAGCTTGAGGTTTTTCGCCTTGTTAATCCGCTCCGCCGTCAGGTAGGCGGGCCAGAACGGTTGGGAGATCACGACATCGGCGTCCACAAGCTCTCGCTCGAACACCGAATCCGGACCGTCCTTGTCCGAGGTGACCACCAACTCGTGCCCGTTGCTCTCGAGATACCGTCGCAGACCCAACTCGCCCGACACGCTTCCGAGCAACTGTCCCGGTTTGAAATCAATCGAGGTCGGGCTTGGAACGGTTTGGCCGTCTGGATAGCGATCGATCCGCGGCAACTCGTCGCGCTGGTACGCGTAGGAATCCGGGTAACCTTCGTCAGGATCATCGTAGAGAACGCAGAGAACCTTCGCCATTCGAATCGCTCCTTCTATGACCAGGACGACGCGAGTGCCACGCTTTGACGTTCCGTGACGTCCCAACGCGAGCATCCCGGAGGTTGTACCGTTGCTCGTGAGTTTAGCACCGGTCGGGAGTGAACGAACCTGGGGAGAAAATAAATGCTTACAGGATTGGATGTCTTTCTACAGGATGGGGTGCCCGAGATCGCCGGGAGGCGGGTTGGGCTGATCTCAAATCAGACGGGCGTTGATCGCGCCTTTCGCGGCACGATCGACCTGTTGCATGCAGGCGACAGGCTCGAGCTCGTGGCGCTGTTCGGGCCAGAGCATGGCGTGCGGGGCGATGCGCAGGCTGGGAACTCTGTCGGGGAATCCATCGATCAGCGGACGGGACTGCCCACCTACAGCCTGTATGGCGACAACCGTTCGCCGACGTCCGGGATGTTGAACGGCCTCGACGCGCTCGTATTCGACATCCAGGATGCGGGTGTACGCTTCTACACGTACCTCTCAACCATGATCCACGCGCAGGAGGCGGCGGCGTCTGCCGGGCTGGTGTTCGTCGTGCTCGACCGTCCCAATCCGATAACCGGGAATCGGATTGAAGGCAACCTGCCCGATCCTGACTTCCAGTCATTTGTGGGGCGCCATCCGATCCCCATACGGCACGGGATGACATTCGGGGAAC
>JACCVC010000242.1 GCA_013698305.1 Chloroflexia bacterium
GGTTGAATCGGTGCAAGTGGACGCAGTCGTTGGCGAGCTGACCGAAACGCTTCGAGATCAGCTTCGTTCGCTCACGGTGCCGTTGATCGTCGGCGCCGAATCACCACCGCGGATAGGTTCGGTCGCGGCCCTGGCATATGAGCGATTGGCTCGCGGGGTTTGGGACGATCCGGCTTCGCTCCAGCCGACATACGTCCATGGCTTGCGGGCCGCCAAACTGACCATTTCCGATCCGATGCCATAGTCTGCATTCACCGTTGTCCAGAAACACTGCGTGCCTGCGATGCTGGCCAGTATCGCCAACCTGCCCGATACTTGATGAAGTTGCGAGTGTGTATGCCCCACCTGACAGGGGAGAGAACGAGGTACTTTTGAGCACGAATATCCAGACATTGGAACAGACGGCGATCGAGCCGGATTCGCGATTTTCATCGGTTGATGCGCTTGAGCAATCGCTCCAGGGCGAGAAGTACATCGCGGATCGTGGTTTGGCAACGACCCTGTTCCTGACCCTCACGATGCGCAAGCCGCTTCTTCTGGAAGGGGAGGCGGGCGTCGGCAAAACCGAGATCGCCAAGGTGCTGGCGGACATGTTGGGCACGCCGCTGATCCGGTTGCAGTGCTATGAGGGCCTGGACGCGAGTTCTGCTATTTACGAATGGGACTACCCGCGCCAGATGCTGTTTCTACGATCCCTGGAAGCGACCGGCACGCTCGGTCGGGACGACGTGCGCCGCGATCTTTTCGGCGAGGAGTTCCTGCTCAAGCGGCCGCTGTTGCAGGCGATTGACGTGGCGCACAAGCAGGCGCCGGTGTTGCTGATCGATGAGGTCGACCGCGCCGACCAGGAGCTGGAAGCTTTCCTGCTGGAGATTCTGTCCGACTTTCAGGTGACGGTGCCGGAGCTTGGCACGCTGCGCGCGGAGCATGTGCCGATTGTGATCCTGACATCGAATCGAACCCGAGAGATCCACGATGCGCTGAAGCGGCGATGTCTCTATTACTGGATTGACTTCCCGAGTTTTGACAAGGAGTACCGGATTCTTTCGGCCAAGGTGCCGGAGGCGACTGAGTCGCTGGCCGCCCAGATCTGCACGTTCACGCAGGGTCTCCGCGATGTCGATTTGTTCAAGTCGCCAGGCATGGCGGAGACTATCGATTGGGCCGGCGCGCTGATGGCGCTAGGCAGCAATGACCTGTCCGACGAGATCGTCGAGGCAACACTGGGCGTGATCCTCAAGTACCAGGAAGATGTCGACAAAGTGCGGGGCGATGTCGCGCAACGGCTTGTCGCGGAAGCACTCAATGCCACAACAAAGCCAACCCCTTAGCCAATACAGCGAGCGGCACAACCGCGCTCAGGCGCGGACAGAGGTCACTGGAGACACCGTGCGTCGCAACCTGCTCCGGTTCGGCCGGCGATTGCGGGGCGCGGGGCTGGCGATCGGTTCCGGGCAAATCCTCGAGTTCATCGATGCTGTCGATCGGGTGTCGCTGCGGCGGTATGACGATGTCTACTTCGCCGCGCGGGCCACGCTGGTGACCCGGCCTGAGCAACTGCCGACCTTCAGGGCCGAGTTCGAGCGGTTCTGGCGAGATTTGCTGCAAGAACAGATGGTGCCGCTGGAGGAGTACCTCACCAGCGACGAGGAGCGGGCGGGCAAGCCGAAACAGGGCGACACACCCGACGAGCATCGAAAGTCACATGGCGATCCCGGATCGTCACAGCAGTCCGAGCGGAACGTCCTTGCTATCGAAGGAGTGGACGAGGCAGGCGATCTCGACGACTCCGAGGATTTCGAGACGCCGCCTGAGGATGTGCTGCTCTTCAGCGCACGCGAGGCGCTACGCAAGAAGGACTTCTCCCAGTTCACCGATGATGAGATTACCGAAGCTCGCCGGATCATGGCGAGCATGTCGTGGCGGCTCAGTACCCGCGAGACCCGACGTCGCAAAAGCGCGCCGCACGGGGCGCTGGTGGACTATCGCAAGACACTGCGTGGCTCGCTCCGGCAGGGCGGAATGCCGCTGGAACTGAAATGGCGGGATCGCAAGCAACGAATGCGTCCGCTGGTCCTGATTTGCGACATCTCTGGGTCGATGGATCGCTACGCGCGGATGCTGCTTCGCTTTGTGCATGCCCTGGAACAAGGGCTGGACGCGGTTGAGGTGTTCGTCTTCGGCACGCGGTTGACGCGGATCACCCGCGAGCTGCGGCGGCGGGACGTTGACCGGGCGATTGCCGATGTCGTGGCGTCAGTCGACGACTGGTCGGGTGGCACCCGGATCGGTGAAGCGATCAAGACGTTCAACTACGAGTGGAGCCGACGGGTATTGCGGTCGGGGGCGACGGTCGTCGTCATCAGCGACGGCTGGGACCGAGGCGATCCCGACCTGCTCGGCGACGAGATGGCGCGGTTGCAGCGATCCTGCCGGCGCCTGATCTGGCTGAATCCGCTGCTGGGAGCGCCGGGATACCAGCCGTTGACGCAGGGTATCCGGGCGGCGCTGCCATCGATCGACCATTTCCTGCCGGTGCATAATCTGCAGAGTCTGGAGACATTGGCCGCGTTGCTTGGCGAGGACGATGAGGGTCCGCCGTTGCGACGTGCGCAACGGGCACCAGGCCGCGCCACGGCGCGAGCGTAGGGGGCGACCTCCGTGTCGACCCGATTGAAGGATTCTGGGAAGGGCAGACACAGAGGTCTGCCCCTACGTGGCAATCACGAATGTGCAACGTGAATCAGGAGACTAAAGATGGCTGAGTGGTTACCTGAAATCGATCAGTGGCGAAGTGAGGGCAGTCCGGTGGCGTTGGCGACGGTGGTCAACGTGCTCGGGTCGGCGCCAAGACCGGTTGGCGCACGTCTCGCCGTGACGGAGAAAGGCGAGTTCGCCGGATCCGTTAGCGGCGGGTGTGTTGAGACCGCCGTGATTCTCGAAGCGCAGCAGGTGATCCGCACCGGCACGCCGCGCCTGGTGCGCTACGGAATTTCCGACGAGATGGCGTGGGATGTCGGCCTCTCCTGCGGCGGCACGATCGATGTCTTTATCGAGCCGGTGGAGGCGTCGGAGTGACGGACACAACTGGTTCCGGCGCAATCTACGATGCCGCCCGCAAGCTGGCGGCCGAGGGTAACGTGGCCGTGGTTGCGACCGTTGTC
>JACCVC010000086.1 GCA_013698305.1 Chloroflexia bacterium
AGCGCCAGCAACCGCCGGCCCTCGTCATCGGTCTTGGCCGTGGTCACCAAACTGACCTCAAGGCCGCGAATCTTGTCGATCTGGTCGTACTCGATCTCCGGGAACATCAACTGTTCCCGCAAGCCCAGCGTGTAGTTGCCGCGACCATCAAACGAGTTCGGCGAAACACCGCGGAAGTCACGGATACGTGGCAGCGCTATCGACACCAGCCGGTCGAGAAACTCGTACATGCGCTCGCCGCGAAGGGTGACCATCGCGCCGATCGGCATGCCTTCGCGCAGCTTGAACGCCGCCACCGATTTCTTTGCCCGCGTGACCACCGGCTTTTGTCCGGTGATCTTCGACAGGTCATTCACCGCCGCCTCGAGCGCCCGTCCGTTCGCGATGGCTTCACCCAACCCGACGTTGACGACGATCTTCTCGAGCTTCGGCACCTGATAAACGTTCTTGTATCCAAGCTCGCGCTGCATTGAAGGAACGATGTCCTCCCGGTAGCGCTCACGTAGACGTGCCATTCCTGCCTGCCTCACTACGGATCTGCGTCCGGCGTTTTGATCATCATCGGTGTTACCCACCTGGTCCGCCGCTTGTCACGGCACTCAGGTCACCGCTCCACTTATCGATCGTGTCCCATCACTCCGAACCGCTATTCAGTCCGTCGCGGCAGGGCTGCCTCACACTTCTTGCAATACCGCTCGTTGTCGCCGGCGGCGTTGTGCCGGATACCCACCCGTGTCGGCTCGCCACACGTCGGGCAGACCAGCATCACATTCGAGATGCTCAATGGCGCCTCGATCTCCACGATACCCGCCTGGCGCACGCCCTGGCGTCGTTTGATGTGCTTCTTGACGATGTTGACGCCCTCGACCACCACCCGCTTCTTCTCGACAAGGTTCAGCCGGACCACGCCCTGCTGCCCCTTGTTCTTGCCGTTGGTGACGAGCACGACATCACCCGAACGAATCTTCCTCATCGTTGCTCCCTACAGCACTTCCGGCGCGAGCGAGACGATGCGCATGTACGCCTTCTCGCGCAACTCACGAGCGATCGGCCCGAAGATCCGGGTTCCGCGCGGGTTTCCCTGCGCATTGATCAGCACCGCCGCGTTGTCATCGAACTTGATATGGCTGCCGTCCGGCCGGCCATACTCCTGTGCCGTTCGCACGACCACCGCGCGAACAACCTCACCTTTTTTCACCGCCGCGTTCGGCTGCGCCACCTTTACCGAGGCGACGATGGTGTCTCCAACGCTCCCGGTCTTTCGGCCCGAGCCACCGAGAACACGGATGCACATGATTTCACGCGCCCCGCTGTTGTCGGCCACCTTGAGCCGCGATTGTTGCTGGATCACCTGCTTCATCCTCCAGGCACGACGTGCCCGACGGTCCAAACCACTGGCGTTGCCGCCCTACAGCTTGACTGACCGCTCCACTATCTCCCGCACGATCCAACGCTTGCGCTTGGAAATCGGTCGGGTCTCTTCGATCCGCACCAGATCACCTTCGGTGCAAAGATTGTTCTCATCGTGCGCGATAAACTTGCTCGTCAGCGTGATCCGCTTGTGATATAGCGGGTGCCGCCGGACGTAATCGACCGCGACAACACAGGATTTCTCCATCTTGTCACTGACGACCCGTCCTACCTTTTGCTGGCGGACTCCCTGCTGGTGGGCGACTTCAGCCCCTGTCTCAGCAACTTCCGTAACGTCACTCATATTCATCCTCAATTCCGCAAGGCGCTAGGCACTCCGCTCGACGGCCCGCTGCGCCTCAGTTTGAATCGTTTTGACTCGCGCGATGTCCTTCCGAATCTCACGGATGCGCGTGGTGGCCGTCATCTGCCCCACCGCTTCCTGAAACCGCAGGTCGCGCCATTCGCCATACAGCTCCTGAAGCTTCTGCTCCTTGGCTTCGGGGCTCAAGGCTCGTACGTCGGCTGGCTTCATGCGGAAGCCTCCTCTTCCTGTGCGCCCGGTGTCTCTCGCACCAGGAACTTGCACTTCATTGGCATCTTCATGGCCGCGCGGCGCATCGCCTCCTCGGCGAGCTCCTGGTTCACGCCCGACACCTCGAATAACAGGCGGCCCGGCTTCACCACGGCGACCCAGTGCTCCGGGTTACCCTTGCCCGAGCCCATGCGGGTCTCGGCTGGCTTTTGGGTGACGGACTTGTCCGGAAAGATCCGGATCCACACCTTGCCGCCACGCTTCAGGTAGTTCGTGATTGCGCGGCGTGCCGCTTCGATCTGGCGGCTGGTGACCCATGACGGCTCGAGCGCCTGGAGACCGTAGTCCCCGAACGTGATCGTTGAACCACGATACGCCTTGCCTTTCATGCGTCCCCGCATGGTCTTGCGGTACTTTGTCCGCTTCGGCATCAACATGTCAGATCGCTCCGATTCTGCATATCCCGTGGCCGCGCGCTGGCGCCGTGCCGTCGGGGTTCATCGCTAGTCTCCGGCGTTCGCCAGGTCGGCGGTCAGCGACGCTTCCGTCACTTCGTCTCGCGCCGGCAGCCGGTCGCCCTTGTACACCCAAACCTTCACGCCGATCCGCCCGTAGGTCGTGTGGGCGTGGACGGCCGCGTAGTCAATCTCGGCGCGGATCGTGTGCAGCGGCACGCGCCCTTCCATTTCCTTGACTTCTCGCCGCATGTCAGCGCCACCGAGGCGACCCGCCAGGCGAATTTTTACGCCCTTCGCGCCACGACGCATCGCCTGCTGCACCGAGTGCTTCATCGCCCGCCGGTAGCTGACCCGTCGGGTGAGCTGTTCGGCGATACCTTCAGCCACAAGGCGCGCGTCGGTCTCAGGAACCTTGATCTCTTCGATCTTGACATTGACCTTCTTGCCGACCTTACGCTCGAGCAGCTTGCGAAGCCGGTCTACGTTGGCTCCCTGCTTGCCGATTACAATGCCAGGCTTCGACGTGAACAGCGTCACATCGACCTTGTTGGCCGCGCGCTCGAGTTCGATTCGGGAGATGCCAGCTCGGGTGAGCTCACCCTGAATGATACTCCGGATCAACAGATCTTCATGCAGCAGCTCGGTGTAGTTGCGCTCCGCGAACCAGTTTGACTCCCAGTCACTGGCCACGCCGAGGCGAAAACCTATCGGATTTACCTTGCGTCCCATTAGGCGTACTCCCTTTCTTCCGCGATCACCGTAATGTGGCACGACCGACGGAGAATACGTCCGACGCGGCCCCGAGACTTGGGCTTGAACCGTCGCATCTGCGGAGCATCGTCAGCATAGATTGCCTTGATGTACAGATCCTCTGGATCGAGATCGTAGTTATTCTCGGCGTTCGCCGCCACCGACTTGAGCAGCTTCTCGATATCCGTTGCCGCCCTGTTAGGCACGAACTTCAATAGCTCGATCGCCTCCAGCACATCCCTGCCGCGAACCATGTCCACCACCAGGCGGGCCTTCCGGGGCGAGATGCGGACGCGTGTTGCCTTTGCCTTGACTTCCATCGCTCGTCCTCTATCGTCCTGCGCTATGCCTACCGGCGTCCGCGCTTGTCGGCATCCCTGGCGTGCCCACGATACGTTCGTGTCGGGGCGAATTCGCCAAGTTTGTGCCCTACCATCTGCTCGGTGACATAGATCGGCACGTGCTGGCGGCCGTTGTGAACCGCTACCGTGTGGCCAACCATGCCGGGGAAAATCGTGGATGCGCGCGCCCATGTGCGCACAACCGTTCGCTGGTTGCTGGTGTTAAGGACATCGATCTTTTTCTGAAGCTTCAGATCGATGTATGGGCCCTTCTTGGAAGATCGGGACACGTTGCTCTCCTGTTCCGGGTTTCGGGAGGACGTCGATTACGCCCTGGCCGCTCTGGCTCGTTATCGTCGTTTCACCGGGCGGCGCCGCACGATCATCTTGTCGGTGCGCTTGTTGTTTCGCGTGCGCTGGAACGCCGGCTTGCCCCACTTGGTCTTGGGCTGACCACCGATCGGCGCCTTGCCCTCACCACCACCGTGCGGGTGGTCGTTCGGATTCATGACCGAGCCGCGAACGGTCGGTCGACGCCCCATGTGCCGACTGCGACCGGCCTTGCCGATCTCGATGTTCTCGTGATCGACATTGCCGACCTGGCCGAGCGTCGCCATGCAGGTGAGATGAACCAGGCGAACCTCGCCGGACGGCATCCGGATTTGGCCGTAGGTGCCGACCTTCGCCATCAGCTGGGCCGACGTCCCCGCCGACCGGCAGAGTTGGCCGCCCTTGCCCGGATACAACTCGATGTTGTGGATCTGCGTACCGGTCGGAATCTTTTCGAGGGGCAGCGCATTTCCGGTGCGAATCGGCGCGTCCGGTCCGGACACCACCTCATCACCGACACGGATTCCCAGTGGCGCCAGCATGTATCGCTTTTCGCCGTCCTTGTAGAACAGCAACGCGATCCGCGCCGAGCGGTTGGGGTCGTACTCAATCGCGGCAACGCGAGCCGGGATGCCGGTCTTGCTGCGCTTGAAGTCAATGATTCGATAGAAGCGCTTGTTGCCGCCTCCACGATGCCGGGTTGTGATTCGGCCCCGGTTGTTGCGCCCCGAGTGCTTCTTCAGCGCCTCGATCAGGCTCTTCTCGGGCCGCTTCTTGGTGATCTCCTCGAACGTGCTGACACTCATCGAGCGGCGCGCCGGGGAGGTTGGCTTATACTTCCGAATTGGCATGATCCAATCGATTCC
>JACCVC010000251.1 GCA_013698305.1 Chloroflexia bacterium
TTGGAGTGGCGCTGGTCTGGGTGACGATCCGGGTGATCGGCCAGTTCCGCACACTCTACAACAGCCAGCAGGCGGCGTCGGTGCGATTGGAGCAGGCGTTGCAGGCCAAGGCCGACTTCATCGCCGATGCCTCCCATGAACTGCGGACACCGTTGACCGTGCTGCGCGGCAACGCCGAGGCCGGGCTTGCCATCGATCGTAACTCGGTTCATCGCGAGATCTTCGAGGAGATCGTCTCCGAAGCCTCGCGCATGACCAAGCTGGTCGAAGACCTGCTCTTCCTCGCTCGATCCGATGCGGACACGGTGCCGCTGGACATAGAATCGGTGGCGGCCGTGCCACTGCTGCTTGACCTGGCGGAGCGTGCCCGGGTCCTCATGCGGCGGGAAGGGATATCGTTCGCGACCCGGCTGGATGGGTATGGAACGCTCGATGTCGACGCTGTTCGTATCGAACAAGCCGTGATGATTCTCCTGGACAATGCCGCTAAGTACAGTCCTGAGGGGAAGGCGGTGCGCCTGGCGTCATCGAGTTGGCGAAACGAATTCATCATCGAAGTAGCCGATCAGGGTCCTGGGATCCAGGGCGAAGACATTCCATATGTGTTCGAGCGATTCCGGCGGGCTGACAAGAAACGCAATCGGACACGGGGCGGCACGGGGCTTGGCCTCGCGATCGCCAAGACAATTATCGACGCCCACCATGGCCGAATTGAAGTGCATAGCCGGGTGGATGAGGGAACACAGATGCGCATCTACCTTCCGCTCGCCGCACCTGAACGGACGCGCGTACTACAATCTTCGGTCGAGAAACCGCTGGAGTTGGCCCCATAAGGTATCGCCTCCCTTGCCATTGGATCATGTTGGCCGCTACCCACGTTCAATCCTTGGAGCGCGCATTTGCCGCTGCTCGTTGCGAAAGACCGCCTCGCCTTCACCGTAGCGTAACCGAACACAGGAGACATCCATCGACGGAGCGGGCGTTCACAATAGTGGAGAGGTGGGCCAGCCTGTTGATACAGTTTGGTAACAATGGAACGGCGACAGTCGCGTTGTCCGATCACCATTCGCTGGTTATTCGTGAATACTTGCATCTTACTCAGGAGACCCCATGTCCATCCCTATATCTGTGCTCGATCTCGTCCAGATCGAGAAGGGGGCCACGTCTGCCAAGGCACTGGTCGAGTCGGTCGAGCTTGCCCGCGAAGCCGAAGCGCTCGGTTACTCGCGCTACTGGTTCGCCGAGCATCACAACTCAATCGGGCTTGCTTCCGGCGCGCCAGAGATCATGATCGCCCATGTGGCGAATCACACCTCGCGCATCCGGCTCGGGTCGGGCGGCGTGATGTTGCCCAACCACGCGCCGCTCAAAATCGCCGAGGTGTTCCGGTTGCTGGAGGCGCTGCATCCTGGACGTATCGATCTGGGGCTTGGTCGCGCGCCGGGGACTGACCAACTGACGGCCTTCGCGCTGCGCCGTTCGGAGCAGGCGCTGACCGGCGACGACTATCCGCAATTGCTGGCGGAGTTGCTCGCGTTCGACACGGAAGGTTTTCCCGCGGATCATCCCTTCCGCAAGATCGTGGCGACGCCGAGCGATGTCCCGCTCCCGCCGATCTGGCTCCTGGGGTCGAGCGGGTTCAGCGCCCAGCTTGCCGCGCAGGTTGGCCTGAGTTTTTCGTTCGCTTCGCACATCAACCGGTCCATCGCCGCCCAGGCACTGCGCGTCTACCGGGAGCAGTTCACGCCCTCGGATACGCATCCTGAACCACGGGCAATGCTGGCGGTCGGAGTCGTGGTGGGGGAGTCGCAGGAGCACGCCGAGCAGTTGATGCGCATCCTGCAGATTGGTTTCAGCGACCTTGTCGCGGGGCGTCCCTACCAGATGCCGACGCTGGAAGAGGCGCTGCAAAAAACTCCCGATCCTTTGGAACTGCAGCGAGCGCAGGGATTCCTGGGGAACTGGTTCGTCGGCGCCGCGGAAACGGTCGCGGCGGAGATCAGGGCATTGGCGGAGGAGTCGCAGGCGGACGAGGTGATGATCACGACCGCGCTCCCGAACCAGGAGGATCGAATGCGCACGGTTCGCGGGCTCGCGAGGGAGTGGGGTATGCCAGCACCCGTCGAGGAAGATCAGAACGTCTTTACGCCATTGACCGTGAGCATGACGGAATAGAGCGAGGTGGTGCCGCAGATGAACATCCGGTTTCGCTTGAGGCCGCCGAAGACGAGGTTGGCGACAGGCTCCGGGATGAGAACCTTGCCGAGCAATGTGCCGTCTGGATCGAGGCAATGCACGCCATCGGCGCCGCTCATCCAGCATCGCCCCTCGGTATCGAAGCGGAAGCCGTCGAAGCCGCCGTTGGTCGCCTCGGCCCACACTCGGTCGCCAGAGAGTTTTCCGGAGGCGAGATCGACATCGAAGACGCGGCAGTGGCGATCCGGGTGGCCGGTGTCGGTGATGTACAGCTTCGACTCGTCGGGCGAGAACGCGATGCCGTTCGGTCGAACGAAGTCGTCGGCGACCCTTGTCACGGCGCTTCTGGTCGGGTCGATTCGGTAGACGTGACATCCGTCGAGTTCGCTTGCCGCCTTGTGTCCCTCATAGTCCGAGTCGATCCCGTATGCCGGGTCGGTGAACCAGATCGCGCCGTCGGACGAGACGACGAGGTCGTTCGGGCTGTTGAGCCGCTTGCCATCATAGCGATCGGCGAGGGTCGTCACCGAGCCTTCGAACTCGGTGCGAGTGACGCTCCGGTAGCCGTGCTGGCAACTGACGAGCCGACCCTGCCGGTCGACGGTATTCCCGTTGGTGTACCCGGCCGGTTGGCGGAAGACGGAAGTCTCGCCGCTGGTCTCGTCCCACTTCATCATACGGTCGTTGGGGATATCGCTCCAGATCACGTAGCGACCAGCGGGGAACCAGGCCGCGCCTTCCGCCCAGCGGCATCCCCCGGCGAGGCGCTCGACGCGCGCGCTGCCTTTGACGCAGACATCGAACCGCTCGTCCAGACGCTCGAAACAGCTTTCCTGAGTCATAATTGCCCTCATTGATACGAATACGTAATTCCGTAGGGGAGGATTTCCGAAGGAGTCGTCTGCCCGGTCCGCCGCTTGCGGCGGACAACGTGTGATGCGCTGACGTTTGATTGACTGCAGGAATCATGAGGGTGACACGATTGTGCGAGCTTCGCTTACACCGGGCGGATAT
The DNA here is from genome assembly GCA_013698305.1 of Chloroflexia bacterium. Taxonomy (GTDB): domain Bacteria; phylum Chloroflexota; class Chloroflexia; order Thermomicrobiales; family UBA6265; genus JACCVC01. The sequence continues at coordinate 3,211 of JACCVC010000251.1, forward strand.
CCTGACGGAATCCGCCGCTACGCATTGGCGGTTACGTAAGTCCCTAAAATGCCGTCTTCAGTTGCTGGGTCTGGCCGGACTCGGAGGCGGTGTAGGCAGCCTCGATGATCTCGATCACATGCCGAGCGTGCTCGGCGGTCACCGGCGACGGTTTGTCGTCGCGCACCCAATCGACCAACTGCATGATGTCCTCATAGACGTGCGCCTCCTCCAGATCGCGGTGCGGACCGACGACGTGCGGCAGCGTCACCTGCGCGCCCTGGACGCCACCTCCCGCCTCGTCGGCGAGGTGCTTCTCCGGGTAGTCCAGCGGCTCGCCGTTGAGATCGAAACCGACGATCTGCCCCTCGGTTCCAAGATACGTGCCGCTGAACCAGTAGTTGACTGACCCCGCCGCCGCGCCATAGGCCACCGCGAACATCCCGCCGCCGTAGTCGAGCAGGATGCCGGTGTTGTCATCGGCGTCGGTCGGCACGCTCTTTCCATCGAACTTTCGTTCGGGAATGCGCACGCCGGAGATCGCCGTCACCGCTTGCGCCGGGCCAAGCACTGTGGTCATGCCGTGCAGCGCGTAGACCGTCATGTCGTAGAGCGGACCGCCACCCGGTTTGCGGAAGTACCAGAACGGGTCGATGTTCATGGCGGGGTTGTCGCTCTGGCGCTCCTTCTCGTCGAGGTGGTAGGTGCCGAACGACGCGCCGGCGATCGCCCAGGTGGGGATGCCGATGCAGCCCTCGGCGATCGCCCGCCGGACCGCCTGTACCTGCGGTCGCAGCACCTCGCCGGGCGAGGCCACGATCTTCAATCCCGTGGAGGAGGCAAGCTCGATCAGCTCGTCTGCCTCGGCGACGGTGGTGGTCATGGTCTTGTTGAAATGGATGTGCTTGCCCGCTTCCAGCGCCTGTTTGCCCTGCTGGTAGTGCAGGCCGATGGGCGAGGCGATGGTGACCGCGTCGACATCGCCGTTCGCGAGCAGGCGATCGAACTCTGTGAAGGCGTGGGTGATTCCGAACTGTTGCGCCGATG
>JACCVC010000259.1 GCA_013698305.1 Chloroflexia bacterium
CTCTCGCGCCCGCGGAGACGGTGGCGCCGGCGGAAACTCCAGTTCCGACCAGCACCTCAACCATTGTTCCGACGCAATCTGCCCTGGCGACCGACACGCCTCAGCCGACCACTCCTCCTGAAGCGACAGTAGTCGCGACGGAGACACCACCCGACGCTACAGAGACGGTCGTATCGCGTCCTACTCCAACGCCACGCCAGCTTCAACCACAGGCGGTCGCGCCGACACTTCCCGCCGATGCGCCTCCACCCGCTGTCGCGACGGCTCCGGCCACCAGATGCGCCGGGAACGTTGGTGCCGTCGGCGACGATGGCATACCTGAGCTTCTGCCGCTGAGCCTCCAGTACGGCGGAACCGGTTACCAGTTCACGAGCGTTGTTTCACCTGAGGACTCGGGAACGCTCACGCTTCTCGGCTGCGTCGGAGCGTTCGAAGCATCCCGTGGCGATCAGGAAGACTCCACTCGCATCCTATACCTGGTGTTGCAGAACTTGGACGGGAGCGTGTTCCGGTACGAGGCGACAGCGTCGTTCACCGTCGACTTCGAGGTGACGAACGACCCGCGAGTGCTTACCTTGCCAGGCGTAGGGGACCAGCCCGACAGCCAGTACATCGCCAACGATCCGTGGCAGCGGTCGGTCTATTCGAGCGTCACGTTGCTGCTGTATGTGGCTGACTCGGAGGTTGTCTCTCCGGATCGCATCTTCGGGGTGGCCGTCGACGCGGATGTGATCGGTGAATACGTGCCGGAAGAAGAGGGTATTGCCGCTTCAGAGGATGTGTTGGCGGCTGCCGCAAAGTCGGGCATTCTTCCCGAACTCCGGTTGGGAACCAGCAATGAGCGATACGTGCTTGCCTCGCTTTGGCTCCCGTTTGGCACAACCACCAATGGTTGGCTGACGCTGTACGGACCGGAAGGCGAGGACGGGCCCGCCCTATTGCTCGGTGTCGATCCGCGACGACTCGATTTGCTGGTGTTTGATCGCGGCGAATAGCGTTGGAGCGGAAGACTACCGAACAGTAGTTCGAATTGATCTGTGTCGATAGCACAGTCGAGCAGTCACCACAACGGCCACCAGTGAATGTGGCCGTTGTGGTGACTGCTACGATTCTTGCTGCGTTCGGTGCCCGGTCAGCCCAATTCCCACCCATACCGTGGCGAGGATGAGCGCCGCAATGGCGAGAGTTGGTGGCAATACGAGCCAGGGCCAAACGGAACGCGAGAATAGCAATGAATCACCAAAGGCGATATTCAGCATCGATCCCCAACTTACGGTTTCGCTCGCTCCAAGTCCGAGAAAGGCAAGCGTTGCCTCCGCGAACACCGCGTACCGAACCGTAAGCACCAGCTTTGTCGGTAGGACGTCGAGCGTCGCCGGCAACAGGTGGCGGAACATCACATGCCGGCTAGTTGCACCAATGGATCTGCTGGCTTCGACGTAGAGCGATGATCTCGCCCCGATCACCACCGAACGCACGATTCGCGCGAAGGATGGCCATGACAGAAGCGCCAGCACCATGACCAGATTGAACTGAGAAGGTCCGATCAATGTCAACACCAGCAGGATCAGCGGTAGGTCGGGGAGAGCGAGCAGAAAATCGGTCAGTCCTATCAGCGGACTTTCAAGCTGGCGGACGAAGCCGGCCAGCAGTCCCACTGTCCAGCTCAGCAGGGTTGAAATCGCCGTGATCGCGCCCGCCACCACGATCGACGTACGGGCGCCGTGAAGCATCTGACTGAGAATGTCCTGACCGATGTCGTTGGTGCCAAGCGGATGTTCCCAATTTGGAGAAGAGAGAGGGAGACCGGCCGATTGCCGTGGATCGTGCGGCGAGAGTTGCGGCGCGAAGGCAGCGACCGTCAGGAAACCAGCGAGCAGGGTGCAACCCAACCAAAACGTCAGCGGGCGCCTAATCACGGCTCACTCGCCGGGCGGTGTCGAGATACAGGTAGCAGAGTTCGACCAGCAGCGCGGCCAGTAGAACGCCAAGACCCGATAGCAGGAAGATGGCCTGCAGCACCGGATAGTCACGGCTTCCGATCGCCTCGAAGCCGAGCAGGCCGAGTCCGGGAACGTTGAAGACGCGCTCCACCACCAGCGCGCCGCCCAGCACACCACCCAGGCGAAGACCGAAGTAGGTAAGGAGCGGAGGAGCGAGGTTTGGCAAGGCGTGACGCATGGCAATGTGGCGCTCGCCAAGCCCCTTGGCCCGTGCCGCGGTCAGCCAATGCTCGTGCCGAAGACCGGCGGTCGTATCCCGCGTGACCAGGGTAAAGGCGGAGGTTCCAGCCAGTATCAGTGTCGCGGCGGGCAGCGTCAGGTGCCATGCGATGTCGAATGCGCGGTCCAGGACACCGGAGATGCCCTCTTCATGCGCCATGAAGGCCGATTCGCCGCCGAACAGCGGGAACCAGCCCAGCCCTACCGCGAAGCCGACCAGTAAGCCGATAGCGATCAGAAATTCGGGAATCGCTGCGATCATTCCCGACGCCGAGACCAGCCATTGATCGCGATGGGTTTCCGGCACCCATCCCGCCATCATGCCGACGAGCGTTCCAAGCGTTGCCGAAATGACAAGGGAGAACAGGAGCAGCGTCAGTGTCCATGGCAGCTTGTCGGCAATCAGGCTACCTACAGGGGCAGACCGGGCAATCGATTGGCCGAGATCACCGTGGAGCAAGTCGCCCAGGTAGGTGGTCAGTTGATCGAGCATCGGTTGATCCAGGTGGTAGTAGGTTTCGAGATGAGCCCGTGCCTCGGAAGTCAGCGGCACTGCGGCGTCGAGGCCGTCGCCAGAACTGAAACTCAGAGGATCGCCGGGCAGCAGTCGAGGCAGGAAGAAGTTGATCAGAATAACGCAGACTGCCAGCATGACGTAACGAGCGAGGAGTTGCGGCAGGGAGCGAAGCACGGCGCCGCGCTACGTCGCGATCAGGGCGAGTTTATTGTGTGGGAAGGGAATGCCGTTCATGAGGCCGCCCCAGGTTTCCATCGGGGTGAACAGCATCGGATCGTGGATCCAGTAGAAGCGCCGGTGATAGAGGACGATCGTCGGCAACTCCTCCGCCAGAATCGCCTGCATCTCGAACACGATCTCCTCCCGCTCCTCGGCATTGAGCGACTCTGCCTGCTCCTCCGCGAGGCGGGTGTACTCCTCGTTCGTGAAGATCGAGCCTTGGGCGAACGCGTTGGTCTCCTCACCACTGTACCAGCGGCGCAGGTAATCCGGGTCGCCACCGACTCCGATGTGCGTCAGGAACGCGAGATCGAACTCTCCGTCACGGGCAAGCTGGATTCTGGTGGCTGAGTCGACCCGCTGGACATTGAGGGTGATCCCGACCGCTTCCAGCATCGGGGCGAAGATGTCCGGGTCTCGGGCACTCGCATCAGCGATGAGATCGATGCTGATTTGTTCGCCACCGAGCAGTTCACGGGCCCGATCTGGATCGAAGTCGTATTGTGTCAGATCCGGATTGAACCACGGAGTCTCCGGTGGAATCACGCCCGCGCTTCCCACGACCGCCGGACCGAGGGTAATCGTTTCGGCGAGGAGCTCCCGATCGATCGCATACATGATTGCCTGGCGCACTTCCTTGCGGTCGAGCGGCGCGCGGCTGGTGTTGACTGCCAGCCGAACGATGGACAGCGGCGCGGATTCATGGACCTCCAGGCGCTCGTCGTCGGCAAGAATGTCGATCACGGTTGCGTCGCTGCTCGGCGACACGTCTATGTCACCCTGCTGAGTGGCCGGGATGATCGCCTCCGGCGGGACGTTCAGGAAGCGCAACTCAGCGACTGCCGGCGTTCCGCGCCAATATCCGGCGTTGGCAGTTAGTCGGTAGGCGCCCTCGGTGTCGTTGTACTCCGCCAGGGAATACGGTCCGCTGCCTACGGTGCTGTCCGCGCCGTCATAGGCAATCGGGTCGTCCACCGACTCCCAGACATGGCGAGGGATGATCGGCACGATTCCGGCGATATCTTCGAGGAAGGGAGCATACGGGAGGTTCAGCGTGAACTCCACCGTGTCGCCATTCGCAGTCACCGAGTCGACGACGGCGGAGCTCATCCAGACAAAGGGATGTTGGGCATAGTAGTCAAAAGAGAATGCGACATCGTCGGCGGTCAGTGGCTCGCCGTCATGCCATGTCGCGCCAGACACAAGCTGGAACGAGTACGTCAGCCCGTCCTCGCTTGCGGACCACTCGGAGGCAAGCCAGGGGATAATGCCGGATTCATCCTTCCAGGTCAGCGTGTCGTAAATGAGACTGACGAGGATCGGCCCTCGTGGTCCGGCGGGGGACACCTGGAACGGGTTCGGGACGCCGGAATCGTTCCAGGAGAGTTGCAGGAGGTTTCCCGATTGATCGGCATTGGCGGCGACGTTCCCTTTGCGTGAAAGCGCCAGCGTTCCGCCTATCGTACCTGATATCAATTCGCGTCGTGTCACGTGTCTCATGGGTCGTCCCTCCGAAGTCAGGATCTGCCGTTCGAGTGAGCATGAGCGGGAACCTTCGGATGCTGAGCTTGCTGCATTACCCAATCCAAAATCGCTCGGAGCAATGGCCGCGTTGTCTGCGTCCCGAAGCCGACGTGGCAGTCCGGGTCCAGGGTCCCGGCGATGATCGTCCCGGCGAAGCTGGTGTCGTCGAGGTAGAGGATCACGCCTCCCTGGGCGTCATCGATCAGGGTAGTCGATCCGAAATAGGCCGAATACAGGCCGTGAGAATGCCACTTGAACTCATCGGAGGTCAGATGCGCCACCATGGGATGATCGGACACCCGTATCGTGTCCATGTTGGCCTTCCGATGTTCCCACGATCCCCCTGGCAGCCAATCCTGGTTTACCTCATCGAAGCTGACAATGGCGCCGCCGTTGTCGAGATACCGCGATAGTTTGGCGCGGTTGGCGAAGAGCAC
>JACCVC010000261.1 GCA_013698305.1 Chloroflexia bacterium
GCGCACTAGAGCCCACTGCATCTCGTGCCGAGCTCGTACTCGTGGCAATGTCACCGGTCGGCTCCGAGGATGCGCTCGGCGACCTCGTGCAGGTCCGTCCCGATGATGTCAGGTTGCACATCTGATGGATCGACCATCTGACCGAGCCGGGCAACAAAGGCCGCCCGGCATCCGGCGTGCAGGGCACCAGCGATGTCCCAGAAATGCGCCGCCACCAGACGAACCGCCTCGATCGGCACCCCGAGCCGCTCGGCGGCCATCCGGTACGGTTCGGGAGCGGGCTTGAGGCGCTGGACGCTATCGGCGGAGAGCATCTGCTCCAGAAGATCGTCCAGGCCGGCGTTGGTGAGCTGCGCCTGGCTCACAGCCAGGGTGGAGTTGGTGAGGGAAGCCAAGCGAACGCCCGCCTCGTGCAGGCGCTCCATCGCGCCCCGTACCTCCGGATGTGGCGGCAGCTAACGCATGCCGCCGCCCAGCGCCTGCCGGTCCGCATCGCTGACGACCACGCCGTGGCGGTCCGCCACCATCGTTAGGGCACTCATCCCGATCGTCCCGAAGTCCCGGTAGGTGTCCGTGATCGTCGAGACGAAGGCAGACTGCAGCATCTGCCCGAACCACTCGCGCCGCACGGCGGCATCGTCGAACAGGCGGGCAAAGAGCGGATCGAGCGCCCCGACATCGAGGAGCGTCTCGTTCACATCAAAGACGATGACTCGGTCCATGCCTTCTCCTCGCGTTGCGCCTACAGATGGGAAAAACGAATGGCTCGAGAGTCCAATAGGCCCATACTGATACGGGAACGCGTCGAGGCAGACGCGAGATTACCCCATCGGCGGCAGCGGGCAGCCGTCCGGACCGCACACGTCCCGCGCCACTTCCTCGGCCCGTTCCTGCTCGAGCTGCGTCTTCTGCCAGTCCCAGTCGATGACCGGGTGGAACTTCTCCGGAAACCTCGCCGCCCAGATCTGCTTGCGGATCACCAGGTTCTCCGGGTCCATGTCCAGCGCCCGTCGCCAGTGCCGGACCCCGTCCTCCGTCCACCCCGCGTCCACGAGCGCACGGCCCCGCTGGACCAGCCGCTCGACCTCACGCGACTGCTCCTCGCTGAGGGCGTAGGGGGCCTCCGGCTGCGCGTACGGCTCGATCGGCTCGCCCGCGAAGAAGCGTTGCACGACCGCGACGTCATCGTCGTTCTCCACCGAGAACCCACCGTACTTCGCCCACCGGACGGTCCCGTCGACGTCGATCAGCACGCCGTTGGGAACCGCCTTGAAGCCGAACCGCGCGCTCGACACGCCTGCTTCGTCGACGACCACCGGGAACGTCACCCCGGCCCGTTCGACCCACGGTCGCGCGCGCTCGGCGCCGTTGTGCTCCAGCGCGATGCCGACGATCCGCCTGTCGCTCGCGTCCTGCTGGGATGTAAAATGCTGCCTCCCGGGCAGCTGTTCACGGCATCCTCACCAGGAGCCCCAGAAAAAGAGCAACAGCCGCCTTCCTCAGAAATCAGCCAGGTTGATGTCTTCTCCTTCCAGCGAAGGGAGCGTGAGGTCCGGGGTCGGCTTCCCGGCTGTCAGTGTCGTGGCCATGTCATCCTCCTGTCGTTAATTGCGTGAAGTTGGTATGCGGGTGTAGGGCTCGCCGATCATGTTCCTCTGCGGTGGAGTTCAGATGGACCAAGCGTGTCAGTGGAACGGTCTCGACTCATGTGGCTATCAAACGGCGTCCTCACTTTCGAGTGCCATCTCGTCGCGCTACCCACCATCCGGAAGGACGAACGGTGTCGGGTCCAACGGCACGTACTCTACGTGATTCGGTCAAGGGCGTCGATGCCGACATCGGTGGCTACACCGAGAACGAGGTGGCTGACCAGGCCGCGGGCGTGTGCCTGCCAGGGATAGGCAGTGGGACCAGAGGCAAGCCCGAGGAGGGGATTCAACAGTTCGTCATTCACCAGGAAGAGGCCGAATCCATACACGAGCCCCCGGCCCACGCGCAGTCCTGTGACCCTATGCCGCAGCGGTCCGTAGAGCGCCCCCGGGATGATGCCGAGCGCGTAATGGACCGCGATCCCTGCCGGGTGCGGTTGTTTGGAAGAAAGCTCCGTGCCGACGGCTCTCGCCATTTTGTTTGCCGCGACGTGCGCGACAATCGAGGTCCTCCACACGCGCGTCCGCCTCTTGCCGGATCGTCTGGGGATCCTCACGCCGGTACAGGAATGACCCAACCTGGTCCATAAGCCAGACGGCGCCCGCGCCGGCCAGCGCGCCTTTGACCATCTCCGTGGCGAGACGCGTATGTGTTTGCTGCATATTCACTCCCCTTGATACCTGCAAGAACGCACTGTCGCCAAGCGCTATTGATACAAGAACCGGCTGTGCGGCATCCGGAATGCGCTTACCGTCGTCACAAGCGGACCATAGCCCTCACCGGCGCGGATGTATTCGATACCTGGGATAGTTCCAAAGGTGCCTACCGTCTTCTTTTCATCCGTTCTCACCCGGTTCTCTGGGCTACTTGCGTATGCCCATCGCCCGCTCGATTACAACCCCCTCACGACGCGCCTGTGCCCAGGTAACCGGGAGCGCGTGGATGTCACCACTCCGCTCTGCCATGGTGAGACGGTCGAGCGCCGTGAGAATGATCCGTCGTTGGAGGTCGTGGTGGAAGGGGACGCCGAAGTGGTGCCCCATCATGAACGGCACGAAGACCGCCCGGGGAGGCTTGACATGCTCAGTGACGTCAAGGGCGACTGTGACGGAGACCGTAGGGATGCCCCGTCGCTCGATGGCGCGCTGCACGAGCGCGACCGATTGGTGTCATATTGGTCACGCCGCTGCGAGGAGGGCTGCCTCCGCCCCCTCGGCCACGACGGCCTCAGCAATCTCCTCAGCCAGGGTCTGTTCCAGACGCTCCGGATCCATGTTGTAGCCGATGAAGGAGAAGAAGTCCGGCGTAAGGGCGCCGATCATCCCCTCGTCCGTCAGTTCCCGCAGCCGCTCGATCGGGAAGATCACGTTCAGGTCCCGGTTCGCACCGGCCGTCGGGTACTTCAGCTGGTGGATCTCCAGGTCGGCGGGCTCGGCTATTGAGGGCACGCGGCGGAAGCTGTAGTCACCGACGGGATGCACCACGTCGAACGGCAGGGTCCCCTTCGGCTGGACGCCGGCGGTACTGACGAAGGCCAGGCGCGACTGCGCGACCGGCTTGCGCAGCGTGGCCAGCGGAACCGTGTCCGGCTTGCTGATCATGGAGCCGGGGTACCGCTCGTTGACCGTCGTCCAGATGCCGGGGCGCAACTGCCCGGTGTCACTAGAGGTTGCCATCATGGATCCATTCTCCCGATTGCTTGACGAGGTAGAAGTGCAGGTCGAAGAACAGGTGGGCCAACGTCGCGGGGTCCTTCGAGGTCAGGGTCTTGTGGATGAACGCGCGGTCCGTAGGAGGCACGTCGAGCAGGGGCTTGAGCGCCTCAATCCAGGCCTTGTCGATCTCCTTGCGGCCCTGCGCCTCGTTGCCGTCTCCGAGGTGGAGCCGGACGTAGCGGATCAACGCCTCGGTATCGCCTTGCGCGAGGGCATCCTTCAGGTAGTGGAGCGACATGTGTCCCCTTTCGATCCCTGGCTAGGACTACTACGCGTCAACAGAGCATGATCCGTGCCGGGCTTGCAACGCAGGAGGCAACGTACGGCACAAGAAGCTTGGCTACGATCTCGTCGCGAGTGGAAGGGCCACCACCCCTAGCACCGTGCATCGGTGCTGCCTCTGGTGGATGAGTCTCCGCTTCCGGAAGTCCTCTCGTCCTCCAGATTGAGGTGGCGCTGCGGCGCGGTATTGACGGTGAGGGTGAAGACATCGGGGCGCCCATAGTGGCCAACGGCGTCGAAAGTCAGCTGCTCAGCGGGGATGCGGGCGAGGTCGAGGTCGGCGTAGAGAATTGCCTCCTCGTCGCCCAGCGGGCCAGCCAGGCAGTGGCCATCCGGGCCGATGATCGCGCTGCCGCCGGCGAGCAGGAGGCGCTCGGGCTCGATGCCGTCGCGGTGGAAGATCGACAGGTCGTCAGGCACTTGGTCGCGGCGGAGGACGGAGCCGACGGCGACCACGAAGCAGCGTCCTTCGAAGGCGTAATGGCGGGACGCGACGAGGTGCATATCGTGGACCGTCGGCCAGAGCGCCGCATGGATCTGCTCGCCTGTGACGTGCATAGCGTGGCGGGCGAGTGGCATCCAATGCTCCCAGCAGACAAGCCCGCCCACCTGTCCCATTGGCGTGTCAAAGACGCTCAAGGTGCTCCCGTCGCCGCTGCCCCAGACCAGCCGCTCCGTGTACGTCGGGGTCAGCTTGCGGTGTTTACCCAGCAGCTGTCCGTTGGCTCCGAGGTAGACAATGGTGTTGTAGAGGGTGCCCGAGGTCCGGCCTCGCTCGCGCTCGTTGATGCCCATCACGACGGCGCACCCGGCGTCCGCCGCGGCGGCGCCGAGGGCTTCCGTCGCTGGGCCAGGCACCTCCACGGCGTTCGCGACCAAGCGAGTGAAGATGTCCTTGGCGGGTTGGTGATTCCACAAGCCAGCACCGGGTGCGACATCGAGCCAGATCGGGTACCCCGGCAGCCACGTCTCTCCGAAGACGGCCAGCGTTGCCCCGTTCGCGCCTGCCTCGGCGATCAGTTGACAGGCTTTGGCGACGGAGGCGTCACGGTCCATGAAGACCGGTGCCGCCTGGATTGCGGCGACTGTGTATGTTGGAAATATGTCGCCCATCGACGGCTCCTTGGCGAGATCGCTTCGCGCAGATCGTCGCGCACCGCGTCGGCGTCCCAGCTCGCCCGGCCCACCAGGTGCTACAGCCCATACGGCGTGGTGTTGCCGACTTCTTCGGCCAACTGCCAGCCGTTCTTGCGCTCGGCGCCCGAGAGTAACCCGCGCAGATAGTCGCGGGCGCGATCACGCAACTCGGCGCGGCCAAACCGGGAGGCGAGTCGCGCGTCCATCGCGTCCAGTTCCGCGGTCCACGCCGCCAGCATGGTCCGGCCCATCGTCGTTG
>JACCVC010000282.1 GCA_013698305.1 Chloroflexia bacterium
CATCGTAGCCGTCATGATAATAATATTCAACAAGGTAGAAGACCCCCGGCACGACATTGTAGAACACTGTGCGACCCTCGACCGTGAGGTCGTCGCCATCGCAGAACGGACCGTATGTGGTCACGCCGTCGAGAAGGAAGCAGGCGTTGTCAAGCCGCGCCGAAGGATCGTCAGCGTCGACCTTGATCACATGCAGCCCGCCCGGCGCGAAGCTGTTGACCACCTCGACTGTGGTGGTCTCGGCCGGTTCGATCTCGATCAGGCGGGCCGGCACGGGCTGGTACTGGTTGCCCGGCGTGCGGGTTTCGACCAGCTGCCAGGTTCCGACCGGGACATCGCTGAAGGTGATCGTGCCGTCATCTGCCCCGTCGGCGCTGTCGCAGACCTCGGCGAACACGCCGCCAGCGTCTTGCAGCCGGAAGCAACTGCCCGCCAGCGCCTGGCCAACATCGTCGACCTTGCTCACGATCAGCGTGCCGCTGGTGTCAACGGATTCGACCTCAAAGGTCAGTTGCGTGGTCTCACCGCCGACCACCGTCGCGGTCTGGTCCGGCGCGCCGGAGTATCCGCTCGGAGGCGTGGTCAGGCTGACCGTGTAGGCGCCGGCGTCGATGCCGTCGACCAGGATGATCCCTTCATCAGCGGTCAGGTCTGTGCCGTCGTCATTGTTGTCGCAGACGGTGATCGGCTCGGACGTGCTGATCGTGTAGCAGGCTCCGGTGATCCGGTCGCCGCTGTTGGCGCCGATCGTCGTGATCTGGATCGACCCCTGGACGAAGACGCCCGGAACCGTGATCACCTGCTCGATCGTGACGCCCGCCTCGATGATGATGCTGGCGGCGATCTCATTGTTCAGCGCCGCGAACGCGCCGAGGTCGTTGTCCTCGACGAGCAGGACGCCGTACGTGCCTGCTGGCAGCGCCGCCAGTTGCACGACGCCTTCCGTGGCATCGAGGTCGTTGGTGCCGTTGTCGCAGAACCGACCAAGCGGCTGCCCACCGTCGTCCGGAATCAGCAAGAAGCAGACTCCCGCGACCGCCGCGCCGTCTTCGCTCTGGAAGTTCAGCGCCGCGCCGCCCTGCACCGACGAGATGTCCGGCACGGTGATCGTGACGGCGGCTTCCTGACCGGCAACCACCTCGACCGTGGTCGCGCTCTCCGGAAGCGTGTAATCGTCAGGAACCTGGGTGACGGACACGTTATAGTTGCCCGGCGCAACATCCGTGAACCGGAACTGACCGCTCTCAGTCGCCTCGCAGGTGGTCACCGGCTCGGCATTCTCGGCCTGGTAGGCGATACAGACGCCGCCGGTCACCTGCTCGCCAGCGTTGTTCTGGGCGGTGACGAGGATCGAGCCGGTCGCCGGAGCACTGGTGAACACCACCTCCGCCTGGACGTCCGCTTCCACCGTGATCGTCTGATCGGCCACGGACTGGGTGCCCGGCGGCGGCGTGATCAGGCTCAGCGTATGCTCCCCGACAGGCACATCCTCGAAGTTGAGGACGCCGTCGCCGTCGACATCGCACAGCGGCTCGCCGCCGTCCAGCGCCACACAAGCGCCCGCCAGCGCGGCGCCATCGGCGTTCGCGCTCAACACCCGGATCGAGCCGGTGGCAAGCTCGTTGGTGAACACCACCTCGGTTGTCTCATTGCTCTCGACGAGGATGGTCTGTGTTGCGGCTGGCTCGAACCCTTCTGGCGCGACCGCCTGGCTGATGGTTCGCTCGACACCGGTCGAGGCCACGTCAAGGGTAATGACACCGTCCTGGTCGTCGTCACACTGCGGGTCGGCCCCATCGACGCTGACGCACGCGCCTGGCAACAGGTTGTCGTTGGGATCGACGCTGACGACCTGCACGGCGCCGACGGCGGGCTCGTTGACCACCGCCAGCTCGGCGTTCTGGTCCTCGAGCGTCACGTCGATCTGCTGCTCGTCCGCGAGTGCGTAGCCGATCTGCGCGTCGGTCTGCGTGACGGTCTGGGTTCCGAACACGACATCCGGGATGTCGATGATGCCGTTGCCGTCGTCGTCGCAGAAGTTGAACGTGCCGGAGTTGTTGCCGACATCGAAACAGGCTCCACCGAGCAG
>JACCVC010000290.1 GCA_013698305.1 Chloroflexia bacterium
CGCCTGTTGTGAGCGTGAGATACATGTTGCAGGCACAGGACGTTTGGTTGCCGGCGATTGGGAGCAAAGCGAGTCCCTATCGCACTGGTTGCACCGATAACAAGACCTTATGAACAATACCAATGGCTTGGCCGCGCCGCCACCGCAATGGTTGCGCTTCACTACGCAACGGCACGCTGCTCCGTCATGACGTAGAGTTCAACCTGTTCCTCCTCTTGCGCTGGCTATTCGTTTGGCACGTTTGGCGCCAGCGCCTCGCGCGGCAGTTCCATCGCCATTATCTCTATAACGGTGTCAGTACTCTGAACTGTTTCCTGATACTGGTCGTACTCGCGAAATCCAACCCGCTCGTATGCTCGACGCGCCCGCGGATTGTGGGTGAAAACTTCCAGCTGGATGCAGTCGATGGGTAGCGTGGCGAAGACTTCGGCGGCGACCAGCCGGGTCGCTTCCGTGCCCAGACCCTGCCCCCAGACATCCTTCTCCCCAAGCAGGATTCGGAACAGGCAGGTGCGAAGCCTGGAATTGATGTTCGTGACCGCAGCGGTGCCGATGAGCTGCCCGGTATCACGTCGATGAATCGCCCAGCAATGCCCCTTGCCGGCGAGCGGCAGGATAATGCTGGAGAAGTAGGACGCTGCTCGCCGGCGAGTGAGCGGCTTGAGGTCGTGCCGGAGCAGACCCGCGATCTCCGGGTCCTGATACCAGCGGATGAAGGCGCCCCGATTCTCGGGCGTGTGGTCTCTCAGGTCAACGCGATCACCCTCGCGGATCAGCCGGGACCGGTCTTCGTCGCGTAGTGTGGAGATATCTGTGACTTGCCTGCTGGCGCTGGAATCGCCCATTGGTCTATCCGGTTCGATCTGGCATGAAGGCTGACCGGTGAGCCTGGCCGGCCCGAGTTTCGCGATTTTCGGGCAAGGGAAAGGGGCAGGTGAGTTCCCGCCCCTTGTCGCGCTCTCCACGTTTGCAAATCACGCGTCATTGCCTTATGGGGCTAGTACCGTGGCGCTCTTCGTGCCTGGAAGCAATCCCGGCAGTAGACTGGCTTGCCTGGGGTTGGCGCGAAGGGAACTTCTGTTTCCTGACCGCACTCGGAGCAAACCGCAGGGTGAAACTGACGTTGTCCGCCACCGCCGCCGCCACTGGAGTATCCGCCGCCACCGCTGGAGTAACCACCGCCGCCGCCGCTGGAGTAGCTACCGCCGCCGCCGCTGTAACCACCACCACCGGAGCTATATCCGCCACCGCCGTCGCCGTAGCTCGAGCCGGATGACTGGGTGCGCTGGGACTTGCGTGCCTGACGGCAGCTCGGGCATCGCTGGGGCTCTGAGAAGCCGCGCTCGGTGTAGAACTCCTGCTCACCTGAGGTGAACGTGAATTCCTGGTCACAGTCGCGACATGTCAGCGTTCGATCGCTCATTTCCGTTTGAACCTCTCCGGCCACGGACTTCATTCCGCGACTCCACATCAAAAACTACGAATACGTATAGAACACTGCGAAACGGCTCCGGTGGAAATACACACGAAGGAAAACCGGCATCGTCCTGTCGAGCACGACCTTGGGAAACGTCTCGGTACCCGCACTATACCATTATTTCTGTCGCGCAGGGACCATCCGGGCGGGCGTAACGCGGCGGATCGAGGGATCGACCCGCAAGAATCTTTGGGTGAGCGCCCCGGTGGCCGTGTTAGGATGCTGCCATGAGCGTGATTCGGGCATCGGTGCCCCGAGACGATGCCAGGCTGATCGGGTTCGACGCACCGGGCAATAGCAGGGAGCAAGTTGACCAATGGACGTCCATGAGTATCAGGCGGCGGAGGTGCTGGCCGGTTACGGCATCCCGGTCAATCCAGGACGGGTGGCGCGGACGCCCGACGAGGCGGAAGCCGTCGCTCGCGAGCTCGGCGGCGTGGTGGTGGTCAAGGCGCAGGTCCACACTGGAGGTCGGGGCAAGGCCGGTGGCGTCAAGCTCGCCAAGTCGCCAGCGGAGGCGAGAACTGCCGCTGACGAGATTCTGGGCATGGACATCAGCGGTCACACGGTCCGCAAGGTGCTGGTCGCCAGAGGCGCGGACATCGCCAGCGAGTTCTATCTCGGCGTTGTGCTGGATCGGCCCAACCGCAAGGTGCTGGTGATGGCAAGCGCCGAGGGTGGCGTCGACATCGAGCAGGTGGCGAAGACCGACCCGGACAAGATCGTGCGCAAGCTTGGCGATCCGGAGGCGGGATTCCGGCCATACCAGGGTCGGGAGCTCGGGTTCGAGCTAGGGTTACCGGCGGACAAGGTCAACGGATTTGCCGCCATCGCCTCGAAACTGTACGACTCGTATATGGAACAGGACGCAACGCTGGTCGAAATCAACCCGCTGATCCTGACCGGCGCGGGTGAGTGGCTGGCGATCGACTCGAAGATGAGCTTCGACGACAACGCCCTCGCCCGGCATCCGAAGATCGAGGAGATGCGCGACATCGCCGAAGAGAACGCGACCGAGCTGGAGGCCAAACAGAGCGGCATTTCGTTCGTGAAGCTGGACGGCAACATCGGCTGTATCGTCAACGGCGCGGGCCTGGCGATGGCGACGATGGACGCGGTCAAGCTCAACGGCGGCGAGCCAGCCAACTTCCTCGATGTCGGCGGCGGCGCGAACGCGGCCCAGGTGGCCAAGGCGTTCAGGCTCGTTACCGCTGATGCCAACGTCCGGGCGATCCTGATCAACATCTTTGGCGGCATCACCCGCGGCGACGAGGTCGCCAAGGGGATTCAGGAAGCGCTGGGGGCGGTGAAGGTGGACGTGCCAATCGTCGTGCGGCTCTCGGGCACCAACGCCGAGGAAGGCAAGGAGATTCTTGCCAAGGGCGGCATGACCGCCGTCACCTCGATGGACGAAGCCGCAGCGCAGGTGGTGAAAGCGGCGTCGTAGAGGTTGGCAATCGGGATCGTCTCGTAGGGGAGGACCTGGAGCCTGTGCTGAGCGCAGCGGAGTATCGGCCCGGACCGCGGGAGGACACAATGTCCTCCCCTACGGATACAATCCACGACGACAGGAGAGACGCGTGAGCATTCTCGTCAACAATGAAACCCGGCTGCTGGTGCAGGGCATCACCGGTCGCGAAGGAACCTTCCACACGACGCAGATGGTGGAGTACGGCACCAATGTGGTGTCCGGCGTCACGCCCGGTAAAAAGGGGCAGGATGTCGCTGGCGTGCCTGTTTTCAATACCGTGCGAGAGGCGGTTGCCGAGACCCAGGCCAACACCTCCATCATCTACGTGCCAGCCAGGTTCGCGCCGGACGCGATCTACGAGGCGGTCGACAACGGGATTGCGCTGGTGATCTGCATCACCGAAGGCGTGCCGGTCAACGACATGGTGCCGGTGTACCACTACGTCAAGGATCACGGCGCCCGTTTGATCGGGCCGAATTGCCCTGGGCTGATCACGCCGGGCGAGGCCAAGGTCGGGATCATGCCTGGATTTATTCACAAGCCGGGCAAGATCGGGCTGGTGTCCCGCTCGGGCACGCTGACTTATGAGGTGGTCAACGAGTTGTCCGAGGCCGGGATGGGACAATCGACGGCGGTCGGGATTGGCGGCGACCCGGTGATCGGTACGTCGTTCGTCGACTGTCTGGCGCTGTTCCAGGATGACCCCGACACCGATGCCATCGTGATGATCGGTGAGATCGGCGGCACGGACGAGGAAGACGCCGCCGCGTTCATCAAGGCGAACGTGACCAAACCGATGGCGGGCTTCATCGCCGGCCAGACCGCGCCTCCGGGCAAGCGCATGGGACATGCGGGCGCGATCATCTCCGGTGGGGCCGGGACCGCTGCCGAGAAGATGGCGGCGCTGGAGTCGGCGGGCGTAAAGGTCGCGGAAAGCCCATCGCAGGTGCCAGAGTTGCTCCGCCAGGCGATGAGCGCCTGAGGAATCGCGAGATACCTCGTGCCGGATCAATACGATGGCTTCGCTCAACGATGGCTACATCGAACTGGTACAGGGAGACATCACCCGCGAGCGGGTCGATGCAATCGTCAACGCCGCCAACACCCAGTTGCAAGGGGGCGGGGGCGTCGATGGGGCGATTCACCGGGCGGCAGGTCCGGCGATGCAGCAGGCATTGAACGCAATTGGCTCGTGTCCGACTGGCGATGCCCGCATCACGCCCGGTTTCCGTCTCCCGGCCAGACATGTGATCCATGCGGTCGGTCCGGTCTGGCAGGGCGGCAATGCCGATGAGGACGAACTGCTGGTGAGTTGCTACCGGGCGGCGTTTCGCATCGCCGACGCCTATGAGTTGCGGTCAATCTCGTTCTGCTCGATCAGCACCGGAGTCTATGGATTCCCGCTCAAGCGGGCAGCAAGCCTCGTCGTTCCCTCTCTTCGTGATCTCGCTGACAAGCACCGTGCGATCCACACGGTCCGGATGGTGACGTTCAGTGAGGATTCGTACGCCGCCTATGCCGACGTGTTGCGGGAATACCTGGACTAACCCCTGCGCTCCTCATCCGGCGTCATCATCCTGTCCATCACCGGGCTCTCCCACTCCGATGCGATCACGTCCATGTAGATGATGTCCCACCACTTGCCGTTGTGCTGCCGCGCCTCTCGTCGCCGACCGTACTCCCTGAACCCGGCCTTTGCGTAGGCGCGTTGGCCCGCCCAATTGTACTCGTAGGTGCAGAGCTGGACGTTGTGCATCCCGAGTCCATGGATGGCGTAGTCGGTGATGAGTTGGACGGCTTCAGTACCGAGCCCCTTGCCGCGCCTTTCCGGCGTCATGATGCCGATGCCGAGCTCACACGTTCGATGCGTTCGACTGATGTCCATCAGGTTGACCGAGCCGACTGGCGCCATGTCCTCCAGGT
Source organism: Chloroflexia bacterium (assembly GCA_013698305.1). Lineage (GTDB taxonomy): Bacteria > Chloroflexota > Chloroflexia > Thermomicrobiales > UBA6265 > JACCVC01. The sequence continues at coordinate 4,872 of JACCVC010000290.1, forward strand.
CGTAGATCACGAAGATCACGGTCGTTTCACTGGTCGTGACGCGTTGGACCCACTGCTCCTCCTGCGCCGTTGTCATCGGTAGTGGGTCCATGCCGATCATGCGTACCGTCTCGAAGTCGTTGATCCACCGCGTGAGTTGGGGGACCAGCGACGGCTCCAGTGGGCCAAGCCCGACGCTGCTTCCGCGAATGTTGATGATGGGCGTGTCCTGACCAGTTGCTTCGGTCATTGTTTTCTCCGTCCAATCCAAGGGGGAATCTCTGTCGCGCTAGTGTACCGGTCAGTTCTGCCCTGCGCCAAACGCGGTACTATCTGCCGGTAGGTTCCTCAGATTGCTGCCAGGCCGCGAGATTGCGGCGAGCATACCAGGGAGATTTCGATGGTCACCTGTCCAGATTGTGGAACATCCAACGATGACACGGCCCGTTTCTGCGACAACTGCGGTCGCCGGATGGACGATGTGAAAGCCGAGGCCGCCGCACCAGCACCGACGCGGCCCGTGGACCAGCCCAACCCCGATGCAGATCTTGGCGGTGGTCCGATCGCGGATGATGGCCTGCCGGTCGGCGAGGACCTGGATGGCGTGCCGGGCGGCGAGCGGATCATCTGGCAGGGACGGCCGAGCAAGCTGTGGTCACCACGGATGTCTATCACCAATCGCTACAAGCTCACCAACCAGCGGCTGATGTTCGAGTTCGGGTTCATCGGCAGGACGACCGAGGAGATCGACCTTTATCGGGTCACGGATGTCGGGGTCAAGCAGCATCCGCTGGAGCGGATCACCGGGATGGGCGACATCTACGTAGCATCCGGGGATGCCAGCGCGCCGGTGAAGTACCTGCACAACGTGGCCGGTCCAGAGCATGTGAAGGACCTGATCCGTGAGGCGTCCCGCCAGGAGCGCCAGCGCCGCCGCGTCATGCTGCGCGAGGAGTTTTAGAGCTCGTGCCGCTATCCTGGATCAACTGCTGACAAAGGGGTGAGGCTTGGCTTTGTTCGTGTGGGCCGAATCAACTCGCGGGGAATTGCAAGATATCCTGCCGTTGAGTATGGTGTTGTTCCCTACTGGAGCGACCGAACAGCATGGGCCGCATCTGGCGACTGGCCATGATGCCATCATGATTGACGCGATTGCCCGACGAGCCGCCGAACGCGCCTCCGACGATTGCAACATCGTGCTGGCGCCGACGTTGCCGTTTGGCGCGTCGCATCATCATCTCCCGTTTGGTGGAACGCTCTCCTTGTCGACCGACGCGTACTATCGCGTCGTCCGCGACCTTGTTGAGTCCATGGTGAGTGCTGGAGCCAGGAGGGTTTTTCTGCTCAACGGGCATGGTGGGAATCACGAGCTCAATCAACTGGTGATGCGTGATGTCGCAACCGCGAAAGACTCGGGTGAACAAGTCTATCTAGCGGCCGCATCCTACTGGGATATTGCCCGAGAGGCGATCGAGACGGAACCTCGGCTGCCCGACATGACGCTGCCCGGACATGCCGGGCAGTTCGAGACAGCCACCATGCTCGCTACCGATACCACGCTGGTGAGAGAGGTGAGTGAACGACGCTCGGACGATCCGGCGCGAAAGCCGGCGATCAACGGCACCCGGGTGGAAGCGTCTGGTCGCTGGGAACAATTCGGTGGCTACACCGATTTTCCCGAGCGTGCTTCAGCAGAGGACGGAGCGCTCTTGCTAGACATCGTGGTTGACGGCGTCACGGAGGCGTTGGTTGTATTCTCCCGGCTGACCACCGACAGCCCATGATCGGACGACTGGGCAGAGACCGAATCGGTGTCGGTAGCTGGCTCCACGAACACTCGGGTCCCGTGGAACGAACTACCGCCGCCGAGGTCGGCGAGGTCGTCGGTGGTGAGCTGATTGACGTTGCGACCGTCGATGGAGCGATGCCCCCACCGACCCTTGGGCGCGACGGCGACGCCCGGGTTTACGCCGTCGGTGACGACGGCGTAAAACAGGCAACGACCGTTGCCGTTGAAGGCGGTGACCAGATCGCCGTCGGCGATGCCAAGACGGTCGGCGTCGGTCCGGTTTAGTTCGATCGACTGTCGTCCTTCCTTGCGCTCGAGCTTGTCCTGATTCGCCATCGACGAGTTGACGAAGTGATGCGCCGCTCCCGACAGGAGCCGCAGCGATCCATCGGCAACGTCTTCATCGGGTGACTCGGGACCGGTGTAATCCGGCAGCGGGTCGACGCCATGGTGGAGCATCGTGTCGCATCGAAGCTGAATCCGCTCATCGGCGGTCGGGAAGACGCCACCCTCGAAGGGGATGTTGCTGGAATCTCCGAATGCGTAGGGCACAGTCCCATCGCGTTGCAATCGGTCCAGCGTGATGCCCTCCAGCAGCGAATTGGACGCCGCTGTAGCGGTCAGCACGTCGTCTATGACCTCCTCCGGCTCCTGAAACAGCCACGGATCGGTGTAGCCCAGGCGTTCGGCAAGCGCCCGCATCACGTCCCAATTGCTGCGGCACTCGCCGAGCGGCTCGATTGCCCGCGCGTTGTATTGCAGGTGGTGATGGCCGTATGGCTTGTGCAGGTCGATGTGCTCCAGCTGGCTGGTGGCGGGCAGGACGATGTCGGCATAACGGGCGGTGTCGGTCATGAACTGCTCGTGGACGACGGTGAAGAGATCTTCCCTCAGCAGCCCCTGAATGACCCTGGGCGCGTTTGGGTTCGATGTCGCGGGGTTCGCGGCGAAGACGTAGAGCGATTTGATCGGAGGATCGCTGACCTCGCCGTTCAGCGCCGCGCCCAGCCGGTTCATGTTGACGGTTCGGGGCACGGTCGGGCACTCGCTGGCGTGACCAAGCGCTTCGGCGTCATAGCTGATCCAGCCGCTCTGGCTGTAGAACATGCCGCCGCCACGGATGCCATATTGCCCGGTGACGGCGGGGATGGAGACAATCGCCCGGACGATCTGGCCACCGTGCTGGTTGCGCTGGACGCCGTCGGCGATCTTGACGACCGCCGGCGTCGCAGACGCCCATAGGCGAGCGAGCCGTTCGATGTCCTCGACCGCGAGGCCGGTGATGCGGCTCACCCTTGTCGGATCGAACGCCATCGCCCGCTCCCGCAGTTCCTGCCAGCCGGTGCTGTGCTGGTCAAGCCAGTCCTCTTCGTGCAGATCGTCGCGAAAGAGGATGTGGATCACGCCGAGGGCGAGCGCTGCGTCTGTGCCCGGCTCGGGGGCGATGTGCCAGTCGACCGACTTCGCGGTAAGCGTGCGACGGGGGTCGATCAGCACCACCGTCGCGCCAGCTCGCTGGGCGTCGCGAAGGATCGGCATGATGTGCGGGCTGGTGCTGGCGGGGTTGTGCCCCCACAGCACGACGAGTTTGCTGTGGAGGAAGTCACGCGGGTCCAGGCCATGCTTCGCGCCGACTGTGGCAGGGACCGCCACGCTGGCGGCGGCATCGCAGATTGTCCGGTCCAGCCCGCAGGCGCCCACGCGGTTCCAGAGCCGGGCGCTGGAGACGAAGTTCTGCACGAGGCCGAGCGTGCCGCTGTAGGAGTAGGGCAGGATCGCCGCCGCGCCGGATGTGTCGATGATCCGTTGCCAGCGCGAGGCGATCTCGTCCAGCGCGTCGTCCCAGGAGACTGGCTCCCACCGATCTTCACCCTTGGCTCCGGCGCGGCGCAATGGCGTCGTGAGGCGATCCGGATGGTAGACCCGGTCGAGGTAGGGCCGGACCTTGGCGCACAGCCAGCCGCGGGTGATCGGATGTTCCTGCACGGCGTCAAAGGCGACGGCGCGGCCATGCTCGACGGTGGTGGTGACGGCGCAGGTGTCCGGGCAGTCGTGGGGGCAGGCGCTGTGGACGCTATGCGTATGCGCGAGTGGGAGCGGCGTCGTGGCCAAGGTGTCAGTCTCCAGTGTCGAGTTCGATGTCGAGGGCGTGGTGAAGGCAGTCGAGGTCCTCGTCGGTGGTGTACCCCTGGACGGAAACGCGGACGAATCGTTGGTCGAGATGTCCTGTGACCGGCGCCTCGATGGCGTGGGTCATGAACAGGCGCTCCTGAAGGTCGTCGGGCGCCGATGCCGGAAGCGTAATCGTTGCCAGTTGCCGATAGCAGTCCGGGCTATCGGGCGACAGCGGCACCGTGCCCCATCGATCGTGCAGTTCTCGACGAAGCCGCGAGAGCATGGCGAAGCAGCGTGCTCGCACCGCTGCCCAGTCGTGCTCGCGTTGGAACTCGA
>JACCVC010000291.1 GCA_013698305.1 Chloroflexia bacterium
GCCTCTGGCAGGTAGCCGCCTTCCCGGAACTCCTTTACCGACGCTCCACCGTGGCGCTCGGAGAGCTTGCCACCGGTCGGCGCGAGGATCAGCGGCAGGTGGGCGAACATGGGCGTGTCCCAACCGAGCGCCTGGAACAGCTGCACATGCAGCGGCGCGGTGGGAATCCACTCGGGACCACGGGTAACATGCGTGATGTTCATCTCGTGGTCGTCCACGACCACGGCGAGATGGTAGGTCGGGAAACCGTCGGACTTGAGGATGACGAGGTCCTCGAGCTTGTCGTTCTGATAGACGATCTCGCCACGGAGCAGATCGGTGACAATCGTCTCGCCATCGCGAGGCATTCGGAACCGGACGACATACGTCTCGCCGGCGTCGAGCTTCGTTTGCACGTCACCCTCCGCAAGGTCGCGGCAGTGGCGGTCGTAGCCCGGTGGCTGACCACGCTTCTGCATGTCCTCCCGCACCTGCGCCAGCCGCTCGGGCGAGCAAAAGCAGCGGTAGGCGCGGCCGGAGCCGATCAACCGCTCGGCGGCCTCTTTGTAATGGTGCTGGCGCTCGCTCTGAACGTAGGGGGCATACGGTCCGCCAACATCCGGACCTTCGTCCCACTCCAGGCCGAGCCAGCGCAACTCGTCCATCAGGTTCTCGGCGGAGCCCTCGACGAAGCGCTTCTGGTCGGTGTCCTCGATGCGGAGGACAAAGGTCCCTTGCTTGCCCTCGCGCCTGGCCTGGCCGTGAGCGAAGAGAACGTTGTACATCACCAGCTTGGCGCCACCGATGTGTACCGATCCGGTCGGGCTGGGCGCGAACCGGACGCGGATTTCCTTCGTATCAGCGAAAATAGCCTGGGGACGCTCCTCAAGCGTGGTCATCTTCTGCGTATTCGTGGGGACCGTGTCGGTCATGAATGGAGAATCCTCTCATCGGATGTCGCACATGTCATGCAGGGCAGACACAGGGTCCGCCCCCAGGCGATTATTACGAATATACGTACTATCAGATAGTGAGCAGCAGGGTCACAGAACGCTCCTCAGCGTCCTGAAGTATACGCGTTGGCGTTATTGACTCCCCTTGCCGCCACTACCAGATACTCGTGGCCATTGCCCGGAGAAGCCATTGGCGCGCAAGGCCCGTTGCAACTGCTCCTCGGCGGCGACGCCGTCGTCCCCTGTTTCCGTCAGGAACACCCGGAGCCCGCTGCCATCAGGCAAGCGGTCGGCCAACGCGAAGCCGTCGCCCTCCAGCGCCGCTTCGATCTCGTCGAGCAGGGCGGGCTCGTCTGGCTGGACAACCACCATCCGCCGCAGTCGCACGCGGCGATAGCCGGCGGTCCAGCCGCGGAGATTGGCCTGCACGGTTTCGGATAGTGGCTGACCGGATTGTCGCCGGAGATAGGTCATGATCTGGTCCAGGTCGAAGCCCGCTCCCAGCGCCCGGCCCAGCGACGGCGCGGTGAGTTCGTAGCGCGCGTTCGGTTTCAGCGCGACCTGATCGCTGAATGCCGAGAGCGACCAGACGTGCAGCGGCGCCGGTCGGAGCAATTCGACCATGCCCGTGTCCTCAACGGTCAGCACCGGCGCGTTGTCGGCAATCTCTGAACCGGGAACTCGCGCGTCGTCGCTGGGCACGACCTCGAAGTTGTCGGCGGCCAACTGGCCCGCCTCGGTCATCCGGATCACCCGCGCCCGGTCGGTTCCCGAGCCAGTGACGCCGGATTCGATCAATCCGAACCATCGGAACGCGGTCTCCAACTCGCTGGCGATGATCTGCGCCACCTTGCCGACGCGGCCATCGGACCCGTCGCGGTCGTCGTCGCCTCGGGATGAGGCAACGGTGAAGGAGCTGCCGACCATCGCCGGCGCCTGCTCGGCCAGGTGCCGGGCGACCTCCCGCCGCCGGTACCAGGCGCCGGTTTCCAGCGACGACAGTGCGTCGAGCAGCTTGATGCGGACATTCGGCCATTGCGCGCCCCAGACTTCGATCTCGTCGCGCTCCCTGCCTTCGATCCAGTCGTCATGATCCCGCCAGGCACGGCGCAGCTCGGCGGTCTGTTCCGAGAACCATTCCGACCGCCATGACCGCATCTTCGCGGTTGCCTGGGGACGGAACGACCCCCGGTCCGCGCCAGATCGGGTCGGTTTCGTGCCCGGCTCGATGATACCAACCATCAGCCCCAACGACAGGAGGAAGCCGGTGTAGCCCTCCGGTGGCGTCTGCTCGCCCGCGAACCAGAGTTGTCCATTGATCTGGCGCTGCCAGCCCCGCGCCAATGGCTCACCAGGTTGCCATACGGGCGAGCGGTGACTGGCGAGCTCGCGCATCAGGGTCAACAGGTCCCACGCCAGCGCATGTGGATGGCAGGGTGGATCGGCGGTGACGTCATCGTCCGGAACCGGCGTCAACGGATCGAGCGGCAGCGTTCGTGGGCGAGTCCCTGGATGCCGCACATCGTGCGGGACGAACAGCCAGCGGCGACCATCATTGTCGTAAGAGTGCCATACCAGCAGACGGCGCTCGACATCCTGGAGCGCCTGCAGGATGCGGGCGGCGCGGGGGGCGTCACGGGGGCTGGTGGAACCGGAAGGAAGCAGTCCGGTCTCGACCAGCGCGTCGGACAGGATCATGCCGCCGTCGCGCTCGGAAGCCTCGCGGATCGCCTTCCACAAGGCGGCGCCGTCCTGTGAGAGCGTACCGCTGACCCGCTTGACGCGATCCGGCTCGTCCATCATGCGCAGCAACTCCTCAGTGAGCTGGTCACGGCTGCGCAGGCCCGGGATGACCTGCAGGCCCCACGCCCGCGCCGCTTCCTCGATATCGCCATCGTCGAGGATCGACATCAGGGATCGGAGGGACTCCCGCCGCATGTCGCCGAGTTCGATCTCGTCCCTCACGCGGGTGAAGACCTGCTCGAGCTCGCGCGGCAGGAATAGCCGTGGCGTCGCGCCGACCGGCAACTCCTGGCGATCACCCTCGCGGGCAAGCACGCCAGCGTAGAACAGCCACACCGCGGCATCACGAGTGGCGTCTTCAGGGAGCGAGACCAGGTCGGCGATCTCGGCCAGGGTGCGGAGCCCGGAGGACGCGACCGCCAGTGAGCCGACGATGGCGGCGGGTTCCGGCGTGAGGTGCGCATAGAAGGTGCGGGCGGAGCGGATATCGGTCATCGCGCGGTAGAGCGCGCCGACATGCCGCCGGGTATCGTTACCGGATAGCGGGATTTGCCACCGCTCGGCGATCCGAATGATGTCCCCGGGCGACCGGGCATTGAGGCGCCCGAGGAGATTTCGTACGACGCCACGCTCCACGATCGCTCACCTTCGCTACCTGACAATCATCCGGAGGCGTCTTCCCCCGGCTCTTCGGACCAGTCCCGCGACTTGACCTGCCGCTTCGTGAGGTTCAGGTAGAGGCCGGCGTCATCATGGCCGGAGATTGCGTCTCTGGGAACATAGATGTCGCTGGGGATGAAGAAGCCGCGCTCCACGACGAGATGATTGCCAATGACATCGACGACTTCACCGATCTTCTCGCCATCGGCGCAGAGCACATCGGTGCCCTGTTGGATCTCCAGGTCGCTGTTGCCGGATTCGTCACCTTCGCAGATGAGCGTTCCGGCAACGGGCTGAGCGACCGCGCGGTCGCTCTGGAAGAGTTCTGTCAAACCGCCATCGACATTGCGTTCGGTTGGGTCGGGACGAAGGTCGTCCTGGCTGGAGCGGGAATTCTTCGACATGCGTGTCTACTCCTCCGCGGCTACCGGTCGTTCAACGCATTGGCAACGCGCCGCCGATAGCCGTCTCGTGTAGGTGAAGTATACGGTGTTGCGGGACCCGGAGATGCAGCGGTTTGGGGACCACCATACGACGGATACGGATCGGGGCCGACCAGCGGCATGGCGAGAGGACCGATCAGCAAGGTTGCCGCTTGCCGGTCCTCGCCAGGGACACCATAAGGGGCCGACGGTAAACCGTCGGCCCCCTCTTCTCCGCATTCGCGACGCCCAAACAATTCAGCGACTGAGGAACAGTCCAGCGTCGTTCAAATGAGGTTGCACAAGGAGCGATCTTTCCCGTTCGTTCTAATCGACCTAATCGACGGCAAAGACCTCGACCATGCCCAGCATCACATGCGGCGTGCCGCTTGGGTCGGGCATGAAGCAGATCATCGCGTAGGTGCCTGGCTGAACATCAATTTCGTACCAGTTCTCCTGCCCTTCCGAGAACAAGAGCGTGTAGAAGACATCCTCCACATCCTCGAAGGCCAGGCTTGGCTCAACGGGGGTAGCGCCTGCCTCGGGGGTGGCGGGCGGCGCGAAGAAGGAGCCAGCCAACTCGAGCACCTGCTCTTCGGTCGTGCCGTCCGGAATCCTCGAAAGCACAACGTGATGTACCTGCTGGCCGTTATTGACAACGTTCCAGATCTGAGGACCGGCTTCGATCGTCTCCGGCAGCTCGAAGTACATCTCGGCCATGCCGATCTCGACCGCCCCTTCGAGGTCGGCCATCTCGGTCATTTCGCCGGTCACCGTAACGACAGTCGGGATGTTCGAATCCTCGTCAGTCTCCGGATCGTAGGTGTAGAGATTGACGACCCATTCACCGGGCGTCAGATCGAGGACGACTTCACCCGTCTCGCCGGGATAGCTCGACGGTCCACCGTTGAAAACCATATCGAAAAAGAAGTCTGGCGGGATGAACATTGGACCCTCGGCGGCCTCGAACGCCGCCGTGAGGTCATCAATGGTCACGCCGTCAGGCAGCTGGTAGAACTCGAGATCGATGTCGACCTCGCTTGTGTTCTCGAGAATGACGTGGTAGCGGCCGGCTTCCAGCTGGGTTGGTATGTCACTGGTGGTACCGTCGCTCGTGACCCTGAGCTCTGGATACCCGAGCTCGGCGAGCAGCGAGCCACCGGGCTCTGGCGTTGCATCCTGGGCGGCGACCGGCGCCCACATCGAAAACAACAGGCTGACGACGAGGAGCATGTACAGGCGTTTCATAGATGAATTCCCTTCTGTTTGATGAGCGTATTTCCGTCCGTGATCCTTGAAGACCCAAATAGTTGTGGCCACCTCCTTTCCGTGGCTTCGATTCCTATCCGGCCGGTGTCGCCACCGCTGGCGCACCTTCGTCGCCCACGGTGAAGACGTCGGCCATCCCCAACATGAGGTGCGGCAAGCCCGTTTCCGAGTCGAACACGAAGCAGATCATGGCGTACGTTCCGGGTTGCAGATCCACTTCAGTCCACGCCGTGGCGCCCGGCGAGAGCCAGCCGACTCCACCAACCGGGTCGATATCGGCGAACGACGGCCCACCGCCGACCGGAGTCGCGTTCTCATCCTCACTCTCACTGCTGAAGAGCGCGATGATCTGCTCGGCTGTCGCCGGCACGGCCGAGCGTATGAGGAGCAATTCATGCGGCTCTTCACCGACATTCTCGACTTCCCACACCTGGCGGCCCGCGTCGAGGGTCTCGGGGAACTCGTATCCCATTTCGAACAGGCTCACCGTCGCGTCCGACGGTGGATTCTGGGTGACGGCGGGAGTCGCTTCGGTAGCTACGACGTCCAGGTGAACGGCGGAGTCGTGAAGGATGAGATGAGGACCAGCCTCCAGGTCAACCACGGCGAACGATGTCTGTCCCGGCAGCGTTTCACCGACAAACCCCGGGAAATCGGCATCGAGGAACCATGCGGGTGGCTCCATGGCTTCGGGACCAAGGTCGGCCAGGGCCTGGTCGACCGTCACGTCGTCGGGCAGGCGCAGCATGAAGGGATGCGTAGACTCCTGACCCACGTTTTCGTAGACGATCAGCGTTCGCCCCGCGTTGACCTGGTCTGGCAGCTCCACATCGTCGTCACTGACCGTGATATGGAGCTCTGGATAGCCCAGTCCAGCCAGGAGTGATCCCGATACCTCCGGCGTTGCCTGGCGGGCAGCGGCAGGCGCCAGCGAGAGCAGCAGGCTGACGACGACGAGTACAAACAATCGTTTCATTGGATGTTCCTTTCTGGGCGAGCTTGCGGAGCGCCGCGTGATTCCTCGCTTGACGAGCGCGCCGCGCCGCGATGGGAACGGCAGACGGCGTATATGACACGATTCGGGCCGGTTGATCGATGATGTTCGCGCCTACGCCGCGGGAGTCGCGAACTCGGCGTCGACATCAACGTCAGAGACGATCACAAATCCATCTCCCTGTTGCTCCAGGGTGACGAACGTGGTGAACGTCCCTTCCAGATTTCGCAGCACGACGTACGCGGTGACCTGGCCACCGGGAAGGACCATCACGTCCCGCACCATCACCGATTCGCGCTCCTCGACCGGCAGGGGTTCTGGTGGGGCGCCAAGAAAGCCAGCGAGGCCGGCGGCGGTGAGTCCGGGAGGAATGAGGCCAAGGAGAGCGCCATCGGTATAGAACGCGAACTGGGCAAGGAAATTGCCGGCATTGAAACAGGCGACGGACTCCTGGGCGATCGCGGTCACCGCCGCGACGACCTCGGCATCCGCCGGTTCGGTCGCATCCATGACTGGGGTCGCCGGCGAGTCAGCGACCGGCGTGCCGAGAAGGGAGACCACCGAATCAAGGGAACGCGGTTCGATCCGGCACTCCGATGGATCGGGCGTGACGAATTCGCCCGCCAATGCCGCGGCCGCCGGGGTCGCTGTCCCACCGGGAATCATCCCGGCTATGGAAATGGTTGCCGTTTCATCACTGTCATTGCGAACCTCGCCGGAAACGCCTGGCGCCAGGACGAAATACTGCCCCGCGCCCAGGGTGAATTCGGTACCGGCGGCGACAGCCTCGCCGCTTCCATCCATCGCGTTCAACTGGGAGACCGTAACCGGCGCACTCAGCCGCACGGTCATCGTGCCCGACTCCATGTGCACCAGTTCCAGGCTTGGGCTCGCCTGGACCGGATAGCTGACGCCCGGCGCGAAATGAAGGTGATAGAGCGAAGGATTCTCCTGTCCGTCGACAAAGACCATGTTGTCAGCGACCACCCCTGGAGCAAGCTCGAAACTGTCAGGTGGTCCTGGTGTACTCTCCTGGGCGAGAGTTGGGGAAACGAGAAGCGAAAGGGCCCACAGGGCCGCGACAAGAGCGAACAGACGACGCATGCGCTGAATCCTTTCCTGATGTGTCTGGCGAAACCGATTCTCACCATCCTCGCGACACACTATCGAAAGCTCCTTACAGCGGCCTTACACAAGAGTTCTCCGGCGCCACCGACCTGGATATCATGCCCAATGCGCGGCAAAGGAAATTGCAGCCGCCTCCCGCCGTATCGGGCAGTGACCACGCACGTCGGCCTGGATTCAAACCTTCTTCACAATTGAGCGGTATGGTGCGATTATGGATACACGCGAGGTTGCGCAGGTTCGCTCTGGGTGTGGTGATGCGAGGGGCCGATCATGAACATAACCAAACTCGACTCGCCGACCGGGCTCCGAGCCCGCCTGCTCGGTCCCGTCGAGATTGCGGTGGACGGCACACCTGTCCCTCATGAGGCTTGGCCACGTCGCAATGCACGCCTCCTGCTCATGCTCTTGCTTGCCACTCCCGGGCATCGCATTGCACGCGATGTGGTACTCGAGGCGCTGTGGCCGAGCGCGAGTCTCGAGGCCGCTACCAACTCGCTTTACGTCGCCATCCATACGCTCCGTCGCGTTCTGGAGCCAGAGGTGCGATCAGGGCGATCATCACGGTTTGTCGATGTGACCGGTGACGCCATTCGATTGGTCCCTGGCGCGGTCAGTTGGGTTGATGTCACAGCCTTCACCGCCGCCCTTGACGCCCGCGAAGGCGATCGCCGGGAGAACCTCGTCACCGCGCTCGCGCTCTATACGGGGGAGTTTCTGGGCGACGATCTCTATCTCGACTGGGCGGCGGTCCGCCGTGAGCACCTGCGTTGGCGATGGCGAGAAGCGGTGCTGGAATATGCCGCCCTGGAGCGAAACGCCGGTCGGCCACTGCTGGCGGTACCGGCCCTCGAGCGCGTGCTGCAGGTTGATCCGACGGACGAACCCGCCTTCCGTGCCCTGATGACCGCCTATGTTGACGCTGGACGGCGCGAGGACGCGATCCGCCAGTTCGAGCGTTGCACGACGCTGCTCCACCAGGAACTCGGTGTCCAGCCGAGCGAAGAAACGCTGGCGCTTGCGAAGGAGATTCGTGAGGCATCAGTCATCCGGACCGATTTCGCTCGTCCGTCCATTCATATCGCTAACCTGCCAGTTCCGCCCAATCCCCTGGTCGGTAGAGGCCGGGAGATCGAAGAGCTACTCGACCTCCTACTCCAGCCGAGGGTCCGGCTCGTCACGATCAGCGGCACTGGTGGCGTGGGCAAGACCCGCCTGGCCATCGAAGCGGCCTCACTGGCGCGAGACGAGTTTGCGGACGATGCCTGCTTTGTCGGCCTCGCCCAGGTTCGTGATCCGGATCTCGTCATGCCGAGCGTAGCGCGAGCGCTTGATCTGGACGATGCCAGTGATGAACCACCGTTGGCTCGGCTACGAGATCGACTGCGGGATTCAAACCTTCTCCTCGTCGTGGACAATTTCGAACAGGTGCTGGATGCCGCCTCTGGCATTGCTGACTTGCTGGCGGCCTGTCCGAAGCTCACGATCCTTACGACGAGCCGCGAGCCATTGCACCTGCGGGCCGAACACGACTTTCCCCTCAATCCACTCCCGGTGCCCAAGGTGACCGGCATCGTCACGGCGGGCCATGTTGGTCGTTCCTCCTCGATCGAGCTCTTCGTGCAGCGAGCCAGGGCAGTACGACACGGATTCCTGCTTTCCGATGTGAACGCCGCCGCCGTCGGGCAGCTCTGCGCGCAGCTCGATGGCCTGCCCCTGGCGATCGAGCTGGCCGCTGCCAGGGTTCGCCATCAGGAACCACACGAGCTGGTGGTGGGACTCACCGATCGATTTGGTCTCCTCGCCAACGGATATCGAGATCTCCCCACTCGGCAGCGCACCATGCGGGCGACCATCACCTGGTCATATGACTTACTGAGCGATGCAGAACAGCTGCTCTTTGGCTGGCTCGCCATCTTTACAGGAGGATTCACTACCGACGCCGCAATCCATACAGGTCGTCAGGCATCCAACGCGTTCACGGAACGCCAGGTATCCGACATGATAGCCAGCCTCAAGGCAAAGGGGCTGCTCCACGATTCCGGGACGAGGCACCACAGCCGATATGGCATGTACGAAACTGTCCGGGAATTCGCGCTTGAAACGCTCATCAACCGGAACACGTATGGAGCGGCGGCGTATGCGCACACACGCTGGTTCCTGAACCTTGCCGAACGAGCTGCCTCGCAGTTGACCGGTCCCGACCAGACACATTGGCTCGACATCCTCGACACCGAGCTCGACAACCTGCGCGCCGCGCTCGCGTATCTGCTCGATGATCCATCGGGCCGCGATGACGCCCTCCGCCTCTCCGCGGCGCTCTGGCGCTTCTGGTGGAGCCGTGGCTATGCCCGCGAAGGTCGCACCTGGCTCGAACGGGTCCTGGGGATGCCAGGGTCTTGCTCAGCGGAATTGCTCGCCCGGGCCTTGTATGCGGCGGGAGAGCTTGCCGAGGCGCTCGCCGACTATCAGCAGGCAACGATCTGGTATGAGGAGGCATTACTCCTGCACCAATCACTGGACGATGAGGCTGGTCGGGCGGAGATTCTCAACGGGCTCGGGATCGTTGTTCGAGCGCAGGGCGACCTTAACAGGGCGGAAGCGTTGCATGAGCAGGCATTGATCATCCTGCAACGGGTGGGAGACCGTCGCGGCGTGGCCGGCGCATTGAACAATCTCGGCGCCGTCGCCTACTTTCGAGGTGAGATCGGGCAGGCGGAACACTACTGGAACGCCGCACTGGCGGTGGTGCGCAAGCTGGGTGACGACCGGGCCATTGTTGCCCTCATTGGAAATCTCGGCGCCCTGGCGCTCATGCGACAGGATGCGCAACTGGCGGTAGCGCTCCACGAAGAAGGGCTCAGCCTGGCGCGCCGGATTGGCGATGCTTTCGGTATCACCCAGGCGCTCGCCAATCTCGGCGGGGCGCTCCTGGCGAGCGATGACGCGGCAGGCGCAGCCGAAGTCTTCGAGGAGGCCCTCCTTCGTTGCCGCGAAAGCGGCAACATTGCGACAGAGGCGGTGATCCTCTTTGACCTTGGCAGGCTGGCGGAACGGGAACACGACCTCGCTGCGGCCGCGAACCGCTACGCAGTCAGCCTGACCCTCTTCCACGACGCCCACAACCTTCCGGGCGTCGCTTCCACTCTCGAGCGAATCGGCGCCTTGGCCGCGGTGGCGGGAGCTCCCACCCAAGCCGCGCGGTTCCTTGGCGCGGCGTCCGCGATGTGGCAGACGACAGGGGCCGCCCGAAACACCGTCGATCACGGCGAGTATGAGCGGGACCGGGAGAAACTCGAGGCTGGCATGGGTGAAGTCGCCTTTGGGATGGCCTGGTCGGAGGGCCTGCAACTCATGCCTGCCAAGGTGGTTGCCGAGGCAGTTGCCTTCCTGACATCCGCGCAGGATTACGCGCGCTCAGGCTCACTGACCGAACACGGTGAAAGGTTCATGTAAGGACGTCTTACTACCATCAGCGCGACTGGGGCGCATCGGTCATGGTCGCCTGTTGCGACGGGGAGAGCGCCCCTGGACAGACCGCGAGGTGAATAATGACGCGTGATCCTGGACCCCGCTATGACTCGTTCGTGCTCCGCCTGTGGCGCAGTGCCGCGGACGATCGGGTCCTCCAGGTAAAGATCGATCATATACAGACCAGCGCCGTCTACATTGGCCGTGATGTAACTTTCGAATGGATCCTCGACACCCTAGGCCGAGCAGTAGCGACCGCTCCAAACATGTCACAACATGACAGCGCTGATCTGGAAGATGACATTGACCAGGCGGTATCTCACAAATAACCCCGTTTAGCGCAGCGGTCTTAACGGAGCCATTCCTGTCGCAACTATTGCCTCACAGCCCGCCGTATAGCGGGAACGGATCGGGGCCGAGGAGCGGCAGGGCGTAGTCATGGAAGGCTTCAGTGACGCTGTGGACCGAGCGGGCCAACCCAGTTGGCGACTCGATCCACCGGCTCGGCGGCAATGGCGCACTGTAGTCATATGAGAATCACTCTGATACGCTGGCGGCGACTTGTCGCATCGAATCAAGGAGCCAACATGTCAGGGACTACCGGAGAATTGGACGGACTTCTACGCTGGCGCTGCATCGGACCACACCGGGGCGGTCGGGTCGTTGCGGTGGCGGGCAGCTATCACGATCGCAACACCTTCTATTTCGGCGCGTGCGCGGGCGGGGTCTGGAAGACCACCGATGCCGGAACCTACTGGCGCTGCGTCACCGACGGCTTTTTGGAGACCGGGTCGGTCGGCGCGCTGGCCGTTGCCCCATCGGACTCCAACGTGATCTACGCCGGCATGGGCGAGTCGACGATCCGGATCGACGTCTCCCACGGCGATGGCGTCTACAAGAGCACCGATGCCGGTCGGACGTGGGCCAA
>JACCVC010000295.1 GCA_013698305.1 Chloroflexia bacterium
GAGACGCTCGGTGGCGTGGCCACGGCGCTGATCGAGCGCAACACGACGATCCCGGCGCGCAAGGGCCAGACCTTTACGACGGCTTCGGATAACCAGCCGCAGGTCGAGATCAACGTCCTGCAGGGCGAGCGACCGATGGCCGCCGACAACAAGAGCCTGGGGCGGTTCATTCTCGATGGCATCCCGCCCTCGCCGCGAGGCATGCCGAAGGTCGAGGTGACCTTCGACATCGACGCCAACGGCATCCTCAACGTCGCCGCCAAGGACCAGGCGACGGGCAAGGAGCAGAAGATTACGATCACTGGTTCTTCCGGCCTGTCCGAGGACGAGGTCCAGCGGATGGTGAACGAGGCCGAGGCGCACGCGGACGAGGACAAGAGGCGGCGCGAGGCGATCCAGCTTCGCAACGAAGCCGAGAGCCTGGTCTTCCAGGCCGAGAAGACGTTGGAAGAGTACGGCGACAAGGTCGACGAGGAGAAGCGGACCGCGGTCGAGACCGCGATGACAGACATGAAGGACGTGCTCGAGAACGACCGGGAGAACGCCGATCGACTCAAGACGTCGCACGAGACGCTGATGCAGGCGCTTTCGGCCGTCGGTCAGGCGATGTACGAGGAAGCTGGCGCGGCGGCTGGCGGTCCTGAGGGCGAGGGCTTCGCCGAGAACGGCGCCGCCGATCGTGAAACCGCAGGCGCAACCGCCGATGACGACGGTACGACCGTCGAGGGCGAGTTCCGCGAGGTCAAGGACGACAAGAACTAGGCCGGGTCCTGGTGCGAGGCGGTAGATACGGTGAAGGAGAACGGGCGGGTGGATTGCTCCACCCACCCGTTTTTCGATTTGCCGACAACCCGGCCACGGAATGACCTGCTTCACCCATAGACTGATTTCACAGGAGGGCGGGCAGCGCTTGGCGCAGCATAGACTCGACCATGCGCGGGAACTGGAAGACAAGAACTTGACCAGAAGGGATGTGGGATGAGTGACGGCATTCGCGTCATGATCGAGCGAGGTCCGAAAGGGAAGAAGGTGGTCGCCTGCGCCATTGACTGGCCCGGGTGGAGTCGCGGCGCCACGACCGAAGGCACCGCGCTCGAGGTGCTGGAGTCATATCGAAGCCGGTACCAGCCGATTGCGAAACTCGCCGGGTTAGAGCCGGAGTTCGAGTCATTGGGTGGACTTGAAGTCGTCGAGCGGATCGAGGGGACGGGCTCGACCGATTTCTGGGGTATCTCGTTCTCATCAGCGTCCACCGAACGCGGGCCGATGAGCGGGGCGGAGTGCGAGCGGAAGATCGCAATTCTCCAGGCTAGCTGGACCTTCTTCGACGACGTGGCGCAGCGGGTGTCAGCAGTGCTACGGAAAGGTCCGCGGGGCGGTGGGCGAGACCGGGACCAGATCATCTCACACACCTATGGGGCCGAACGGGATTTCGCGAAGAAGGTCGAGATCATCACGCCCCAAGGGGCGATGCTGACACCCGACGGCCTGCGAGAGCATCGAGACAGCTACACCGACGCGATCCGCGCCTACGACGCGGAGGGCAAGATGGCCCGCACCTGGACACTCCAGTTCCTCATCCGGCACTCAGCCTACCATTTTCTCGACCATGCCTGGGAAATGGAAGACAAGGATTTGACAGGGCAAGAGGAGCAATTTTCTCGCTAAAAGTATCAATTGACATTCGCGTGTTCGAGACTCAGGATTCAGAACTCGTTGCCTTCCGGGTCGGCCATGATGTAGTGGTTCCACTGACCCTTGTCGAAGAACTCCAGGGTCGTGGCGCCCAACCGTTCGATGCGTTCCTGCTCTTCATCCAGCGTTCCGGTTTCCGGTCGGATGTCGAGATGGACGCGATTCTTGACGACCTTGCCCTCCGGCACCGTCGCGAAGCTCAGGAAGGGGCTTCCACGTCCGGGCGCTCTCAGCGAGCACCAGTCGTCCTCCTTCATTCGGTATTCATACCCAAGCGCCTCGCGCCAGAATTCGGCGAGCTTGAGCGGGTGAGCGCAATCGATCACTATGCCGTGTATAACTGCCACTGGCAACTCCTTCTTGCGATCTACATGGGGTCTATCGTTCTGAGCAGATCGTATCAGCGTACAAGGACAATCCATGACCTGTATGAGACAATCCGCACGTTCGAAACCTTCATCGGTCGTCGACGGAAAGGATCAGCGTGACGGAGGGAAGTGACAAGCGTGTGCCTCCTGATGTCCAGGCTCTCTTGCGAACATTGAAGGCCCACTCGGTGGAGTTCGTTGTTGCCGGTTCGGTCGCGGTCGAAGCCTGGGGCGCGGATGTCGGCGTTCCTGGCGACCTGGATATCGTGCCCGCGACGAACCGGAGGAACCTGGAACGCCTGGTGAACGCGATGCGACAGGTCGACGCCCAGTCATGGCCGGTCACCGGTCGATGGGTGTCCGGTGATGGAGGCGAGACGACGTGGGAAGAATATGTAGATAACGATCCCCGTCGCGGTCAGCCACAACCCGATGCTGATCCGGACAACATCGAGACACTCGATTCGCTTTTCTCTACTCGCCACGGTGAGTTGGATATCGTCCCACGGATCAGCGGCACATTCGAGGAGCTCATCCACCGCGCGGCGGTATTGACGGTGCGTGGCGTCGATAATGTCGATGTGATGTCGATTGATGATCTTCTCGTCCACCTTACCGTGCCACGGCGGAAGAAGGACGTGGGGCGGGTGGCGGTGCTGCGCGGGAGGCAACGCGAGTCAAGTCGTTCCTGAAAGCGCCGTGTATACCGGTACAATGCGAAGAATTGCGCGCGTGTCACGTTGCGGGCGGACAAAGGGTCTGCCCCTGGGCTCGGTGTGGGGGAGAAGTGTGTGGAGGCTGAGAAGCAACTGGCGGGCGGGAGCGGCAAGCGGACCAAGGCCGAGCATCACGCCGAGTTTCGGGACGAGATAGCTGCGCAACAGCGGGCCGCCCGTGAGAAGCAGGAGGGGCGCGGTAAACGGAGCGCGCTGGATCGGGTGTTGCAATTGCTCGACGACAGTTCCTTCGTCGAGCTCGATGCGCTGGTCCGGCACCGGGCGACACAATTCGGGATGGGAAAGTCGCGCCCGTTCGGGGATGGCGTGGTCACCGGATTCGGCACGGTCGATGGTCGGAAAGTGGCCGTCTTCTCCCAGGACTTCACCGTGTTCGGCGGGTCGCTGGGCGAGGCCTATGCCGAGAAGATGATCAAGCTGATGGATCTGGCCGAGCGTTATGGCTGCCCTATCATCGGCATCAACGACTCGGCTGGTGCGCGGATCCAGGAGGGGGTGGAGGGCCTGGCCGGGTACGGCGATGTCTTCTTTCGCAACGTACGGCTGTCGGGTGTGGTGCCTCAGATCTCCGTGATCGCGGGTCCCTGCGCTGGAGGGGCGGTCTACTCGCCGGTGATGACTGACTTCACCTACATGGTCGAGGGCGTCGGGCGGATGTTCATCACCGGGCCGGACGTGATCAAGACGGTGACGGGCGAGACGGTCGACGCCGAGGAGTTGGGCGGCGCGGCGACCCACACCGGCGTGAGTGGAGTTGCGCATTTCTCGGCCAGCGACGAGGACGACCTGTTCGAGCAGGTCCGCTACCTATTGTCGTTCCTGCCGTCGAACAACCTGGACGATCCGCCCTGGTTCGACCCCGAGGACGACCCGGAACGCGAGTCTCCAGAGCTTGACTCGCTGGTTCCAGAGGAGAGCAACCGCCCGTATGACATGCACCAGGTGCTCGGCGAAATGCTGGACGATGGCGAGTTTTATGAAGTCCAGCGGGCGCACGCCGGGAACCTGCTCGTGGGCTTCGGGCGGCTCGACGGGCATCCGGTCGGGATGGTCGCGAATCAGCCGAGCGTACTAGCGGGGACGCTGGACATCGACGCCAGCGTCAAGGGCGCCCGCTTCGTGCGGTTCTGCGACGCCTTCAACATCCCGCTGATCACCTTTGTCGACGTGCCGGGCTTCCTGCCGGGAACGGAGCAGGAGTACCGGGGCATCATCCGGCACGGTTCCAAGCTGCTCTACGCCTACTGCGAGGCGACAGTGCCCAAGCTGACGGTGATCACGCGCAAGGCCTATGGCGGCGCGTATGTGGTGATGGCGAGCAAGCATACCGGAGCTGACTTCAACGTCGCCTGGCCGTCGGCGGAGGTCGCGGTGATGGGTCCGGAAGCGGCGGTGGGACTGGTCTTTCGGCGCGAGCTTGCCGATCTGGAGAGTCCGGACGATCGGAAGAAAGAACTGGTGCAGGAGTACGAGGACCTGTTCGCGAGCCCATACCAGGCAGCATCGCGAGGGTACATCGATGATGTGATCGAGCCACGGGCGACGCGGCGATGGCTGATCCAGGCGCTAGCGATGGCGCGGCAGAAGCGTGTCGCTACGCCGCGCCGGAAGCATGGAAACATTCCGCTATGACCAGCTCCGAACGCGGCAGTCACCAATTACGTATTTGGGTACATCCAGAGCCGGACGCGGAGATGGTGGCCGTGATCTTCGCTGCAGTGAGTGCTGTCAGGCGGCCCGAGCAATCCGTCAATGTAGACGGCGCGGGTGACTACCTGTCCAGCCAATGGGCGCGGGCAGGCAGGCGCGAGGCGATGGCCGGCAGGGGCGAGGATCAGGAGCGTCACGGATCCTGGTGACTATCCGAGATGAGCGCGATGTGTCTCCCGAGCGGCGTCGATGGCGGCGCGGGCGTCCAACCCGGTTGACCGGGAGGCGGGCATCGTCTCCGCCCGTGATCCGTACGGTTCAT
>JACCVC010000257.1 GCA_013698305.1 Chloroflexia bacterium
ATTACCTTCCCGCTGATGTGGGAAACGATCCGCACGGCGATGATCTACATCTCGATTCAGGCGCTTGACCTGTTCGTGCTGGTGCAGGTGATGACGGGCGGCAGTTTTTCCGGTCCGCAGCGCAACGCCGAAGTCGCCGCCGTGTTCATGTATACCGAAGCCTTCGGCAACAGCCAGTGGGGGAGCGCCGCCGCGGTCGGCGTGATTCTGATGATCCTCACCATGGTCCTCTCGGTTGTCATCATGCGCGTCACCAGGCGCGAAGTCTATGAATACTAGACGCCCAGCCGCAAGTGGTCATCCATTATTCCGGCGCTGCGCGACAGGTGAGAGCCCATGAGTAGCACACCCACCACAAATACACCCACGCCGATTCCGGCCATCGATCCGGAGCCTTCCGACGAGCCGAAGGCCGGCGCCACGGGGGTCACGGCGGTCGGACGGCAGCGCGGGCCGGGAGCGATCCTGTATCAGATCGTCTCCCAGTTCCTGCTGCTGATCTGGGCGGCGATGGTGATCCTGCCGTTCCTGTGGATGATCATGACCGCGCTCAAGTCGGATATGGAGATCCTGACGGATCCCTTTGGCCTGCCCGAGCAATTGCTGTGGGAGAATTACGAACGCGCCTGGAACACGGCCAACATCGGATCCTACTTCTTCAACACGCTGTTCGTGATGGCGATGTCGTTGACCGGAACGCTGCTGGTGTCGGCGATGGCGGCCTACGTCCTCGCCCGGTTCGAGTTCCGCGCCAATCGACCGCTTTTTCTCCTGTTCTCCGCCGGACTCATGTTTCCGGTGTTCCTGGGGTTGGTGCCGCTCTACTTCCTGATGCAGGACCTCCGGCTGCTCGACACGCTGCACGGTCTGGCGCTGGTCTATATCGCCTATTCGCTGCCGTTCACGATCTTCTTCATGGTCGGGTTTTTCAAGACGTTGCCGGGGGAGGTGGCGGAAGCGGCGATCGTCGATGGGGCCACCCATTACCAAACCTTCTTCCAGATCATGCTGCCGATGGCGAAACCTGGAATCATCGCGATGGGCATTTTCAACTTCCTTGGACAGTGGAACCAGTTCCTGCTGCCGCTGGTGCTGGTCAGCAGCGAGGATCGCTACGTCCTGTCGCAGGGTTTGAACTTCCTGGCGATTCAGCAGGGGTACAACAGCGATTACAGTGCGCTGTTTGCCGCGTTGGTGATCGTGATGGTGCCGACCCTGATCGTCTACATCCTATTCCAGCGGCGGCTCGAGTCTGGCCTTACGGCGGGAGCGCTCAAGGGATAAACTCGATATCGATGCGTATGGTCGCGGACCCCAACGGGTGTCCGCCCGTGATCGCGATCAGTATGAGTATCCGCAGCACCGGGTGGACTCCCTGAACGGGTTCCACCCCTACGTTATGTATATGGAGGACACGCACAACGTGAGCAATGAAAGCCATCGAGAACCGTCACCCCCGTACCGCGATGACGACCGGTCGGCGTGGGGCCGGGGATATGGTCGCCTGACCGGCAAGAACGCGCTCGTCACCGGCAGCACGCGAGGGCTTGGTCGCACCATGGTCGAGTGGCTGGCCCGCGAGGGCGCCAACATCGTCGTGTCGGGGCGGGAGCAGGGCGATGTCGATGATTCGGTTGATGCCATGCGCAACCTCGGTGTGACCGCCTGGGGGTTCCCGGCGGACCTTTCCCTGATCGAGGACGCGCATCGGCTGGGACAGCAGACGGTGGAGGCGGTCGGGCAACTCGACATTCTCGTCAACAACGCTGGCATGAGCATCCCGAATGACTTCTGGGAGGTGTCGGACGATGAGTTCGACTACCAGCTCAACGTCAATCTGCGCTCGCCGTTCATCCTGTCGCAGTACGCCGCCCGCGCCATGATCGAGCATGGCCGGGGCGGTCGGATCGTCAACGTCAGTACTGTTGGCGTGTTCGCCGCGCATCCTGATCGCGCCGTATACAACCTCGCCAAGGGCGGCGTGCAATCGATGACGCAGAACCTGGGCTACGAGCTGGGTCCGCACGGCATCACCGTCAACTGCGTCGCGCCCGGCAACATGCAGGACCGTCCTGGCACGGAGGGAGAGGTCACCGACGAGCAGCGGGCAAGGTCCGAGCGGCAGATTCCGGTCGGTCGGGTCGGCAGTGGCGACGACATCGCCACGACTGTGCTGTATTTCTGCCTGCCGGAGGCGGCATATCTCACCGGGCAGACGCTGCTCGTCGATGGTTTGCTGGCGAACTACCTGCGGGAGCATTGACGTGGCGAGAGAATCGACCGTGCGTAGAAAAAACGTCGTCATGCTGAGCGAACGCGAAGCGCTCGGCAGCTCTGCTGCCCCATGGTGTGGAAGACCGGTATTCTGCGCTGCGCGCAGCGGCTTCGCCGGGGGGTCCTTCGCTCCGCTCAGGATGACGCCCCCTTTTTGCGTCGAAGAATGAGGCAACACACCATCGCACGGAGGATCACATCATGCACGCCGGAATGTTCACCTATGCCTGGGACCTGGAAGCGGAAGGCTACGATCGGGTCGTCGGCGAGCTTGCCGGCAACGGTGTCACGTACATCAACCTCGCGACCGCCTACCACGCGGGCAAATTCCTGTTGCCGCACAACCCGAAACACCGCACCTTCTTCCCCGAGGACGGGTCGATCTATTTCCGGCCCGACCTGAGCCGCTACGGTCGCATCCGGCCCCGGGTCAACTCACTGGTGACGCACACCGACGATCCGGTGACGCGGCTGCTCGACGTGGCTGGAACGCATGGCGCCAGCTACGTCGCGTGGGTGGTGCTCATGCACAACAGTTGGCTCGGCGCCCGGTATCCCGACGCGACGGTGCATACGGCCTTTGGCGACCCGGTGATCCATAGCCTCAATCCCGCCCATCCGGACGTGCGAGAGTACATGCTGGCGATGCTCGGCGACCTGGTGTCGCGCCATGATGTCGCGGCGATCGAGCTGGAATCGCCGGGATACATGTCCTACACCCACGGCTGGCATCACGAGATCAACGGTGTCGCGCTGGACGCGGTGCAGGAGCGGTTGCTGAGCATCTCGTTCAGCCCGTTCGAGTTGGGCGCGGCGCGGGAGGCAGGGATCGACGCGATTCGGGTGCGGGACGCTGTCGCCGACCTGCTCGACCGCTCCTGGAACGAGGGGTTCGCGCTGGTGACCGATGACAAGCGCCATGATGAGGCCGAGACGCTGTTGGCTGATCCCGATCTGATCGCGTATCAGCATTGGCAGAATGATCAGGTCGTGTCACTGGCGATGGCGATCCGAGACACGGTAAGGGCCGCGAGCCCGACGACCGAGATTCGCCACTTCGCCGCGCTCGACGGAGGTGATGCGGGGGCGGCGCTGCTGGAAACGGGCGACGGGATTCTCGCCGGTTATGCCTCCAGCGATGCGGACGCCGTCGCCCGGGTGGAGACGACAAAACCGCTTGGCAAGAAGGTCTACGGCATGCTGCGCGGGTTGCCGCCTGATACCACCGAACCGGGTCAGATCACAACGCGGGTCGAGGCGTGGCGGTCGGCGGGCGTCGATGGCATCGATTGCTATAACTATGGCTTCATGCCACGCCGGAATCTGCGAGAGTTGTATGACGCGTTGCGCTGATTGGGCACTAGCCATTGACGGAGACACGTAGGGGCTGATCCCGAACTCCGGTATCAGCCCGTGGTCTCGGGGTTGCCTATTCGGGCAGGCCATTCGACTGCGCTCAGTGCCCCTATGTCTTTGTCAAGCGACAGCGGCAGTCGGATCCTGGTACATCGCGCCATCGCGGATCATGGCATAGAGCACATCGGTGCGGCGACGCGCCAGGGCGAGTACCGCCTGGTGGTGGGTCTTGCCCTCAGCCCGTTTGCGATCATAGTAGGTGCGCGAGGGTGGATGCCGCAGCGACGCAAAGGCGGACTGGAACAACGCATGTTTGAGCCGTTTGTTGCCGCGACGGGAGGGCCGGTCGCGATTGACGGAGCTGCCGGAGCGCCAGGTGACCGGGCAGAGTCCGGCATAGGAGGCCAGGTCGGCGGCGCTGGCAAACTCCTTGCCCGCCGTCTCAACCAGAAAGGCGGCGGCGGTCCTGACGCCCACGCCGACCAATGACGTCAGGACCGGATAAAGAGGGTCCGGTGCCGCCAGCGCTTCGATCTGGGCGCCAATCTCGGCCCGCTGCTGGTGGACCGTGGCCAATTGCCGGGCCAGTCCCGCCAGGACCAGGCCCGCCGCCGCCGTCCCCGCCACGACGACGGTCTGCTCACCGAGGGCCTGGATGATGTCGTGGGCCAACGCCTCGGCCCGCCGCGACTGGCGCCGCCGCAGGAACGTGGCGATGCGGCGTTCCCCCGCCTGGCGCAGCTGGGCCGGGGTCGGCCAGTGTTCGAGCAGGGCCAGCACCCCATGGTGGTCAAGCCGGTTCCCCAGCACGCGCTCCAGGGCAGGATGGGTCTGGGTCAGCACGCCCTGCATCCTGTTGGCCAGTGCGGTGCCATCATGCGCCAGATCGGCGTCATAGCCACACAGCAGCGTGAGGTCCGCCAGATGCGCCTCTACCGCGACCACCGCCCGGATCAGGTCCGGACGGGTGCGGGCGGTGTCGGCGATAATGGTGGCGTCGCGCCGGTCGGTCTTGGCCTCGCCCGGATAGGTCTCGGCGATGCGGCGCATGGTCAGGCCCGGCAGATACCCGACCGTCACGTCCATCGCCTGGGCGACCGCGACCGGTAACGCCCCGATCGTGCTCGGCTGATCCACGATCAGCAGCACCGGCCCGCGGTCCCGCAAGGGGCCGAGCAGCGCCCGTAGCTGTCCTTCATCATTGGCCACCGTCCGGTCCAGCACCGGCACGCCGTCCGGATCAAGCGCCACCGCATGATGGGTTGCCTTGCCCACGTCCACGCCCACAAACACCGCCACCCTTGCCTGCTCCATGGTCCTGCTCCTTGCTGTCCTGCGATCCCGCTCCCTGGTGGACGGATGTCGGCACCCACGTTACGATGACGCCCACAGCGGCGGCCATCCCCCTATTAGCGATCATCGCCCACCGACCAATCCCGGCGACAGCACTGAGCTGATCATGCTGAACAGGGCAAGCGAGTCATGCCGGGACCGGCGGGATCGTGCTCACAGTATCCTTGATCTGGAGCACGCCTAAAAGGTAACGGGCA
>JACCVC010000001.1 GCA_013698305.1 Chloroflexia bacterium
ACCTCACCGGCGTGGTCGCTGGTGGCGTGCTGATCGCAATCATCCTGGCCGCCTTGCTGGCGCCGTTGCTCGCGCCCGGCGACCCGATCGATATGGCGCCATTGGACCGGTTGCAATCCCCCGGAGACGCGGGTTGGCTGGGCACCGATGTCTTCGGGCGCGACGTCCTCAGCCGCATCCTGTACGGCGCCCGGATCTCGCTCGCGGTTGGCGGCGCGTCGGTGATCTTCGCCGCCCTGCTCGGCACGACGCTGGGGCTGATCTCTGGGTACGCTCGTGGTTGGCGGGACTACCTCATCATGCGGGTGATGGACGTGCTGTTCTCGTTCCCGTCGATCCTGCTGGCGATCCTGATCGTCTCGATCAACGGCGCCGGGTTCTTCAGCATCATGCTCGCGATCGTGCTGGTGCAGACGCCAATCTTCGCGCGGGTGGTGCGGAGCGCGGTGCTGGTCGTATCGGAGGTGGACTACGTGAGGGCGGCGGAAGCGCTGGGGGCGTCAACCTCGCGGATTCTGGTTCGCCATATCCTGCCGAACGTGATGGCGCCGATGCTGGTACAGATCGCGCTGAGCATCTCCGGCGCGGTCGTGATCGAAGCGGCGCTGAGCTATCTCGGGCTGGGAGCGGTGCCGCCGACACCGTCGCTGGGATCGATGCTGAGCGAAAATCGGGTGGCGATGGAGCAGGCGCCGTGGGCGATCTTCTTCCCCGGTGTGGCGCTGGGGATGCTGGTGTTGACGATCAATCTGTTCGGCGACACCGTCCGCGATCTGCTCGACCCGCGCGTTCGCTCGGCCACGTCGGTGTGATCCCACGGCGTGTCCCTCCTCGGACACCTCGGTTCATCGCTACCCCTCCAGCAATTCCTGCATCATGGTCGGGCGGTCGGTGGTGACGACGTCGACGCCCCACTCCACCATGTTGGCGAAATCCTCGGCGGTGTTCACAGTCCAGCAGGTGACGCTCAGCCCCGCCTTATGGGCGGCGTCGACGACCTCCCGGGTGAGATGGCTCACCGACGCGGCGATGCTGTTGCAATGCAGGTCAATTGCCGCCTGGATGCTCGTCTCGGAGCCGAACACCCCGACCAGCGCCATGGGAATATCCGGCGCAAGCTCGTAACACAGCTCCAGAATCCCTGGCTCGAACGAGATGAACTTGACGATGTCCCGGATCTCGGCGGCGTCGATCTCCTCGATCAGCAGCGGAATCAGCCGTTCGATGCGCTCGTTGGCGTCGGCCTTGATCTCGACCTCGAAGTATTCGATCTCCCTGGCAATCTGCGCCACCTCGGCGAAGGTCGGGACGCCGACCCGTGTCGGCCACTCCGGAGATTCCGCCCGAGCATCGAGATCACCCAACTCGGCGGCGGTCATGCGATGGACCACGCCGCTGCTGCCCGTCGTGCGATCGACCGTCACATCGTGAATCACCATCGCGACGCCATCGCCGCTGATGCGGACATCGCATTCCGCGCCGGGGATGCCCAACTCGGCGGCGCGCGCGAAGGCTGCGGCGGTGTTCTCCGGGGCTTCGGCCCGGCCACCGCGGTGCGCGGAGATCAGCGGTCGTGTCGTTGTGTTCTGCATTTGGGATTGGCCTCACTCGATTGCGATTCGTCATCGACCGATATTCTATTGGGAAGCGTATCACCAGCCTGATGTCCCGGCTGTTCCCAAACGTTAACATTTCGATCATACTGTCATGTCGAATGGTCGCCGAATCGTGGGGAACACTGTGGAAAACGTCGATCTGTGGGCAATGAATGGGCTGGATGTCGTCGACCTGATGTTGCGGCTCGCCACCGCGACGTTCCTCGGCGCGCTGGTCGGGCTGGAACGCGAGCGCCTGGAGCGAGCGGCGGGGTTCCGCACGCACGCGCTGGTCTGCGTCGCATCGGCGCTGATCATGGTCGTCTCGATCTACGGTTTCGAGGGGGCGGCGGCGCTGGATCCCAGTCGGATCGCGGCCCAGGTCGTGAGCGGCATCGGCTTTCTCGGCGCGGGCGTCATCATCTTTCGGCGAAACACCGTGCGTGGCCTCACCACCGCGGCAAGCCTGTGGTCGGTGGCGGGGGTCGGCCTCGCCGCTGGTAGCGGGCTTTACATCCCCGCCGTCGCCGGCACGCTGTTCATGTTGTTGATCCAGGCGGGCATGCGGCCCCTGGAGGCCTATTTCTTTGCGCATCAGGACGACCGGCAGCGTGTCCTGATCGAGACGGACAACGTCTCTGGCGTGCTGGCGCAGATTCCCGTCATCGCCGCCCGGCGCGGAACGCGGGTGCAGACGATACAGTTCGAACGGGATACCGGACGGAACGTCGATGTGGTTGAGCTGACGATCCGGCTGAAAAAGCGAGATGACCGCTTTGCGCTGGTCAATGATCTTCAGCAGATCGACGGCGTGCTGCGGGTCCACGACGGTTTCGGTCCGGCAACATTCCGGCGCACCGGTCGTAACGGCATCGGCTTTCCGGCGGATGACGACGACGATGAAGACGGATAGCTTGGAGGTCAGGGCAAAGGGTCGGTTCCCTTGCCCTGAGGCCGCCGGGCGATGATATTGAGCCGCCAGTAGTCAAGATGCCACTGCGGATTTTGCTCGCCGGACCACGCCACCAGCCGCCCGATGAACTCGCGCTTGAGCTCGTCGGTCGGCAGGCGCTTCAGATGCGTGCCGAACACGACCGTCGCCAGGAACTCCTGGAAGACGGATTCCGACTCCAGCGTAACCGGCGCGTCGATGATATGCGTGTCGATGTCTACGAAACCCGCGTCATGCAGGCGCAAGGCGGTGTCGTCGGCTCCGGCGAACAGCCACGGACCGCTCCAGCCGCCGAAATGGGCGGCGAACGGTTCCCCCAACATCTCGATCTGCGCCTGCCGGTTGAGCCGGGCGATGTTCGGTCCGCCACCGCACTGCGCCACCAGCCAGCCACCGGGCTTGAGTGCGCGGAACAACGTCTGGAACAGGCGTCGGTGATTGGTGATCCAGTGGAAGGTGGCGGTGCTGAAGATCGCGTCGGCGTCCTGGTCGACGTCGAGTCCGACGAGATCAGCCTGCCGGAAGCTGACGTGGTCACCGAACCGTGGCGTGAGATGGGCCTTGGCCTCTCCGAGCATGTTGGCGGATTGGTCGATTGCCAGCACCTGCCCGTTCGGGAGGCGTTCCAGCAGCAGCTCGGTCAGCCGGCCGGTGCCGCAGCCGGCATCGATCACCGTTTCATCGCCCCGGAGCGGAAGGCGTTCGAGCACGGCGCGTCCCCAATCGACGTGAGGGTTGGCGACCTGGTGATAGCTGGAGGCGTCCCATTCGCGGAGCTCGGTGGCGGGCGTGGTCGATGGCTGATCGGTCATTCCGGTATCCTGTCAAGGTTGCATGATGCGGGCGTGATTCGATCAGCTATGGTAGCGCAGCCAGGCGATATTCAGGACGTGACCGTGACAGAATCAGGATTTCGCTCGCAGCGGGAGCGCGACGAACGGGAAATGGCGGCGATCCAGCGAGCGCGGATCGTCAACCTCAAGGCGATGGGCTTCACGCTGGCGATCGTGATCGCGCCGTTCCTGGCGCTGCTCTACAGCATGAACCTGGCGCTGGCGGTGCTGGCGCTGGCGCTCGGGTATACCACCTGGCTGACGTGGCACGCGACGGGCATGGTCGCCGTCGCCCACGCGTCGCGTCTCAAGGCGGCGGCGGTGCTGAACGGCCTGATGACCCTGGTGACGGTCGCGATCCTGGCGCTGCGCCTGACATCGTGATATCCAGCTTTGCAGTCGGCATCGTGGGGTAGATGTAGGCCCGGACCGAGGTGTCCGGGCGGGTGAAAGTTCGATCAGGGCGACGTAACCGACACGGGCCGATTGCGGCGCACTTTCT
The DNA here is from genome assembly GCA_013698305.1 of Chloroflexia bacterium. Classification (GTDB taxonomy): domain Bacteria; phylum Chloroflexota; class Chloroflexia; order Thermomicrobiales; family UBA6265; genus JACCVC01. The sequence goes on from JACCVC010000001.1 coordinate 3,883, forward strand.
TCATCGTGTACCCGTGATTGTTGACGCCGTAATAGTCGCGATTGACGCTGGTACGGATGTACCCTTCGCGCTCATACAGCCGCTGGGCGGCGAGATTGCTCTCCTCGACCGCAAGCACGATGTCTCCCTCCGGACACTGCTGGTCGATCGCCCATAACATCTGCCTGGCGATCCCGCGGCGGCGGGCGTCCCTGGCGACGGCGATGTTCACGATCCTGGTGTTGCCCCGATAGCGATCGGTGATGACATTCCCGACGATGTCACCGGTGGCGGAGTCACGGG
>JACCVC010000020.1 GCA_013698305.1 Chloroflexia bacterium
CTTCCGGCATCGGCGCGGTATCGGTGCCGTAGAGGAACGATGACCCGTCCTCGTGCCGGATCGCGAGGATGCGTGCCTGCAACCCTGGCGCATGGGTGGCGGGGATCGCCAGCGCCGTGTACGGTCCCAGCTCGACCGTCTCAAAATCGTCCTGAACGATCAGGTCGAGCTTGAAGCTGGGAAAGTGATTCCTGCTCAGGTCGTCATCGCTGGTGAACGACCGCGCTCCGAACTCTTTCATCAAACGGGCGACAAACGGGGAGACGGCGTACTGGAGGTGCGGTGCGCCCTCGACCTTGCAGTGGTCGGCGCGGGCGATGAAGTTGTCGACGTCGAAGTGATCGTCGTGAGGATGCGTCTGGATTGCGTATCCAACCCTGGTGAGCGGGATGGAGTGGATCTGTCTGGCGGAGAGCAGGTCGGCCCGAAGTCGATCAGGAAGACATCGTCGATCAGCGCCGATGCCCGCTTGCGGAGCGCCTTGCCGCCGATCCGTCAGGCGGACTCGCAGTTGTCGCAGCTGCAGAACGGATCGGGGTAGCCTTCCGCGGCGGCGGTTCAGAGGAATGTGATCTTCACGCGATGGTGGTCCTTTCGAAAAAGTGTGAGGACCAACACAAGGTCGGTCCTCAAAGCGAATCTGACGAAGCTCGACGCGTAGCGTTCGACCCTGAACTCCGGTATCGGCCCGATCTGATTATTCATCACCTTTGGCAGACACTTCGCTCCGGTCAGTACCTCGACACACGCATTTTGTCATTCTGAGCCGAGGGCGATAGCCCTCGTGTCGAAGAACCTCAGTCTCAGTGACATGTATCTATCTCAATCCGGCTCTAACGGCGACTGAGATTCTTCGACACGGAGCCTCCGGCTCCGGCTCAGACTGACAATCAGGTGCGGTACGTGTGTTCTATGCCACGTTGCCTGTGTTGAGGTACTCAGAGCGACAGTTATTTGTTGCGCAATCAGTCGTCGACCATTGGCGTCGCCGAGCGAACATCTGGTGGCGGAGCTATCGTATACGACCCATTGATGTCGAAGAAGTCCCAGAGCATGTAGTGTATGGAGGCAACCATCGACATCCGAAGCACATCTCCGGTGTTCGGGTCGATCCACCACGCGAACCACGCTTCGCTTTGCCCGCCGTCGGGCGGCAGGTAAAAGGTGATGACCTGCGCGTCTCGCCCGTCGATGCTGTCCATGCCCGCGTTCTGGATATTGGTCGCGCCGGCGTAGATCTCGGACCGCCCCGCGTGCGTCGTCACGCCACGGGTGGACGACTGTTCCCAAACGGAGTTGTCACGTTGCCGCCAGGCGTCATCGCCGATGGTGATCGCTCCCGCGTAGTCGAGTTTGGGCTCGGCGGGTGGCGAACCGTCGGATCGGGCACGGAACGCGCCGGTGTAGCGGGTGTCGGCCAAGAAGGCTGGTGGTTCGCCGGGCCGGCTGGTTAGCGTGAAGTCAGTGACGACGAGCACGTCCGTGCCGCTGCCGAGAGACTCCCGCCATCTGGACGCGTTCCAGCCGGCGTAGCGTTCGAGGGATTGATTGAAGATGACCTCAGCCTCTGGGTCGGTATCGGGGAGGTCCAGCGCGTCGGCGCCGTAGACGCTTGGGTCGGGTAGCAGGATGTACATCGTCGCCGTGCCCAAGCTTTCGTCTGTTGTTTCGAGCGCGACCGTCAGTTCGTACCAGCTCTGATCGGTCAGTTCGATCTCGCCGGAGGTCCAGACGGCTCGTTGATCGGCTCTGGTGAGCGGAGGCGTCATCGGTGATGAATCCGGCGCGAGCGGCTCGACGGTGAGGATCGTCTCGGCGGGAGCCGACGCCGCTGGGAGCATGTCGCCGTCGAGGTCGGTCAGCTCGATCTCGACGGTGTTCTCACCCGGCTGGAGCGGAGCCACGGAGACGTGTGCCAACGCCACAGGGTCGCTCGAAGCAGGCGAGCTTCCCGGTGCGTACATCCAGTTGGTCAGGGTCACTGGTAGGGATCCATCGCCAGCGCCGGTTTCGGCGTCTTCCTCGACACTGTCGGTCCCGATGCCAGCGCAGCCCGCAAGCACCAGACAGGCGAGGACTGTACCCAGGATGTTTGGCAGATATGGTCGTCGGCTATAAGGCAGCGTGGCTAATCTCTCTGGCGCGGATCGAGGGCGTCCCGCAGGCCATCGCCGACGAGGTTGAACGACAGCACGGTGATGGTGATGGCGACGCCGGGGGCGATGGCGATGTGCGGATAGTTGCGGATGTACTCGCGGCCATCCGAGAGCATGGTACCCCACGACGCAGTGGGCCGGGAGACGCCGAGCCCGAGGAACGACAGTGCCGACTCAAGGATGATGACGCCGCCGACGGCGAGGCTGGCGATCACGATCACCGGCCCCAGCGCGTTCGGGACGATGTGCCGGAAGATGATGCGGCGGTCCCCCGCGCCGGACGCTCGCGCCGCCAGCACGAAGTCGCGCTCGCGCAGGCTAAGCACCTCGGCCCGGACCAGCCGGGCATACGATGCCCAGACCGTAAGGCCGATCACGACCACCACGTTCCGAAGGCTCGGTCCGAAGACGGACGACAGCGTCAGCAGCAGCGCCAGCAGCGGGAACGCCATCAGCGTGTCGACCAGCCGGGAGAGGATAAAGTCGACCTTGCCGCCGAAATACCCGGCCAGCGCTCCGACCGTGACGCCGATCGTCACGGCGATCGCGGTCGCCCCAACGCCGACGATGAGCGCGATGCGGGAGCCGTAGATGAGACGGCTGAGAATGTCCCGCCCGATGTCGTCGTTGCCGAGCCAGTAGTCGCTCGACGGGTTTGCGCCCCGCAGGGGAGTGTTGATTTCTTCGGGCGAATATGGCGCGATCCACGGCGCAAACAACGCCAAGGTCACCAGCAGGATGATGATGCCGAGTCCGGCCAGCCCCGGCTTGTAGCGCATGAACCGGCGCAGGATGCGCTTGCGCTCGCTCGTTTGCTGCTGCGGTGCGGAGGCCTCGCGCAGGGAGACCCTACTGGGCTGGGGGATCGCGTGGTCGCTCATCGGACTCGCACCCTCGGGTCGATGATGGCGTAGGTAAGGTCGGTGAGGATGTTCACCACCACCACGATCACCGTGAGCAGGATCACGATTGCCTGCACCACCTGGAAATCATGCGACTGGATCGAGTTGTAGAACAGCCTGCCGAGGCCCGGCCAGGCGAAGACCGTTTCCACCACAATGGTGCCGCTGAGGATAAAGGCGACACGGTAGCCGATGATGGTGATCACTGGCAGCAGCGCGTTTCGCACGATGTGTCGGAAGATCACCGCCCGTTCCATCAGCCCCTTGGCGCGGCTGGTGGTAACGAAGTCCTGGCTCATCACCTCGATCGTCGCGCCGCGGGTGAGCCGGGCCAGGGCGGCCATCTCTTCGATCGCCAGCACGAACACCGGCAGGATGTACGCTCGCCAGGAGTCCGCGCCGTACGGCGGCAGCCAGCCCAGCTGGACCGAGAAGATCACGATCGCCATCAGGCCGATCCAGTAGTTCGGCACGGCCACGCCCAGGGTCGAGCCGAGCATGCTGCCGTAATCGAACCAGGAGTAGCGCCTGATCGCCGCGAACACGCCCACCGGAATGGCGATGCACAAGGCAATGGAGAAGGACATGATGTTGAGCCGGATAGTCATGCTGGCGGCTTCGGAGACCATCTCGCTGATGGGAACGCCCTGCCGGATGATCGACGTGCCGAGGTCACCGCGGGCAAGGTTGCTGATCCAGGTCCAGTACTGGACGTACCAGGGATCGTCCAAACCCCATTTGGCGCGGATCAGGTCAAGTTGTTCCGGCGTGACGTAGGCCTCGCCCACCAGCAGCCGGATGGGATCGCCGGGAGCAAGCTGCATGACGATGAACGTCAGCAGGCTCACGAGGAAGATGACGAGGATGCCCTGCAGCAGGCGTTGGATGAGATAGGTCAGCATGCGGCAACCTCGTGACAGGCGTGGAGAGGAGGAGCGGAGGACGCGATCAGTTCGCCGACGGTCCGGAGGTGAGGATAGCAGATGCCGAC
>JACCVC010000041.1 GCA_013698305.1 Chloroflexia bacterium
TGGCTGGGGCGGTGTTCATCGAAACCATCTTTGCCTGGCCGGGCATGGGGCGTCTCTTCGTGGAAAGCGTCGAGAATCGCGATTATCCGATCGTGATGGGGCTCACGCTCATCCTCGCGATGATCATCCTGATGGCGAACTTGATCACGGATGTTGCCTATGGACTCATCGATCCCAGGATTCGCTATGACTGATCATGCAACGCAAACCCACCGTCGATACGGAGTGCGATTGACGGAGCGTGAGGTCAAGATCGAGGCCCCCTGGCGCGTGGCGATCCGCCGCTTCCGGCGTCACCGCATGGCCGTTGCAAGTCTGGTGCTGATCCTGATCGTCGCCGCGCTCGCGATCGGCGCGCCGCTCATCGCCCAGCACGATCCGTCGGCGATCGACCTGCGGGCTCGCAATGAGGGTCCGTCGCTGAATCACTGGTTCGGCACCGACAGCACGGGGCGCGACTCGTTCGCCCGTACGGTCTATGCCGGGCAGGTCTCGCTCATGGTGGGTGTTGCGTCGGTGGTCATTTCGATTGGCGTTGGGGCATTGCTGGGCGCCCTCGCTGGCTATTGCGGTGGCTTCACCGACAGCGTCATCATGCGTTTCACCGACGTGATGATGACGTTCCCGCCGATCATCGTCATTCTCACCGTCGCCGCGATCACCGGTCCGGGCTTGTGGAAAACCATCGCTCTGATCGGGTTGCTGACCTGGCCGATACCCTGCCGGTTGGTCCGGGCCCGCTTCCTGTTGCTCCGCAATCTCGAATTCGTCCACGCCGCCAGGGTGATCGGCGCTCCGGATGGCCGCATCATGTTGCGACACGCCTTCCCGAATGTGATCGACGTGCTGATCGTCAACGCGACCCTGGGTGTCGCCGCGGCCATCCTGCTGGAAGCCGGGCTGTCGTTCCTGGGTCTTGGCGTGCAGCCGCCCATCCCGAGCTGGGGCAATATGCTCAACGTTGCCAGGAATATCAGCACCCTGGAGAATGACTTCTGGCAATGGGCGCCCGCGGGAATCGCCATCGTATTCTGCGTGTTGGCCATCAATTTCATCGGCGATGGCCTTCGCGAAGCGCTCGATCCCCGCCTGTGAGTGGACGAGCTGACATGTCGATTCAACTTCTGTTTGACGATGAGAAAGGCAACAGCACATGGCACTTGACGCGGCTCCACTTCACGGTGTGATTCCACCGGTATGCACACCACTGACACCGGAACGCGCGTTCGACCCGGACAGCTTCCGCCGCCTGCTCAATCACCAGATCGACGCCGGCATCCACGGCGCGTTCATTCTCGGCTCCACGAGCGAAGCGCCGTTGCTGACCAACGACGTGCAGGACGAGGTCATCGCGACCGCGGTCGAGCACATCGACGGGCGCGTGCCGGTCATCGCCGGGTGTATCGACTTCACCACGAATCGCGTGATCGAGCGGGTCCAACACGCCAGGGAGCTCGGCGCTGACGCCGTAGTCGTCTGCCCGCCGTTCTACGTCACGCCCAGCGTTGGCGAGATGATCCGGCACTTCGACGCTGTTCGAAGTGCTGTCGACCTGCCGATCCTCGCCTACGACGTGCCAGCGGCGACACACGTCAAGATGCCGCGGCCGGTCATTCATGAGCTGGCGTCATCCGGCGCGATTGTCGGCATCAAGGACAGTAGCGGGCAGGATGCCAATTTCCGCGGCGTGATCCTTGACAATCAGGACAATCAGGGCTTTCGAATCTTTACCGGGTCTGAGCTTGTGTCGGACACGTCCATTTTCATGGGCGCGCATGGCATCGTGCCGGGTCTCGCCAACGTCGATCCCGCCGGGTATGTGCGCCTGTTCGATGCGGCATCCGCCGGGGAGTGGGCTGTCGCTCGGAAGGAGCAGGATCGACTCTATCGCCTGTTCGACATTATTTACGTCCCCGAGCCGGACGCCTACGGTTTTTCTGCCGCCGCGCACGGTGCCTTCAAAGTGGCGCTGTATGAGCTCGGCCTGATCGCCCACCCGCACACCGCCATGCCCCACACGCTGCTCACCGACGACCATCATCAGGAAATTCGACGACTGCTGCAGCGAGCGGGTCTCGTTCCGCAGTAGTCGTGCCCATAGCCGCGCGGCGCGCATTGTGCGACGATCAGGGTGTAGCTCCGGACAGACCTCGAGCATGAGGTCCAGGGCGACACGTGTCCGGAGATCGCTTCCGTAGCATCGAGGAGAACGACGATGGAACTTTCAGGTGAGCACACATTTGCCGCCCCACGCGAACAGGTCTGGACGTTTCTGCTGGATCCCGACACGCTGCAATCATGCCTGCCGGGCTGCGAGGAACTCGAGGTCATCGGCGAGGAGGAGTATGCCGCGACGATGAAGATCGGCATCGGCATGATCAAGGGGACCTTCAAGGGCAAGGTCAAAATCAGCGACAAGCAGGAACCGTCAAGCTATCGGATGACGATCGACGGCAAGGGGCCGCAAGGGCAGGTGTCCGGCGACGGCGTCCTGGAGCTTGTGGAACAGGATGGCGGCACGCTGGTCAAATGGTCGGGCGATGCCAACGTGCGCGGCATGCTCGCTCGTATCGGCAGCCGGGTGATCAAACCCGCCGCGACCTCGATTGTCGGGCAGTTCTTCGCCTGCCTCGAATCGAAAGCAGCCGCGGCCCAATGACGCCATCACCAAACGCTTAATGCGCACATGTCGAGTGGATTTATCACGGCAGATATTCGTAGGGGCCGACCGGAGCCTGTCCTAAGCTTGTCAAAGGATCGGCCCGAGTTTCGGGAGGACAAGGTCCTCCCCTACGAACTCGCTTGCGGAGGAGAAACCCGGTGTCACCAACGACGATCGATGTCGCAATCAACGTAAATGGGGAGACGCATCAGGTTGATGTCGAGCCCCGTACACTTCTGGTTCATTTCATCCGCGAGCAGGCGGGGCTGACTGGCACGCATACCGGCTGCGAGACCGGCCAATGCGGCGCTTGCACGGTGCTGCTCGATGGCCACGCCGTCAAGAGCTGCATGGTGCTGGCCGCCCAGGCGACCGGGCACGAGGTGATGACGATCGAAGGTCTCGCCACCTCCGCCGATGAGCTTCACCCGCTCCAAACCGTCTTCTGGGAAGAGCATGGACTCCAGTGCGGGTACTGCACGCCGGGCGTTCTGCTCTCCAGCCTCGCGCTGCTGCGGGACAATCCGTCCCCGGATGATCAGCAGATCCGCCACGCGCTGGAGGGCAATATCTGCCGCTGCACCGGCTATCACAACATCATCAACGCGGTCCGGGTAGCGGCCGAGCAACTGACTCCAGATCAACTCAGCGCCCAAGCGGCCACTTCGGAGGTGCGCTAATGTATCCGGCTCCATTCGACTACCATCGCGCCACCTCGGTCGATGACGTGCTGACCCTGCTGGCTGAGCACACTGATACCGCGAAGCTGCTCGCCGGTGGCCACAGCCTCTTGCCGGTCATGAAGCTGCGCCTCGCCCAGCCCGAGCTGCTGATCGACATTAACGATCTCGACGAGCTGCGAAACATCTCGGTCGAGGCCGATCACATCACCATTGGCGCGATGGTCACCCACCATACCCTTGCCACCAACCCGGAGATTGCCAGCGCCGTGTCATTGCTGGTCGAGATCGCGCACGTCGTCGGAGACCAGCAGGTGCGCAACCTCGGCACGATCGGCGGCGCGCTGGCCCACGCTGACCCCGCCGCCGACTATCCCGCCGGGATGCTGGCACTGGACGCCAGCATCGTCGCGATGTCCGCCAACGGCGAGCGAGCCATCCCGATCGATGAGTTCTTTACCGGGTTCCTGACCACCGCGCTCGAACCGGCCGAGCTCCTGACTGCTATTCGGATACCGCGAACCGGAGATTCGTTTGGGGCGGCATACGAAAAGCTGGCGAATCCCGCCTCTGGCTACGCGACGGTCGGTATTGCCGTCGCCCTCACCACTGACACCGCGGGAGAGATCGACAGCATCCGGATCGGCGTCACCGGCACCGGCGCTTCCGCCTACCGCCCGACCTCGGTCGAGGAGGCGTTGATCGGGAGTGCCGGCGACAACGCCACATTGAAGGCGGCCGTCAGGACCGCGACGGATGGTATCGACGTGATGGAGGACAAGCACGGTCCGGCCGACTACCGGGCCCGCGTCACCCAGAACCTGATCCGCCGGGCCGTTTTCCGCGCCCTCGCGAGCGCCAACGGGGCGTAGACGTCTTCGAATTGACGCGACGGATGCAGGTTTACGTGGTCGCGTCGGGCTCCTCCATGTCGGCGTGGACCAGCATCGCCGTCGCGAATTCCTTGCGGCGGAAGAACAGCCGGATCTCCTTCCAGAGTTCCGGCTCGTTGCGGCCAAGGTCCAGCAGCTTCTGCGAGAAGGTCACGTCCCCCTGGGCCCGCAATTCGGTCATGAATTCGGTCGATAGCAATTCCGCCAGGTAGACCGGACCGATGTCCGCGAATTTCTCCCGGTAGTAGGCGATCAGCCGGACCACATCCTCGGTGTTGAGCGCCGCGCCGTCGTCTGACGAGAACGCGCCGCGCCAGTCGACGACGTTGAGGAACTCGTCGATCAGCGAAATTCGCTCGCCCTTGCGGACCCGGTCGAGCAGGGTGTCGACCCGGGTCCGGTCGATCGGCAATTCGTGCGGCGTTTCCGGAAACCCGCGCCCAGGCCGCACCCCGGCGACCGCGTCCTGAAATCTGTCATCCGTCATGGTGTCCGAACTTCCCTCTGGTGCGCTGCATCGCGGCCCTTTTCCTACAGAAGGACCGTACCACGAGGCGCGACGGCCATTTGGTACCATTGGACCTGACGCCGGTGCGTTGCCGATGAAACCGGTCACCCCAGCCCAGCGTTCAAGAAAGAGCAGACCGCCACAACGGCGCGCCCCCACCTGCCTGATTGCGCATCCAATTGCAATCCATCGTTCCCCGGAGGAAGCATGGCCCACGGACGTATCTCACGCGCGCACCAGCGACAGGCAGCCGCCAAACGGCGCCTGGCTCGGTATGGGCCGACCCGGTTCGGCCAGCGAGGCCAAAAGCTTCCGCCTAATCTTCTCAGGGAAAGCAGCGGACGCACGAAGAAGTCCGGGTTGATCACGATCTCGCGGATGGCCATGCTCGCCGGCGCAGTGAGCCTGATCGCGACCGGCATCTTCATCGTGTTCACGGTCATCACCTCTGTGCTGGGCGTGACGGGCACCATGGCCGCCTATCGCAACGTCAACGAAGACCTTCCCAACGCCGCCGATATCGCGGTCGAAACGTTCCAGACGACCAAGCTCTATGACCGTGACGGCGAGCTGCTCCAGGAAGTCGACAATCCCAACTACGGCTGGCGCACCTACGTCTCGCTCGACGATATTTCGCCCTGGCTGATCGACGCTACCGTGGCCGCCGAGGACGCGACGTACTGGAACAACTACGGCGTCGAGCCGGTCGGCATCGTCCGCGCCGCCTGGATCAATGTCAGCGGCACGGGTTCGTCGGGCGCGTCAACCATTACCCAGCAGCTTGTCCGGTCCATCTATCCGGACGAGATCGGCTTCGACGTCACCTACACCCGCAAGGCGCGGGAGGCGCTCGCTGCCGTCGCGCTGGCGCAGCAGTACTCCAAGACCGATATCATGACGATGTACCTCAACCAGATCTATTACGGCAATCGGTCCTACGGGATCGAGGCGGCGTCGCAGACGATGTTCAACAAGCGTGCCGCCGACCTCAACCTGGCGGAGGCGTCATTTCTGGCCGGCCTGCCGCAGCAGCCCAGTGCCTTCGCGGATGACTTTGGCGCTGCCAAGAATCGCCAGCAATACGTGCTCGAGCAGATGATCGAGTACGACTACATCACCGAAGCGGAGGGGGTCGCAGCCTTTAACGAGCCATTGCAACCCAGTGAGGATCGTTCCGGCATGGTCCAGAACGCGCCCCATTTCACCCAGTACGTCAAGGAATACATCCTCGACACCTACGGTGAGGAGGCGCTCTACGGTGGGCTGCACATCACCACCTCCATCGACCTCGACCTGCAGCAGGTCTCCGAGCAGGTGGTGGCCGCGGGAGTCGCCGACATGGAAGCCTTTCAGCGCAACAATGGCGCGATGGTCGTGATGGTGCCCTGGAGCGGCGAGGTGCTGGCGATGGTCGGTTCCGCTGATTTCAACGACGCGCTGATCAACGGCCAGGTGAATTACGCCACCAGCCTGATCCAGCCCGGATCGTCGATCAAGCCGATCGTCTATGCGGCGGCGTTCTCGGAAGGATGGAACCCTGCCACTCTCGTAATGGATGTCCCCTCCGTGTGGGACTCCCCCGGCCAGCCAGAGCCCTATGAGCCGCAGAACTACACACGGACATTCTATGGCGCGGTGTCTGTGCGTACCTCGCTGGCGAACTCATTGAATATCCCGGCGGTGAAAGCGACGGAATACGCCGGCCTGACCAATGTGATGGACACTGCCGACGCCATGGGGTATGACGATAGCTTGCCGCAGGATCCGGATTTTTACGGTCTTGCGCTCGGACTCGGCGCCGGTGAAGTCGAGCTACTTGAGCACACCAACGCCTACGCCACGCTCGCCAATAACGGCACCTTCGTGCCGCCACACCCGATCCTGAAGATCGCCGACAGCCAGGGCAATGTGCTGTTCGAGCTTGATCCGGAAGAGGTCGAGGACGAGAGCGAGCAGGCGCTCGAACCCGGTCACGCCTACCAGGTCACCTCGATCCTGGCCGATGACGAGGCCCGTGAGCTGATCTTCGGCCCCGACAACATCTTCGGCGCGACCTCACAGCAACTCGGTCGCCCGGTCGCGGCCAAATCCGGCACCACGGAGAACTGGCGAGACCTTTGGACCATGGGCTACACCTCGGATGTCTCAATCGGGGTTTGGGTGGGGCGGAGTGGCGACAGCAATCCATCTGCGTCGCTGCCCGAGCTCGACGGCAGTCAGGCGGCAGGGCCGATTTGGCAGGAGATGATGAACGTCGTCCACGATACGCCGGAGTTTAAGGCGTTGCTGGTCGGCCCTGACGGCCAGCCGATGCCCGACGACTTTGCGCAGCCGGACGATGTCTATCGTGGCGAGGTTTGTTCCGCAACCGGAAACGACGCCACCAGCGGTGGCACGACCACCGACTGGCTGGTGAGGGGTGACGGGCCGGACAACGCCTGTGGCGACCTGACCGACTATCAGCGGGAAGAGCTCGAGAAGGCGATTGATTCCCTGCGAGAGCGCGATGCGCGGTGGGCAAGCGGCGCGATCGCCAGCGTGAGAGAATACGCGGACGCGGCGGGCGTTCGGGGTGTCCGGGCCCCGGCTGGCAATGACAATGATCGCCCGGGCGACAGCGATGATGAAGACGATGATCAGATCATCGAACCTATAGATTGATGGGGGACAATTATGAGGGAGGCCCTTGTGGCCTCCCGTACGGGCCGTGCAGACCTCGAACACAAGACTCGAGGCTACAAATGCCGGTCCTTTGCGACACCGTCTCGTCCCGCCGAATCAGTTCTCGGTGGCGCTGCGACGCCGGCGGGTCGCGCGTAATCGTCGGGTGACGACATCGGGCGGCGGCATGATGGGCGAATCCTGTACCGGAATCGACAGCACGATCTCCGCCTCCACCGCCTCGGTCAGCCCGCCAAGCGTGTTCATCAGCTCCTCGAGTTCCGCCGTCCCCGCGAAGTGCGCTCGGATCATGAAGTTCCGGACACCGCTCACCCTCACCACTTCTTCCACCGCGTCATGTCCCCGCAGCAGCGACAGGAACTCCTCCTGCTTCGGCTGGGATACCGTCGTCGAGATGATCACGGACAGCGGCCTGCCGACGGCGGTCGGATCGACCAGCCCGCGGTATCCGGTCAGCATGCCGCGCTCTTCCAACCGGCGCACCCGCTCGATAACCGCGGGACTGGACATGCCGATCTGCTCCGCCAGCGCCTTCATCGTCAGGCGGCCATCGTCCTGCAAGGCGGAGAGTATCCGTTCATCGAGCGTATCAAGCTTCGGCATGTGACTCCTCACGTGGCTTATGGCGAATGTATCGTTGGCGGAACCCGGTATCAGGCTAGCTTACCGCATCTGTTTGGCGCGACGTATTGCGCTACGATGCGCAATCTGTTCCGTCGTGTCACTTAATGCATCTAACGCAGCATCTGTACCATGACGTCGTCTCGCGCCAGCCTCGATCAGCCAGTCGGCAAGTTTTGGGTTTTTCGGCAGCAGCGCGCCATGCAGATAGCAGCCGATCGCATTGCGAAACCGCACCCCTTCGGTGCCATCCTTGCCGTTGTTGCCGCGACCAATAGTCACCTTGCCCATCGGCGTGGCAGCGCTGCCAAGCCAGGTGAGACCGCTGTGGTTCTCGAATCCGACCAGCGAGCCCCATTCGTTGGATTCCACCAGGACATTCCCGATAAACCGCTCGGACCCCGCCTCGGAGGTGACATCGAACAGGCCGATCCCCGGCAACGGCTCCGCGCCATACGGTCGGTATTCGTGGCCCAGAAGCTGGTAGCCTCCGCAGATCGACAACATCGCCGCGCCGTTGTCGACGGCCCGGTTGATGGCTTTGCCCTTGGGACCCACCAGGTCGCGTGAGACCGCGATCTGCTCCTGATCCTGCCCGCCGCCGAAGAAGAAGATATCGACGTCATCCGGAATGGGCTCGCCGATGCCGATCTCCACCACCTCCGGGTCGATCCCGCGCCAACGTGCCCGCTGCGTCAGGGCAATGATGTTGCCCCGATCACCATAGATATTCATGCGAGCGCCGTAGAGCCAGGCGATCTTGAGGTCACAGGGTTTGGATGGTTGGGTCATGGTCTATTGCTTCCAGAATGACTCGACCGCGCCGCGGTCAGCCAGGATCTTCCGAATCCGCAACATGGCGGTGTAGGTCGGCAGGATGTATCCCGAGCCTCCCGCCGATATCTGCTCGACGAACGCGTCGAGCGAGCTCTCGAACTCCTCCGGAAGCGGTGTCAGGCGATCTTCGGCGACTCCGGCGTACTTCAACCGGTTGGCCATATCCGCGCCTCGAATGCCGGTCGTCGCCAACTTGCCGTCACCATCCGCCAACAGCTCGAAGTCGACGTCCCACAGCCAGCTCACGTCACGCCCGTCGGCGTGGAGATCGTTGATCGCGATCAGCGTCGGCACCTCCAGCCCACCAGTCGCCACCGTCAGCATTCGCAGCACCTCGTTGAACCCGACTGGATTCTTGACCAGCGCCAGCGTGAGGGTGCGGTCACGGTACGTTACCCGTTCGATCCTTCCGAACGCGGACCGGAAGGCAGCCATCGACGCGATGATGGTGGGCATCGGCACGTCCATCACCCGGCCAACCGCCACCGCCGCCAGCACGTTGTAGGCGTTGTACACGCCCGGCACGCCGACATGGATCGCATGATCTCCGTCCGTGTCACGGATCGTGTCACGTACCGTCATGTCCAGCGATTCGACGCCGTTGAGCTGAATGTCCAAGCCGATGGCATCCAAATCGGGCCGCCGGTTGTCGCAGGAGGGGCAATACCAATCCCCAAGGTGGGACACGTATAGCGCGTGCCAGGCCAGATCGGCACCGCACACCCGGCACGCCGCCGCGTCGGAGGCATGTGAGAGCGACTCCAGCCGGTGCCGTTCCTCGTTGAATCCAAATCGAACCACTCGCGCCGCGACACCCGTGGTCAGGGCCGCCAGTGTAGGATCGTCGGCGTTGACCACGATGGTCGTCTCCGGGCCGAGGCGCTCAATCGCCGGTCGCCACTTGCGAGCGATGGTGTCCAACTCGCCGTAGCGGTCAAGCTGGTCCCGGAACAGATTGTTGAGCAGCAACGCGCGTGGCGAAACCCGCTCCAGCAGTTCTGGCAGGGCCGCTTCGTCGGCCTCGATCACGCCGGCATCGCCTCCGGGATCGCCGTTGAGCCGCGCCTGGCTGGCGAATGCCGAGATCACCCCTCGCACCAGGTTCGACCCGGAGCGGTTATGCACCGGTTTCATGCCACCGGCCTCGAGCAGGTCGGCGATCATGCGCGAGGTGGTGGTCTTGCCGTTGGTGCCCGCCACCGTTACCACGCCGTGTGCGAGGCGGTCGGTCAGCTTTGTCAGCAAGCCAACGTCGACCCGATCGGCCACCATGCCAGGCGCAGACGTGCCACCACCCCGACCCGCGACCTGGATGCCCCGTGCGACGCCCTTCGCCAGCAGGAGCGCCGCTGACAACCGTGGGTCGGGTCTAAACGCCCGGCGGTCATTCGTCGTCATTTGGCGTGACCACCCACACGGTCTCCAGCTCGTCGTATTCGACGGCGGGCCGCACTTCCAGCGTCAGGTCGCTGGTGCCTCCGGCCACGTCCGGGACCAGGATCACCGTCCCGATGATCAGGTTCGGCGGCACGCCGCGGGTTTCGGTGACGGCGCTTTCGGAGGTGACGACATACTCGCCTTCCTCTGGCTCCGCGTCCCGGTCGACATTCTCCATGATCAGCCGTCCACCCTGCTGCCATCGGCCCGACACGATGCCATCGGCGCCACTATCCAGCAGCTGCGCCCCGACCGATGCGCTGGTGTCGCCGATGAACATCACCTGGGCGGTGGTGTCCTCGACGTCGACCACCTGGCCGACATAGAAATCCGGATCGGTCACTGCCATCCCGATCTCGATGCCGTCGTCGGCGCCCCGGTCGATGATGAAGAAATACTGGGTTCCGGTAGCATCGCGAAGAAGCACATTCGCGGCCACGTAGTCAAGTTCCGGTCGTTCGGTTTCGACCCGCTCCTCTTCATCGAGAATCTCGAATTCGGCGATCTGGGCGACCAGGTTCGCGTTCTCGGCCAGAGCGGCGTCGAGTTCCGCTTGCGTTTGTTCCAGTTCTTGCTCCAGTTCGGTCTGATAACCGGGACCGTTCGCGATCGAGGCAAAGGTGCGCGAGATCGGCGTAATCACGCTCGCCAGCCCCTCCCGCAGCGGATCGAGCGCATCGCGCCGGTCGAGCAGGAGCAGGGACGTGCTGATCACCACGAAAATCCCGATCAGCGTCACGGTTTGTCTGAGCGTGAGCGTGGTCATGCGTTACCCTGAACCGGATGTGAAATCAAGCAACTTCGAAGGGGCCGAACTGGAGCCTACCCTGAGCGCAGCCGAATGGGTCGGCCCGACCGCCGACGGCAGTTGTGCGAACGGGCGCGTGTGTGGGCCATGTACGCGTACGAAAAACGTCGACGAATCAACCCCGGCGAAGCTCCTGGCCACCCGCGAGCGCCCGCTGATACAGATGCAACGACTCGGCGACCTTGCCCGTTCCTCGCGCGACACAGGTGAGCGGATCCTCGGCGCGATGCACCGGCATCCGCAACTCGCTCTGCAACCGGCGGTCCAGCCCCATCAGCAACGCGCCACCACCCGCGAGGGTGATGCCATGCTCCATGATGTCGGCGACCAACTCAGGCGGCGTTTCCTCGATTGCCGTCTTCACCAGCTCGATAATCGTGTTGACCGGCTGCGAGATCGCGTCCCGCAACTCGACCGAGCTGACCTCGACCGCCTTCGGCAGGCCGGTGAGCAGGTCGCGGCCACGCAGTGGTACCCGCACCTCTTCCTCAAGCGGGTAGGCGGAGCCCGCCGCGATCTTGGCGTTCTCGGCGGTGCGCTCGCCGATCACGAGGTTGTGGTCGCGGCGAGCGTACTGGATCAGCGCGTCGTCAATCTCGTCGCCCGCCACCCGGATCGAGTGGTTGACGACGATGCCGCCGAGCGAGATCACGGCGACCTCCGTAGTGCCGCCACCAATGTCGACGATCATGCTGCCGATCGGCTCGTTGATCGGCAGGCCAGCGCCGATCGCGGCGGCCATCGGCTCCTCGATCGTATAGGCTTCACGCGCTCCCGCCGACAGGGCGGCATCCTTGGCGGCGCGTTTTTCGACTTCAGTGACGCCGCTGGGAATGCCGATCACGACGCGAGGGTGCGGCGCCATCAATCGCTGCATGTGTACCTTGCGGATGAAGTAGTGGAGCATCATTTCGACCGTATCGAAATCGGCGATCACGCCGTCCTTGAGCGGGCGCACCGCAATGATCGAATCGGGCGTCTTGCCCATCATCGCCTTGGCTTCCATGCCCACCCACAAGGCGCGTTTGGTCTTGGTGTCGATCGCCACCACCGATGGTTCCGAGATGACGATGCCCTTGCCGCGAACGTAGACAAGCGTATTCGCCGTTCCGAGGTCGATGCCAAGGTCCCGGCTGAACAAGCCGAACAGCGCAGATAGGGGACGGAACAAGGCCGCAAACCTCCGGGAAGTATCCCCGCGCGCCGGATGACGGCGCATGGCAAGGAGAGTGCTACAACGTGTCGTGGAATCGGTGCGGGAAAGACGGGCAAGAGGTCGTTAATGCAGCCACATCGGAGGCAGGGAACGCGACCCATTGCTCTCTATAGTCCGCAGGGGAGTATATCATGCACGTTCGTTCCCTCTTGCCTTTGCGCTCGATCACCGCGACGATACGGCTAGTTGCGACCAGCAGCAGTGGCAGGACTTCGGCTTCACGCAAAGGAACGCGCAGATGCAAACTACCTCCACATCGGAAAGCGTCGTCGATTGGGGACCTTTGGCGGCCGAGCTTGCCAGGATTCCCGAGACCATGCGGGTCTCGATCTTCGCGCGTGATCTCGAGGGCGGCAGCACGCTCGAGCACGACGCTGATCGGGCGATGACCGCGGCAAGCACGATCAAGACGTTGATCCTGGTCGCCGTCGCTCGCGCCATTGACGCCGGATCGGTCACACTCGACACGCCAGTCACCGTCACCGATACCATGCGGATCGGCGGCTCCGGCGTGCTGAACTGGCTGCATGACGGCATCACCCTGCCGGTGGAAGACCTGGCATGGCTGATGATCGCGATCTCCGACAACTCTGCCTCTAACGCGTTGATCGAAGTCGCGGGGCTCGACAAGATCCAGCACCTCGCCCACGAGATTGACGTCCCAACGCTCCATCTGGCTCGCCCCTTCCTGGGCCGCGCTCCCGCCGATGGGCAAAACCGAAACCAGGTCACCGCCCGTGGCCTGACCGACCTGCTCACCGCGATCTGGAACGACACCGCCGCTTCCCCGGAGCGATGCGCCTGGATGCGAAAGCTGCATGGCGACCAGCAGCACACGGATCGGCTCGCCCGCGACCTTTCCGATGGCGTTCTCTATGCGGGCAAGACCGGGACCTTGAAGGGGGTGTCGCACGACTGCGGCGTCATCACTGGGCCGTCCGGGACGATTGTGATCAGCGTGCTGGTCGAGAGCGATGCCACCTCCTACGACGACGACGCGTTCATCGGTTCGCTCGGCCAGGCCGTCGCGGAGATGGTTTCAAACGAAAGGTAAGTCCACATGCGCATCACCGGCGTTTCCACCTACATTGTCGGCAATCCCTGGAAGAACTGGCTCTTCACGCGCCTCGAAACCGATCAGGACGGTCTCTACGGCATCGGCGAGGGCACGCTCAATGGATTCGCCAAATCGGCCGAGGCGGTAATTCACGAGCTCACGCCCCGTTTCGTCGGCACCGACCCGTTCCAGATCGAGACGATCATCCAGCGAATGACCCGCGACCTCTACTCCGAGGGCGGCCAGCTTCAAATGAATGCGGTTGCCGCGATCGAGGTCGCGTGCTGGGATATCATTGGCAAGGTTACGGGCCGCCCGATCTACGACCTGATCGGCGGGCGCTATCATGAATCACTGCCCGCCTACGCCAACGGCTGGTACGCCGGGCCGCGCACGCCGGAGTCGTTCGCGGAGCGGGCGAAGGAGGTCGTCGACGCCGGGTACAAGGCGCTCAAGTTCGACCCGTTCGGCGCAAACTGGCGCACGATGACGCTGCCGGAGCGCCACCTGTCGATCGACATCGTCCGCGCTGTGCGCGAGTCGGTTGGACCCGAGGTCGAGATCATGATCGAGGTCCACAGCCGGCTTAGCGTCTCGGAAGCCGTCTGGATCGGGGAGCGGATGGCCGAGTTTGAGCCGACCTGGTTCGAGGAACCGACCGGTCACCAGAACATCGCCAGCACTGTCGAAGTCGCCCGCAAGCTGAGCGTCCCGGTGGCGACCGGCGAAAGCTTCTCCAGCCCGCAGCAATTCGCGGAGCTGCTGTCCCATGACGCGGTTCATATTCTCCAGCCGGAGCCTGGCAACATGGGCGGTATCTGGCGTACCCGGCAGGTCGCCGCGATGGCCGACGCACACTACGGCGTGGTCGCCCCGCACAACGCCCAGGGGCCGATCTCCACCGCCACCTGCATCCAGGTCAGCGCCGCCTGCCCGAACCTGCTGGTGCAGGAGATCTTCGACGAGTACAACGTCGAGTGGGAGCGAGAGATCGTCGACTTCCATTCCGAGGTGATCGACGGTTGCATCACCATCCCGAACCGCCCTGGACTCGGCGTCGAGCTCAACTGGAAGGAGCTCGAGAAGCACCCCTACGAGGTCAGCAACTTCCTGCCGCTGTTCGCCCCCGGTTGGGAACGCCGCGAGGGTGAGCGCCCGCAACTCGATCCGGACTGAATCTCATCTCGCGTCGGCTCGAGTCGCCTGATCAGCAATCTCACAACCTGACTATTGCCGCGTCAGTAGGGCAGAGTAGGGGCGTCCTGCTCCGATTAACTCGTGCGAGTTACCGTTCCGATCAGGGAGAAGCCAACCAATGCCGCCTCTTGTCATGACCGAACGCGGCAGCGCCGTGTTGCCGGGCGGAACCGAACGGCTGTCGTTCACGACCATGATCGAGCGCAACGGCAGCGATCTGTATCGTTTCTCCTGGTCGATCACCGGTAACCCGCACGACGCCGATGACGTCTATCAGGAGACGCTGCTGAAAGCCTTCAAGGCGTGGAAGCGGTTGCCGGGTGACGCCAACCACCGCGCCTGGCTGTTCCGGATCGCCTCCAACACCTGGATCAGCGACCGCCGCAAGCAACAGCGCTTGCAGGAGCTTGGCGACGAGGCCAACGCCATTCCCGCCCGCGACCCGGACGCCGCCCGCCAGCTCGACGCCCGCGACACCCTGCGGGAGGTGACATCGGCGATCGCCCTGCTGCCGGCCAAGCAGCGCACCGCCCTGATCCTCCGCAAATACCACGATATGGAGTACGCCGAGATCGGCGACGTGCTCGACTGTACTGAGGAAGCGGCCCGCGCCAGCGTCTACCAGGCGCTCAGGAAACTCCGAGCCGAATTCGCCACCGCGCTGTGACACCCTGCTCTGGTAGCGTCGGGTCTTGTTCCCGACCATCGACCGAAAGGACCTGCACCTCCATGAACCGCACTCCAACCATCCACCTACCGCCAGTACCCGGCGCGGTCATCGCCGCGATGGATACCGCGGATGATCCCTGCGACGTCGTCGAGGACGCCATGCCCGCCCTCGTGATCGGTGATCTCGACCAACCCGATCAATCGGCGATGTCGGCGCACATCGCCGCCTGCAACTCCTGTCGGGAGGTTCAGCAGGACTGGGAGCGGGAGCTTTCGTCCCCGGCGCCACCTGACGAAGCCGCGCTGCCGGAAGCCGCAGCCGCGCTGGGCCTGCGCCGGGGGCACTACGGGTTCATGGACAGCCCGGTCGGTGACCTGCTGCTGGTCGTGACTGACTTCGGCATCTGCGATGTCAGCTACCTCATCAATCACGATCGGGAGGATCGGTTCGGGGAGCTGGAAGGGCGGGGCATTCTCGCCACGGAGAGGGCGGCCAGCGTGGCCGGCGTCAAGGATGAGCTCGTGGAGTACTTCGGCGGGCAGCGCAACGCGTTCTCGGTCCCGGTCGATCTCTACGGCGTCACCCCATTCACCCGCGGCGTCCTGGAGGCGACGTCGGATGTGCCGTTCGGTAATCTCCGCACCTACCGAAGTGTCGCCGCCGCGATCGGCAACCCCAGGGCGTCACGCGCGGTCGGGAACGCGCTCGGTCGCAACCCGATACCAGTGATCGTGCCCTGCCATCGCGTCGTCCGGTCGGACGGGTCGATGGGCTGGTACACCGGCGGGGTTGCTATAAAACGCACCTTGCTGACCATTGAGGGCGTGACGTTTATGTAGCCTCGGACTTCGATGTCCGAGGTTGGTGTGGGGCCAATTCAGACCTCTTGTGCGGTCTCTATTACCAATTTCGTTGCCCGTCATGGCGCGCTCGGACACCTCGGTCCGGGCCTACGGATATCAACCCTAAATCCCGCAACGCCCGCCACGTCGATGGCGCGGCCTGGCCGTCGTCTATGGCCAGATGCTCCCTCAGCCGTTCGAGATCGTCCTCGACATCGACATCGAACGTCTCCGGCGCCTCCGCCACCCGCAGCCCAAGCGCACGGGCATGGTCGATCACGCCGTCCGCCGCCGAGGCGGTGCTCATCTCAACGCCCTGCACGATCTCCTGAAACCCGCGTTGGCCGATCAGGTAGTAGCCACCGTCCAGCACCCGCCCGATCACCACATCGCTCTCGACCAACGCCTCGAACGCCCGCAACAGGACCTCGCGTTCGATTTGGGGAGAATCCGACGCGATCAGGAGCGTCCTGGCGTAGCCTCCATTCGATCCCCATTCCAGCAACGCGCTCTGCCGGGCGCTCCAATCTTCGTCGTCGATCTGCGGCACATAGTGGACATGCTCCGGTGCCTTGCCGGTAGCCTGCCGCAGCTCGTCCCGGAAGTCGATGTCGGGTGGGGAGTGGGTCCACGCCAGGTCGTACTCAGGATTGCCATCGTCAACGTCCGGCGTCAACCGGGCGGCGAGGTCGCGCAGGAACGCCGAGTACAGCTTCGCCGCCCGCTCCATCCCGATCGCGCGTCCCAGGCGCGTCTTGGTCGCTCCGGCGTGGGGCGCGCGGGCGGCGATCATCACCAGGCAGTCGCTGCGTCGTTCGATCATCGCTCGCTGCTGCCTTGCTGCTTGATCGCTTCGGCGAGGTCGGGTGGTAGTGGGCTATCGTCCTTCCGCGCCCGGAAGATCGCCATGATGATCCTGTACCCCGCCTTCAATGACGCCTTGACGTTGCCGCTGACCTTGGAGACGCCTCCGCTCCGTTTCCGGTAGCTCACCGGCACTTCGCTTACGGTCAGGTCGTTGCGGGCGGCGCGGACGATCATCTCGATCGACCAGCCGTAGGTCATCTCCCGCATGCCAAGCCGCATCAGGTCGCTTTTGCGAATGACTCGAAACGGCCCGATATCGGTCAGGCTCACGCCATGGAATCGCTTGACGAGAAATGCCGCCACCCGGTTGCCGACGATCTGCTGCGGCATCAACGATCCAGGCTCGAAGCTTCCCCGGATGCGTGATCCCACCACCAGGTCAGCCTCGCCGGCCAGCAACGGCGCGACGAGCAGCGGGAGTTCCGCCGGTCGGTCGCAGCGGTCACCGTCCATCAGCACGATCAGGTCGACCGGACCGCTGGCCAGCACGCCGCTCAGGCAGGCGCGTCCGTAGCCAGGCGTTGGTTCCGTCACGATGCGCGCTCCCGCCTGGGCCGCCACCCGCGCCGTGCTATCGGAAGAGCCGTTGTCGACCACCAGGATATTTACGATCTCGACCGGATTCTCTGCATCGTCGGCAATCGCCCGGATCTCGGCGACCAGTTCCCCGATCGACTCTTCCTCGTTGAGACAGGGGATCACCACCGCGGCGGTGAGTCGCTTTTCACCAGTCGTCATACCGTCGTACCCGAGCGAGCCTGTTTCACGACCTGCCGCTCGCGCAACCGTCGAGCGGCCTCGGTGAAGTACTCGCCGACATCGCCCTGCTCGCGTATCCAGTCCAGGTAACGGTCGATGCCTTCCTCCAGTCCGGTTCGAGCTTCGAATCCAAGCTCACTGATCTTCGTGGTGTCGCTGATCAGCGCTCGCATCTCGCCGGGACGGTACTCGCCGGGGATGTCCGGCTCGATCTCCTTGCCCAGCTTCTCGGCCAGCAGCCGCGCCAGGTCACCGATCGCCGCCGCGTTGCCGGTGCCAACGTTCATCACCTGACCGTCGGACCGAGCATCGGTCGCGACCAGCATGTTGGCTCGGGCGACATCCTCGACGAAGACCAGATCGCGCGATTGCTTGCCGTCCTCGTAGACCACCGGCGGCAGGTCGTTCATCAATCGCGTGCAGAAGATCGCGATCACCCCGGTGTAGGGGTTGAACAGCGACTGGCGCGGACCGTAGGTGCAGGAGTAGCGCAACGCGGTCACGGGCAGCCCGGTCGCCCGTCCGAATGAGATTGCCAGCCGCTCCTGGTCGGCCTTGCTGATCGCGTAGACGTTTTCGCCTCCCATCGGCGCGGCCTCGTCGGTGGGGACGGGCCGGGATGGCTCGCCACAAATGGGGCAGTGCATCAGGTAGTCGCCTTGCTCCAATTGCGAAACCGGGCGCGTTTTGCCGTAGAAGTGCCCATGCCCGTCGCAGGTATAGGCGCCCTCGTTGTAGACCGCCTGCGACGAGGCCACTACCAGCTTCCTGATCGGTAGGTCGTTGTTGCGAATCGACTCCAGCATCAGCGCTGTTCCGTAGGAGTTGACGTGAATGAATTTGGCGATCTCGGGCATGTAGCCGCCATAGGCCGCCTCGTGGAAAACGACGTCGACGCCGGCCAGCGCGCGGTCCCAGTCGTCCTGGTTGCGGACATCGCCGTGGATGAACTCGACCTCATCGCGAATCCAGCCCGGCTTGCCTTCGGCGTGGGTCTGCGGTTCGAGGCTGTCGAGCACGCGCACATTCCAGCCGCGAGCCAGCGCCTCATCGACGATGTGCGACCCGATCAGTCCTGCGCCGCCGGTTATCAGTGCCGTAGTCGCCTCTGCCATGTTTCATCCTCTGGTATGCAAACACCGTGCGTCCAACAAGAAATCGTCATTCTGAGCGAATGCGAAGAATGACGGTCTGATTGTGGCGTGGCATTCAATATCGTCACGTCTCCTTCGCGTGCCGCTCAGTCATCCACGGATCCCACAGACATCAGCGCCTGCTCTATGTCGGCGATGATGTCCGCCGGATGCTCCAGTCCAATGGAAAAGCGCAACGCGCCGTTACCGCCGTGCTCCCGCGAACAGTCCTGGTCCTTCAACCGAGGCGGATAGCACACTGTCGTGATCTCGCCACCGAGACTCGGCGCGTATGGGATCATGCGGAGCGCCCGGACGAAGTTGATCACGGCGCTCGCTGACCCCTCGCCAGCGAATTCAACCACGAGCACGCCGCCCTGACCATCCGGCAGCATCCGCGCTACCAGTCCATTGTCGGACAATCCCGGATACCGCACCGAGGCGAACTCCGGCCGACCGCTCAGGTAGTCGGCCACCTCCATTCCGGAGTCGCTGATCCACGCCATTCGGGCCGCCAGCGTGCGTATGCCCCGCACCGCCAGCGCTGCGTCCGAGGCACCCGGCACGGCACCGAGCAGGTAGCCGAACTGCCTGATCCGCGCCATGAGCGTTGCGCTGCCCACCACCACCCCCGCCGACAGGTCGTGATGACCACCCAGGTACTTGGTGACGCTGTGGATCACCAGGTCAGCGCCATGCTCGATGGGACGGCACAGCGCTGGAGACGCGAACGAATTGTCGATCACGAGCGGAATATCGTGGCGGTTGGCAATGGCGGCGAGTCCAGGAATGTCGGCCACGCACATGCCGGGGTTGGTGATGGTTTCCGCAAAGATCATCCCGGTTGCGGGCCGAACCGCCGCCTCAACCCTTTCGAGATCGGCTACATCGACCACCGAGCAGGCAACCCCGAACCGGGGAAGCTCCTGCGCCAGCAGCATCTCCGTGTCGCAGTAACTGTCCGCGCCGATCACAAGATGATCGCCCTGGGACAAGATCGCCAGCGCCGCCAGGGAGATGGCCGCCATCCCCGAGGACACACCGTAGCCCGCCTCCGCTCCTTCAAGGTCGGCGACCAGCTCCTCCAGCGCGCAGACGTTCGGAAAGTGATCGCGATTGTAGGTCGGCAGAGGCGGGTCTGCGAGGATTCTGCCGGATATCGCCTCGGGATCATGCGTTGCGTACACGGTGCTCTGCACGATCGGCGGCACCAGCGGCCAGATGTCGCCTTCGCCGTGATGCCCTCCCTGGACACAGCGGGTGCGAATGCGTCGCATGTCCTCGCTCGTGCGGGTCGATGTTCGGTCGTGTTTCAGGGTCATTCCTGCTCCAGTTTCAACGCGCTGCATACGGCGGGAGGCGGCAAGACGTTAGTTGGAACCGAGTGGCGCCGGAGCTGCCACTGGCGTTGGTGTGACTCTGCCTTGCCGGTCACCGGCGGAATCGGCGGCGTCCGAGCGCGGATCGACCGTTGATTCGTTTTCCACCGGGAACGGAAGATGCCACAGCTTGAGCAGGTAGACGGACACCGGGTCGTCTTCCAGCCACTGGTCATACTCCCTGCTTTCCACGGTCACATAGCCTCGCCTGACATTCGGATCGGTCGCGACGATATAGCTTGAGTCGGTGGGTTTGGCATAGAAGTAGACCCACCAGGGTGATCCCTGGGGCGACCGGGCTCGGGTGATGTCCTCCTCAAGCATAAGCGTGTACAGGTGATATCCATCCCATCCGGAGCCAGCGTCGAGCCTGTCGTTTTCCACCCCATTCTCGTTGGCGTATCGCGCCATGCTCCAGATCGAGTCCATGTACACCAGGTAGTCGCGCGTTGCCATTGTCGAGTACACCGCCACCGCAGCAAGCAGCACCCAACTCACCGGCTGCAACAGCCGCACGTCGCGAAGCGCCCATAGCACTGCAATGATCACCAGGGCGATCACCGGCAACAGGTAGCGGTCGAGCGTCACGCCCCGGTTCAGGTAGTGGTACGAAGGCGGGAAGATGCCCACCAGTTGCCAAAGACCCACCACTCCGATCAGCCAGAACCCCGCTCGCTCCGGCGACGGTTCGGAGATAAGGCACCGGCAGATAACGAATCCGATCAGGATCGCCCCAATCGCCGACGCTATCGTCAGGGCAATCGGAAGTTCCGTGCCACGCTCGATCAACCGCTGGCGGCTGCCCAGCACGTCCGGCGGCCCGACATTGCCCAGGCCGAAGAACTGCGAGGCGAACGGCATTTCGTGATTGCGGCGACCGGCCAAGTACAAGCCGAGCAGCACCACCGTCGTCCAGGCGCCGCAGGCATAGAATCCCACCGGCGAGGAAAACAGCGTCGAGTTGTCGCTCGCTCTTCGGCGAGGGAGTATCGCGACCAGAACGGGCAACAGGAACAGACCTGCGTAGAACAGGACGTAGACTGGCGCCCGCTGTATGATCAGCCAGGTTCCGGCCCATCCGTCCTCCTGCAGGTCGGCCAGGAAGTTCGCCTGCACGGCCGGGACGTCGTTGACCCACCGGAGCCATGCGTAGTACCCGATCAGCATCAGAGCGGGCAGCACGGCAACGGCGGAGACCCTTCGGATCGACTCCCGATTGAACCGGACCTGGCCGGTGAAGAGGAGATACATGCCGACCGCAAACGGGATCAACGCGCCCTGTTGGCGCATCAGGAACGCGAACCCGGCGAATAATGATCCGAGCAGGATCGCAATTACATGCTCGCGGCTCGGACGCAGGCCCCGGACGTAGAACGCCAGCGAGATCAGCATCATCGCCGAGAAGTGTGGATCGGTCATGAAGCTGAACGACAACGCGAAGCTCAGCGGGTTGAATAGCCAGACGCCCATTCCCAGCGCGCTGCGGCTCTTGGAAACTCCCAGCATTCGCAGGATCGCGTAGAGGGCGATCGCGCCCAGCGCGACCATCACCACGGTAGACAGCCGCATCACGCCCAGCGACATGCCGAAAACCAGCGCGAAGAGCGCACCCCACAGGATCTGCGTGACCGCCGTCGCCGCCACGACCGGGAAGACCGTCAGCACGCCATCGTAATAGAGGATTTCGACGGAGCGCGTGTAGCCCCAGTCATCGGTGGTGGCGATGTCGGTCATGGTCGGCACGACCATTGCCGACACCGCGAACACCGCCAGGATCACGGCGACCGGCCAGTTCCGGATCGCCGTCAGCATGCCGTGCCCGAGAGCCCGGGCCCGGCTTCTGGGTGGCGCATCCACCGATGCGCTATCCGGTAGCGCAACTGGAACGCCTGCTTCGTCCGGCTCCCGTTCGCTGGCAGGTGGCTTGGCTGACCTGTCTCTCGGCGGCTCGGGCCGGAACCACGTCGTCTCCTGGGAATCAGGGGCCGGTATGCGAGGCCCAGGCGCCTTTGATTGAGTCTCCGTCACGCGCCATCCCTGCCCTCGTTCTCGCCGGTGATACCATAGCTGTCACATCCTCGTCTGCTGGACGTTGGCGCCCGAGTGTGACCGGGGTCACTCACAGATAGTCTACGCACCTTTCGCCATACGGGGCGTGAAGGCTACAGTAGGGGAACGCTTGCATGCGCTTTTTGGCCATGTCCGCAGAAGGTACGCTCATGACGGCAACCGGCATTGCTACCAAACCCCGCTCGTCAACGGTGGACCCTATGCGCCCTTCAATCCTCCCGAGCGAACAGGACTGGGCGGTGTGCCGGGACGTCACCCGAGCGCACGGCACGACCTTCTACTTCGCCTGCCAGCTCCTTCCTCTCCGCACGCGCCAGGCCATCCACGCCGTCTACGCCTGGTGCCGCACCGCAGACGATGTCGTCGACGACGCGGGACATCGCGATCACGAGGACCTTCATGCCCAGCTCGATGCCTGGCTCGCCGCGATCGACAGCCCGTCGTGCCCGATCACCCGGGCGTTTTCGTGGGTGCTGCGTACCCACGGGATATCCGACGAGTGCGCGCATGATCTTGTTTCGGGCGTACGGATGGACCTGGATCATCTTCGCTTCGAGACGTGGCAGGACCTTCGCCAATACAGTTACTGCGTCGCCGGAACCGTTGGCCTGATGACCGCGCCGATATTGGGGTGCCGTGACGACACGGCGCTGCCTCGCGCGGTCGAACTCGGTGTGGCCATGCAGTTGACCAACATCCTGCGCGATGTCGCGGAGGACGCGCAGATGGGACGCATCTACCTGCCGCTGGATGACCTGCATCGGTTCGGGATCACGCCCGAGTCGATTCTCGCCCTGCAACCCGATGGCGATTTCGAAGGGTTGATGCGGTTCGAGATCGCTCGCGCTCGGGAACTGTACCGGTCGGCGCGTCCTGGCATCGCGGCGCTGTCGGTTCCCGGCCAGGTAGCAACGCTCTCCGGTAGCCAGCTCTACAGCAAGATCCTGAATCGAATCGAGGCACGGAACTACGATGTCTTCGACGGTCGCGTGTCGGTCTCGACATCGGCCAAGGTCCGGGAGATGCCGCTCGTGCTGGCAAGTGTCGTCAGGATGCAGTTGACCCGGTAATCGTAGCCTCGGACCGTGTCCAGAGACCCGTACGGGCGGACTCCATGTCCGCCCTTTCAAAAGATCCGTTACACCGAATCCGCCTGAACACCGTACATTCCACTCGCCGAGCCGCGTACGGAAGACCCTTGTGGTCTCCTTCTGTTACCGCACGCCAGTGAAGGCCGGCACAAGACCGGCCCGTACGCGCACTTCGCATCTTGTTTATGCGGAATCCGTATTAATCGCGGAGATGTTCTCAGCTCAACTTCCGAACCGTCTCCTCCAACGCTACCAGGCAGGCGTTGTCATCGTTGAAGTCCGCTCGCTGGATCGGCTCGCCGATGCGCATCGTGATTCGCCAGCGACCGTCATCGGCTCGCTCGTACACGAACCCGATCGGCACCATTGGGATGGCCTTGCCGCCCGATTCCGCCATCCTCACCAGCCTCACTACGCCCGGCTCGAACGGCAGGAAGCTCTCTCCGGATGCCTGCTTCGGCGATCCGTGAGGGTCAATCACCGGATATCCCTCTGGAAACACCACGACGATCTGGCCGTCGGCGAGCAGCTCGACCGAGGAGCGTATCGCCCGCCGCATCAGCCGTTGCGCTTCGGTTCGTTGCTCCGTCGACGCTTGCGCTCGCTTCAGGGCATCCGGGCGGGTAATCACCGGCCACCCCGCCATCCGGCACAAGGCCTCCATCCCCCGGCGCTTGAGTCCCGACCCTGCCCAGTCGAGCCCGACCAGGACGTGGAGCGGTCGTTTGGTGGCCATGTAGAGCGCGCATCCGTCGAGCAGGTGATGAAAGTGGTGCGCCACCAGCACGCACGGTCCTGTTGTCGGGATGTGCTCGCAACCGGTGATCGTCAACCCGGCTTCGCGAGCGAGAAAGCGCTTCCCACCGGCACGCAGCACAGCCTGGCTAATAGATCGCGTTGGATTCACCATTATGTGACAAGCCAGTACCGTTTAGCGGTCATGCGCGGGTGCCGGCGCGGCAGGCGCCGATCGCCGAGTCAACACCAGCGCCGCCGGAATCAGGCCAAAGACCATCGCCAGCAGGATCGGCACCCACAGGTCGACGCTGGCGCTGAGTGCCGATGCGAACACGATGTTGGCCGCGTAGATAGCAAGGGGAAACCAGATCGCAAGCCGCGCACCATCCGTCGGGGGATCGCTATTCCACAACAGGCGGGCGACTGTCATGAACACCAGGGCGGTCAGCGTCCAGCCGATGAAGTTCTGCGTCGGCATCCCGAAGTATGGGCCGGTTTCGTACCACACCCAGAACCGCACAGGTAGCGATTCGTGCGCCATCGCCGGGTCGAGCACCAGGTCCCAGACTGTCAGCAGCCACCCACCGATGGCCACCGCGTAAATCCAGAGTGGTTTCACACCCAGCCGCGCCGCCAGCACGTGGCCGATCATATACGTCGCAAAGCCTACGTAAAACCACGACAGCGGGATCGAGAACGGGACGTGATCCAGAATCTTGTAGCCCAGGAAACTGGTGTAGGCGTAGTTGCCGAACGGTTCGCCGAAGCTGGTGCCGAGCAGTTCGGAGCCGAGCGAGATCGACACCGCCGCCCCGAAGAAGATCGCGGTCTTCCGCATGCCGATCGCGGCGACGCCCCACGCGAACATCGCAGCCGCTCCGAAGATGATGTGGAGCGACCCGGCGTAGGTCATGCCGAAGTCATAGGCGCGCGCGCCCATCGCGGAATCCGCCCACAATTCCGGATTCGGGATCGCGATCAACAGACCCGCCAGCCCGAACATCAGCGCGACGAGGTGCCCGATCAGGAAGGCGTTTGCCCATTTCAAGGGGTGGATCGTTCGGAGACGGGACGCCAGTAGTGTTCGGTCCCTGGGCGCCTCAACCGATTGTGCGCGTGTCCGCTGCATAGTGAGCCTTTGTGTTTTTGCCACAGAAAAAGTCGGGCGCTGTAGCCATTGTATGCTCGACGACGACCTTGCGTCCCCGCCAACGATGATGCCGTTGCCATGTGCGACGCCAGATCAGGGCGACGATGACCGGATCGGCGACGGTCGCCGTCCAATGCGTGAGCGGCAAGCCGAGATACGCCCGCGACATGCCGAACTGTGTGCCCAACCGGATGACCAGCAGGGCGGCGTTCAGGCGAACTACCAGTCGCCTCAGCGGCATTCCGCGCCAGAGGCTGCCCACCAGGAGCGCCATCGGCGGCAATCCCATGGTCAGTCCGAGGTCGGCCAGTCGCATCCACGAGCGGGTGCCGAAATACCGGTCCCGCATTGGCAGGGATCGGGACCAGTTCACCAGAGCATCGTACCAACCGGCGTACATCTCGACCGTGACCAATGCACCTGCGTCCGCTGGCTCATAGAATCCAACTGGCTCACCGATCGCCGCGCATTGCCGAGCCATGGTGACGTCCTCCACCAGCGATCGGGCGACCGAGGCGAACCCCCCCACTTCAGTCAGGAGGCTTTGTTCGATCAGGAAGCACTGGCCGTTCGCCTGAACCGAAAGGGGGTCCGTGGTGGCGCTGCCGGGGATGCCGTAGCGGTAGACCAGTGTCGCCAGCAGCGAGGTGTGGATCGGGGCTTCCAGCGGTCCGCTGACCCGTTGCGGCGCGGCGACGCTCATCACCCGCAGCCTGTGCTTCCCGGCATGAGCAAGGATTGAAGGCACGAGCGCGGACTGTGGCCGCGCGTCGGCGTCAATAGTGAGGACCCACCGGGTGTCGGCAGCGATGTGGCGCGAGCCGACATGCAACCCCCACGGCTTGCCATTCCAATCGAGCGGAACCGGCGCGGCGTCTATCAGGCGAACTCGCAAATCCCGTTCGGCGAAGCGGCGAACGATATCCCTCGTCGCGTCGGTGGAGCCTCCGTCGACGACCAGGATCTCGGCGACATCGCGGCCTTGGCCAATGAGTCCCTCCAGGCACGGCGCCAGCCGCTCGGCCTCGTCCAGCACCGGCACGATCACGCTGACCGACGGTTTGCCTTCGTGCCGCGCCGTCTCGATCCGTGCCCCACCCGAAGACGCAAGCAGTCGGTTCACGACCCGCACTCCCGCGATGGCCTGGAGCAGCAGCACAATGCCGATACACCAGCGAAGGGTCTGCATCATCCCGTCGTGCCTCCGCCGATCCGCGCGAACAGTCGCTCCACAAGCGGTCGGACCTCACTCCAGGATCGAACCGAGTCGAACGGGATCAGGTGATTGCCCGCCACCTCGTGATACGAAACCCGGCCACCGAGATGATCGGCCAGCCAGCGGGCGTTGTGATGACCGACGACGTCATCGGGACGTCCCTGGATGATGGTTGCCGGGACGGTGATGTGGCGGGCGAGCCGCCCTGCCTCGCGACCGATCAGCCGACAGTCGTTCAGCAACCTGGTCGGCAGCACGTAGTCCTCGCGGATCGCTCGTTGTGTCTCGGAATCATCGACATCCAGCCCGGGCATCGTGTTCTCGAAGAACCGCTTCGTCGCTGGTTGCGAGAAATCCATACCCTTGAAGGGCGTCAGTTCGCGCAGCACCAGCTTCGCGACCGGCAGCGCCACCGCCTTGGGATCAGCAAGACGGACCAGCGGCGCAAAGAGCGCCAGTTCGTCAGGTGGCCGAGCCGCTGCGGCATGGATCGCCAGAGCCGCGCCCAGCGAGTAGCCGAGCAGCACCCGCCGTCGATAACGGGTGGTGAAATCGTCCCAGCGCTCCATCACCGACGCGAGCCAGTCATCGCCGCGCACTTCGAGGAATCGACCGATGTCCGCGCCCATGCCGGGAATGCCGATTACCTCTACGTCACTCCCAGCGTTGAAGGCGATCTCCGCGGTCGGGCGTAGCTCGTCGGGCGTGCCGGTGAAGCCGTGGATCATCAGGACGCCCGGTCGATCGGGATTCTCGTCTTCATGCTTCAGGCTAAATGGGTGATATCGCTCTTGCGCGTACCAGATCAGCATTGATGGATCCCAAGGAATGCGTCATTCAACATGTCGTCAAGTGTCGCGGCTGCGCATGGTTCCGTCGAGGATCGTGCCACATTCCCGCTACAGAGCGGGGTCGACGCCCGCCACCCATCAACGTAGCCTAACGTGCGTAGGGGCAGACACAGGGTCTGCCCGTTGAACCCAGCTCTCGGACGGGGAATGAGATCAATGCAGGTATTGGTGATTGGCAGCGGGTTCGGCGGGCTGGCGGCGGCGATCCGCCTGGCCGCTCGAGGGCACGACGTCACGATCCTGGAACAGCGCGATGCGCCGGGAGGTCGCGCCTACGTCTACCGGCAGGATGGTTTCACCTTCGACGGCGGTCCGACCGTGATCACCGCGCCGTGGTTGCTCGCCGACCTGTTCGAGCTCGCTGGCGAGACTATGGCGGATCATCTCGACCTCGTGCCACTCACCCCGTTCTACCGCATCTTCTTCGACGACGGCGACAGCATGGACTACACCGGCGACCCCGAGGCGATGGAGGCGGAAATCCGACGGTTGACCGGCGGCGAGGAGGATGTCGCTGGCTACCGGCAATTCTCCCGCCAATCAGCGCGCATCTTCGCCAAGGGGTTCACCGAGCTTGCCGACAAGCCGTTCCTGTCGGTGGCCGACATGCTCCGAATCGCTCCTGACCTGATGCGCCTTCAGAGCTTTCGCACGGTCTACGGCTTCGTCAGCCGCTTTGTCCGCAACGAAAAGCTGCGGCAGGCGCTTTCATTCCATCCCTTGCTGATCGGCGGCAACCCATTTCAGACCACCAGCGTTTACGCGCTGATCCACCACCTGGAGCGGCACTGGGGGGTCTGGTTCGCGCGGGGTGGAACCGCCGCCATCGTCGATGCGCTCGTCGCGCTGTTCCAGCGGCTCGGCGGCACAATCCGGTACAACAGTCCGGTGACGCGAATCCATGCCGGCAATCGCCGGGCCAGCGGCGTGCGCCTCGCCGACGGCACGGACCTCAACTCGGACATCGTCGTCAGCAACGGCGATGTCGCGCAAACGTACCGCACCATGCTGCCGGAACACGTCCGTCCGACCTGGACCGACGAGAAGCTGGAAAAGCTGCGCTACTCGATGTCGCTGGTGGTGATCTATTTCGGCGCCGACCGTCAGTATCGAGGGGACGATGCGCCGGCGCTGGCCCACCACAACATCATCCTGGGTCCTAGATACAAGGAGCTTCTCACCGACGTCTTCACGAAGAAGGTCCTCGCCGATGATTTCTCGCTGTACCTGCACATGCCGACGCTGACCGACCCCAACCTTGCGCCAGAGGGCCACGAAGCGTTTTACGTGCTGTCGCCGGTGCCGCATCTTGGCGGCTCTGCCGATTGGGCAAAGGCGGCGAGGCCGTACCGGGATCGGATCATGCAATTCCTGGAGGATCGCTACCTGCCCGGCCTGTCGCGGCACCTCGTCACTGAACACATGATCGATCCGCGGCACTTCGCGACGACGTTGAGCAGCTGGCAGGGGTCGGCGTTCTCGATCGAGCCGGTGTTGACGCAGTCGGCCTGGTTCCGACCGCACAACCGGGCGGAGGATATCGACAACCTGTATTTTGTGGGCGCGGGGACGCATCCTGGGGCAGGTCTGCCGGGCGTGCTGACCTCGGCCAAGATCGCCGACGACCTCATCGCGGGACAGAGTGAATCTCATGAAGATTGACGCGTACGGGCCGGTCTTGTGCCGGCCTTCGATCGCATTCGGCAACGAGGGAGACCACAAGGGTCTCCCTCGTACGCGGCTCAGCTACGGTGTATAGCGGCGTGGGCGATCGTTGCGGTTGGTCGAGAACTCCTGTTCCCACGGCGACCGTGATCGCCGATTCTCCAGATTGGGCGGCTGGGGCTCGTCGTACAGGTCTTCGTCCTCGACCTCGACCGGCTCCTCGCGCCATTCCGGCTGCCCGTCTGTTTCCTCGTCGGCGGTATGCTCATCGCCGCCGGCCTCGATCACCGCGACCGACGCGTCGATCTCGAGCGCTTCGATCACCAGCGGATGCGCCGGATTGAGCTCGGTTGTCACCAGCTCGTTGCCCTGGCCGTTGATGGTCTGTCGCTTGATCAGCACCTGCTTGCGCAGGAACTCCATCACCTTGGCCTCGATGTGCTCCGAGGGCAGCTTCGAGCGATCCACGAAACGCCAGAGCGACCGGCTCATGTGACTCTGAGTGGGCACAAAGCCGTCATGCAGCTGCTCGACATAGGTGCTGATCGACTGGATCACGGAGATGTCGATGTCCTCGGTCTGTTCCAGCTCGATCGGGTCGTCCTCGCCAGCCGCCGCGACCAAGTCCGGGCTGACCGACCCCGGCACTCCGCAGATCACCACCCGCAGGCCCAGACGATTGCGAAGCGTGGTCACCAGCCGGATGAAATCCTTGTCGCCACTGAACAGCAGGAACGTCTTGATGTCCGGACGCACGAGCGCGGTGTTGATGATGTCGACCACGAGATTGAGGTCTGAGCGCGAGGCGAGCTTCTCCCGCCCCTGCGAGTCCTGCGACCGTTTCACCGGGTAGTGGTTCATCTCAAATCCGGCGACGTCGAGCCGGGTGCGGACATACGGAGGATGCTGATCGAAATCGGCGTAGGCCTTGGCCACCGACATCAATCCGTACTTGAGCGCCTTGTCACGCCAGACAACCGGGTCCGGTTCCCGCCCGTAGGAATTGATGGTGGAATACCGGATGTTCTCGAAATCCACGAACGCCGCAACTTCATCGGCTCGACCGGTCCGCCCGGCCATCGGTCCATTCACCACGAGCGACTCTCCTCAATACATAAGTGATTCAGCTATCGATTACCATCTGACGCCTGTCGTCACAATCTCGCGCAGTTCCGAATCACTGATTCTTGAACTGCCAGTTCGCCTCGTTCGGCCAGCCACACGCTCTCTGGGTGCTGCTGTTCGCCCAATTACACAACGGGCCAAAGGATTCACCTGTAACGCCGGATTACCACTCACCGGCCACATCACACCACAGCAACACATCGCCGTTCGAACCTGAAACCTGCCGTCATATTGATGCGACAATACCACGTCTGGCAAGGGCAGGAGTATGTCCGAATCATGGTTAGGAAGAGGGTCCGACCCTACGATGTGGCGGCGTCTGCCGCCAGCACTGCCGCTCCGATCACGCCGGAGAAGTCCCCCAGACCGGCTCGCTCGATCTGCACTGCCTGACCGGCGTGCGCCAGTGCCTGTTTCCGTGTCGATGTCTCCGCCGCCTCAAAGTAGGCGTCGACCGATTCGATCACCCCACCGCCGAGGATGATGCGGGTAGGGTTGAGAAAGTTGACGACGTTGGCGAGCCCATATCCCAGGTAGGTTCCTCCCTCGTCGATGACCTCCCGCACCATCTCGTCCTTCAGCTTCAGCGCCTCGCGGATCATGCCGGATTTGAACGGCGCCACCGCCGGATCGGCTGGATCGAGGTCGGGCATCATCTCGCTCAGCACCGACTTCCGGCCTCGTCGCAATTCGCCCAGCATCGCCCGCGTCATGCCGGTGCGAGAGGCGTACGCCTCCAGGTGGCCATGCGCGCCACACCCGCAGACCCGCCCGCCGACCTGCACCGTGGTGTGCCCCAGCTCGCCGGCGTTGCCCGCCGAGCCCGCCACGATCTCGCCGTTGCGGACGATGCCGCCCCCGATCCCGGTGCCGACGAAGACGACGACGAAATCGTCGATGTCCTTGCCCGCGCCGAAGCGGAATTCGCCAGCGGCGGCGATCTGCACGTCGTTGCGGATGATCGCCGGGATGCCCAACTCATCCTTGAGCAGTTTCGCCATTGGCAGGTCAACGACCGACCGGCTGAGGTTTGCGGTACCGACCAGGATGCCGCGCTCGACATCGACCTGTCCGGCGATGCCGACGCACACACCGGTGATGTCGCCCATCTCCGTGCCGGCCTTGCCCGCAGCCTTGCGGGCGACATCGAAGATCCTCTGCATCAGCTCCTCAGGTCCGTCGGTCGAGTCGGTCTTCTTCTTGCCGGTTCCCATGACCTTGCCGGTGTCGACATCGACCACGCTCGCCAGCACCTTGGTTCCGCCGAAATCAACACCGAGCGCCAGTCGTGCCATTGGTATGCATCTCCCTGATTCCAAATGATCCGGACCAACACCCGTAGCCTCGGACCTCGTGTTCCGGGTCTGTCGATCCCAACGGGTTTTGCCGGACCGACACAAGGTCGGTCCCTACGAGTCGAGGCGTTCGAGTACGTGGCCGAACGCTTCGATCGATTGCGGCGTGGTGGGGTCGAGCCCCGCCACGAAGTGCTTCATTCCCACATCACGGAAGCCGGCAATCACCTCCGCCTTGTGCTCGTCGTCGCCCTCGATCGGGTTGGGGCGTCGTCCCAGGTAGCCTTCCATCGCGATGTTGCCGCCGGCGGTTCGCACCAGGGTGGCGGGATCGCGACCCGCTGCGATGCACGCCGCGTCGACCTGTTCCATCAGCGGCTTGACCGCTTCGGCGTCCTTGTGCCACACCGTGTTCCACGCGTCGGCGTAGTCGGCGATGATGCCCAGCATCCGATCCCCCGACGACCCTATTAGGATCGGCGCCCCGGCGGCTCGAGGCCCGCGCGGTTGGTTCACAGCGCCGTTCGCCGAGAAGAACCGCCCTTCCGAAGTCGCCTCGCCCTTGCGCAGCAGGGGGTGGATGATCCGGATCGCCTCTTCGAATCTCGTGACGCGATAGTCGAACGGCATCCCGAACTGGTCGTACTCTGGCTGGTGCCACCCAGCGCCGAGGCCGAGGATGAACCGGCCATCGCTGATGTCGTCGATCGTCTCGGTCATCTTGGCGATAACGCCAGGGTTGCGATATCCAGTGCAGGCCACCAACGCGCCGATCTTGACCTCCGGCACCCGTGCCGCCACTCCCGCCATCAGGGTAAAGGCTTCCCAGACGCCGCGCAGCTCGTCTTCGGGCGACCCCATGGTGAAGTGGTCGGCAAACCAGAGTGCATCGACCCCGATGTCCCTGGCGACCTCCGCCATCTCCACGATGTCGTTAAAGTGCGGCGTGTCGCCAAAAGCCGAGCCTTCGCCTATCGGCATCATCAGGCCCACGCCCATCGGCCTGCTGTCCTCAACCCAGTGTCCGGTCGCCATCAACCCCTCGTCTGTCGACATATCGTGCGTCATCTTTCCCTCCGGTTCATCGAGTTCATCGTCGGCATTGTCGCAGGAACCGACGGAATTGTCCGCCAGATTACTGAAGATTCATGGTTCGCAAGCGCCAGGCCGCCATCCCGATCGTCACCGCGATCAACACGCCGACCGTGATCAGCGCGGTGGACGTCCGGGACGCGCCGTCGAGCAACACTACCGGATCGTCCAGCAGCCGCACGAAGATCGACTGCGTGTAGTGGCGAATGCTGATCGTGCGGATGCCTGGCAGGAACTGCGATAGCAGCGATTCCCAGACAAAGACGTAGAAAATACCGATCAGCAGCGCTCGCGACGAGTAGAGGCTGATCAGCAGGAACAACGCGCTGAAGGCGGCAATGCCCGCGAGGCTGGCGACCAGCATCGGCAGGATCATATCCCGCGTGTCGTTCAGGAACCCCCACGATGACACCAGCCAGACCGTCAGCAGGGCGCCCCACGCAATCGGCACGGTCACCAGCAGCGTGCCGATGTACTTCTCGACCACAATCCGAAGGCGGCTCGACGGCTTCATTGTCAGGTAGGGCAGGGTGCGGTCCTCGATCTCGTCGCCGAGCGCCGCGGTCGACAGCACCAGCGCCGCCAGGGGCAGCAGGGTAGAGGCGAACAATCCGACAAAGATTGGCGTCGCGAGGAAGTCGCGAATCTCCCAGATTCTCGGGTCAGGGACGGCCAGGCGCAGGATGATGGCGAAGAAGACCGGGATCACGCAGATCCCCGCGACCACCAGCACCGATTTCGCGCGCAGAAACTGACGGATGGTCAGTTGCGTGATGGTGAATTGTCCAGTCACAGGTCGCTCCAGGATTCGAACGTGTTTTGGCGTTCATCGCGTAGCGCCGACCCTGTGTCGGCCTGTGGAACACCCCTATCCGACGACATCGTCATGACATCCGGCCTATTCACCGCTCGACCAGATAGGAGAACACCGACGCCAGCGACTCATCAGTCGCCTGGACTTCGTATAGCCGGACTCCATGCTCTTTCGCCAGCTTCGGCACGGCGCGATAGAACGCGCGGACATCCCGGGTGTCGGCGATGACGCGATTGTGCTCGTCGATCCGCACGCCGCGCACCGCGTCGCTGCCGATCAGGGCGCCGGCCAGCACGCGGGGCCGGTCCGCTCGCAGGCGAATCTCATGGTCGTGGGCGTCGATCTGGTTCCGGATCGCCCGGAAGTCGCCCACTGCCGCCAGCTTGCCGTTGACCATCACGATGATGTTCTGGGCGAATCGCTCGACTTCCTCAAGCACATGCGACGAGACCACGACCGTCTTGCCATCGCGCCCGAGCTGGCGGATCAGCCGGATCAGGTGGGCGCGCTGCACCGGGTCGGTGCCGTTCAGGGGCTCGTCCATCAGCAGGATGTCCGGATCATGCACCAGCGCCCCGGCCACCTTGATCCGCTGGCGCATGCCCTTGGAATACTCGCCGACCTTGCGGTCAGCCGCCGCCTGCATGTCGACCATGGCGATCGCCAGCTCAACCTTCGTCTTCACGTCAGGCAGCTTCTGCAGGCGAGCGTTGAGCCGCACGAACTCGCGACCGGTCAGCGACGGATAGATGGTCTCGTGCTCCGACACCAGCCCGAGCCGTCGATAGACATCGGGCCGCCCGCGGATCGCGTGCCCGTCGATGGTGATCCTGCCGCTGGACGGCGCGATCAACCCGCAGATCATGTTCAGCGCGGTGGATTTCCCCGCGCCGTTAGGCCCAAGTAACCCGGTGACACCGGGGCCGATGCCGAACGTCACGTTCGACACCGCGACGATGTCGCCGTACCACTTGGAGACCTCATCCAGCAGGACCGTCGCCGTTTGCCCGTGCTGAAGTCCGGGAATCGCGACTGGCGGAGATGAGGCGCTGTTTGCGTCGTTCATGGTCATGCTCCGCTTCAGGATGCGTTGCGCGGCGAGTAGCGCCAGCGCACGAACAGTGATCCGCCGATGACCACGACCGCGGACCAGGCGTAGTACGCCAGGGCTGGCAGGTCGGCGATCTGGACATAGCGGCCCGGCTCGCTGTTGAAGAGCGAGGACGCGATCGCCGCGTACACCTGGCCCGGCGCGACAAAGATCATGTACCGGCGCCAATCCTGGCCGAGCTCGGCCATCGCCAGCTCGGCCAGCCCACCGAACACCAGCCCGCCGATCACGATCACGGCGATGGCGACGCCCTTGCGGTCGGTCAGCGACGATATCACCAGCGAGATCGTCCCCAGCGTCAGCGCGATGATGGTCCCCAACAGGATCACCCTGGCGAGATCGTCGATGTTGTCGCGCATGGCGCTGGCCGGCGAGTCAGCGGTCAGTTGCCGTCCAAGCCAGAGGATGATCGCGGGAATCACCGACATGGTCATCGTCAGCACGGTCGCGGCCGCGATCTTGGCGAATACGTAGTCGAAGCGAGTGATGGCGCGGGCGAAGTAGAGCGGCAAGGTCCGCTCGCGCCGGTCCGGCACCAGCATCTCGGGCACGATTATCGCCACGAAGATCACCTCAAGCAGCGCGATGGCCTGGAAATACTCGGGGTATGACGCGACCTCAGCCTGGGGGATCAGCGCTGAGATGCCGATCATCACGATCAGCGGGATGAACGCGGAGAAGTACAGCAGCGCCGGCAGGATCTTCGCCGTCCAGGATTTGCGGATGCCCAGCGCCCGCTTGATCGAGTAGCCGAACAACGACACGATCGCCCGCCGCCGCCCTTCACGCGGCCCGTCGTAATGGGCATACCCGCGGTCGAACACCTCGCCGTAGCGAGACGCGCCCTCATTCGGCGCTGCGGGGATCGGTGACGTGGTATCAGACACGATGCCGGACCTCCTCCCGCATCTCCCCGACCGTGCCGAGGTAGATGTCTTCCAGCGATCGCGACCTGGTCCGTAACGATCGTAGCGACGCTCCTTGCTCGACGGCGAGATCGCGGATCAGGTCATACACGGCCTCGTCGTTCACCTCGACTACAAGCTCCTCGAATCCCATCTCCAGGTCTGCCGGCCGGACCGTCACGCCCTGGCTCTCCAGTCCCCGTTGGAACGCGTCCTGGTCGCCGTCGATATGGACGATAGCCTCGCCGCCGATCACGTCCAGGCCGCCCAACGTCTGGGCCGCGACCAGTCGCCCTCCGTCCAGGATGACCACGTAGTTGCAGACCTTCTCGACATCCTCGAGGATGTGCGTTGACACCACCACGGCGATGCCCAGTTGGCGATAGACCCGCTCGATCAGCTCGAGCATCTCCTCTCGCCCCTCGGGATCCATGCCCGACGTCGGCTCGTCCAGGAAGATCAGCTTTGGGTCATGCACGATCGCCTGGGCCAGCTTCACTCGCTGGCGCATCCCGGTCGAGAAACCCTTGATCAGGCGATAACGCTCTTCCGCCAACCCGACTTGATACAGCACGTCGGCGGCGCGTTGGCGGGCGGCGCGTGGCGGCAGGCCGCTCATCTCCGCCATGTGGCCGACGAAGTCGGCGGCGGTGGTGTTGGTCGGCAGCCCCTCGGCTTCGGGCATGTAGCCGACAAACTCGCGGACCTTCGTGCCCTCGGCGCGCGTGTCGAAGCCGACCACGCTGGCGCTGCCGCTGTCGGGAGAAATCAGCCCCAACAGGGTTCTGATCAGCGTGGTCTTTCCGGCGCCATTGGCGCCGAGCAGCCCGACCGCCGCGCGTGGCACGGTCAGCCGGATATCGTCCAGCGCGACGAACGATCCGAAACTCTTGCGCAGGCCGCGCACGTCGATGGCGGGTTGCTCATCGGCGTGCGGCATGGAACCTGCGTCCTGGGTGACGTGCATCGTGATCCTGTTCCGGTCATGACAAGTTCATCACATCGGCATCGCGCGTTTCCCTGGGCCGATCGAACGCCCGGCATCGAAAAGAAACGCGTGAATTTGAGTATACCCACGGTGATGACAAAACCTTGTCGACGATGTGTCCGAATATAGTGTCAGAGATGTTGCGAATTGGCCGCCTCGACGATCGGTCCGGGCGCCGGTCTAGACGCAGATGCTATGCTGATTGCGTGAGAAGAGAAACATTGTCCGTCACTTCTGACGGTGGAGGGCCGCTGGTCCGCCCGCCGGGGGAGACGACCCTGATACTACCGGGCTCCTGGCACAGCGGTATCGACTGACGAACGCATCTGGAATTTTGGGTTCAGGTTGACAGCGGGAGGTGTTCAATGCCCTCACAACTTGCGCAGACCACGAGTTTGACCTTGACTCGCGCGATCTCCACCGATGGCCACACCATCACAGAACGTCCGGAGCGGGGGTTGCCGTATCCGACGGTAGGGTTGGTGGCGGCGTATCGCTGTCAGCGCCTTCGGCTGTCCATGCGTTTTGGGACGATTCCGTCGTTTCGAATGCTTCCCATGTCCGCGCAGGATGTCGTCATGCCCAGGCAGGTGGCGTCAAGCGTTCTTGCGCCGGAGTGCGACCTGTTGGTGGTGGAGCCGGGCGATCTTGCCCACGAGACGTTGAGCGAACTCGTCCAGGTTGCCCGCAGGCATGACCTGCCGCTCATCTGGCTGGGCGAGCCGCCTATTGTCCATCGATTGGCGTCCGCCGCGATCCCAGGCGGCATCATCCCCAGCCAGGCCAGCACCACCCAGGTCGAACGCACGTTGCAGGCGGCGATTGCCGGGCTGACGGTGATTCACCCTGACTACGCGCATGTGGTCGACCAGACCGAGCCTGATCCCGACCCGGTGCCGTACATCGTCGAACCCGAGCCGACCCCGATCGTCGCCGAGCCGGTGCTGTCGCCGCGTGAGCATGAGGTGATGTCCCACGTCGCGTCTGGCTTGCCGAACAAGGCCATCGCCCGGATGCTCGGCATCACGGATCATACGGTGAAGTTCCACGTCAGCTCGGTCCTCACCAAGCTCAATGCTGCCAGCCGCACCGAGGCGGTCGCCATCGCCACCCGCGGCGGCCTGCTGGACACATAACGCCGCGTGCGGTTACTCATTCCGGCATGCGACTGAGGGCCGGCACAAGGCCGGCCCTCAGTACGCGTGTTCGCATCCTGTTCACGTTCACGAGGAGTTCGTATCAGCCTCTACATCGGCTCCGGCAAAGACCCAACCTCATGCTCCGGGAATGCAAAGAAATCGAACATCCGGGCTGCGTCCGCCGCTGCCCAATGAGACCGGGTGACCTCCAGCGCCGCGTCGACCAGCCGCCTTCGGGCGCCATCCAGGGATCGGTACTGCGCGTTGCCCTCCTGGATGCGGATCGACCCGAGGTCTTCATGGCGCCCCCAGATCACCAGCCATCCCAACCGGATCGGGTGGACCTCGACGAAGCGGCCATGGTCGTTCCAGACAAAGGCGTTCGGAGCAGTTTGGTGGCCGCTGGCGTTCGCCACGATCAGCCGCCGGACTTGCGTGGGTCCAGCGCATCCCGCAGGCCGTCCCCCATGTAGTTGATCGCCAGCACCGTCAGGAAAATCATCGTGCCCGGGAAGATCGCCTCCCACATGTTGATGCCCAGGTAGTCCCTGGCGCGGTTCAGCATTTGCCCCCAGGTGGGAACGTCTGACGGGAAGCCAAGCCCGAGGAACGACAGCGACGATTCGGTGATGATCGCCGCGCCAACCTGCAACGTCGCCGCCACGATGATCGGGCTGAGCACGTTCGGCAGAATATGCTTGGCGATCAGGCTGGTTCGAGTCGCGCCGATGGAGGTTGCGGCCTCGACGAACTCCTTCTCCTTGACCGAGAGAAAGCTCGCTCGGACCAGTCGCGCCGTCGGCATCCACGCCAGCAGGCCGATCACCAGCACGATCAGGATGAAGATGCCGAGCGTGCCGTTGTCGAAGTTTTCATCGAAGAAGTCAACCATCGAATCCCTGAACAGGAAGGTGATCAACAGCAGGAGCGGGAGTTGCGGTAGGCTGATGAACATGTCGGTGACGCGCATCAGGATGCTGTCCGTCGCTCCACCAAAGAATCCGGCGAGCGCGCCGATCAGCGTGCCAATGGTAATGGCCACGAACGCCGCGACAAGCCCCACCGAAAGCGATATACGACCGCCGAACAGAATTCGGGCGAGGACATCCTGGCCGAGCGAGTCAGTGCCCATCAGGCGATCGAGCGAGGGGCCAGCGCTGATGTCGTAGTCATACGGCGCATTGACCTCGACTGTGTAGACCAACGGCAGAAGCAGCACCGCCAGCAGAAACGTTACGAATACGACCAGGCCCGCCATCGCCAGCTTGTGCTTGCGGAACTGCTGCCAGGCATTGCCCCAAAGCGATCGTTGCTTGCGAACGCGCGAGATGCCTCCGCGATCACCTGCCGCCGCCGCCAGCGTCGATTGAGATGTTGCCGTCGCCTTCGCTACTTGTTCCTCACGTGCCATGTGCATTCTCCAACGGAAGAAACGGGGCTATCGGTACACGACGCGCCGCCTCTGGCGACCGGTTCCTGGCCGTGCTAATCATATTTGATGCGCGGATCCAGGGTGGCGTAGAGGATGTCGGCAACCACATTGAATAACACCACCAGGATCGACACACCGAACGTGATGGCCATCACGACCGGGATGTCGCTGGCAAGGATCGAGGAGATCAGGGCGCTGCCGAGACCTGGCACCCGGAAGATCTGCTCGGTGATGACCGCGCCACCCACCACGGTCGGCAGTTGCAGCGCGATGATCGTCACGACGGGAATCAGGGCATTACGCAGCGAATGTCGGACAATGACGGCGCTTTCCTTCAGCCCCTTGGCGCGAGCAGTCCGCACATAGTCCTGGTTGATCGTTTCCAGCATCGACGCCCGAACGAATCGGACGAGCTGGGCCGCGCTGAACAGGGCCAGCACCGTGATCGGCATGATCGATTGCTGGATATTGGGCCAGATCCCTTC
Organism: Chloroflexia bacterium; assembly: GCA_013698305.1. Classification (GTDB taxonomy): domain Bacteria; phylum Chloroflexota; class Chloroflexia; order Thermomicrobiales; family UBA6265; genus JACCVC01. The sequence goes on from JACCVC010000041.1 coordinate 39,416, forward strand.
CCGTGTCGAGGTGTATACGAACGGAAGCCAATCGAGCTGGATGCTGAAAATGATGATCAGCAGGAGCCCCGAGAAAAAGGTCGGAATGCTGAAGCCGATGAAGGCGGCCGTTGTGGCGACGTTGTCGAAAACGCTGTACTGCTTGATCGCCGAAAGGGTGCCAACCGGAATCGCGATCAGGATGCTCAGCAGGTAGGCGGTGCCGCTGATCCATAACGTCACTGGTATCCGGTCCAGCACGTAGTCACGCACCGGGACCCGCGCAGTGAACGATTCGCCCCAGTCGAGACGAAGGAAGTAGGCTTCGGCCCACTTGAAGTACTGGATATAGAACGGATCGTCGAGCCCATACGACTCCCGGATGCGTTGTTGCACTTCCGGCGGCACGTTTGGGTTGGTCGCCAGCTCGCCGAGCGGATCGCCAGGGGCGAGAAACATGATGAGATACAGGATCACGCTGATCGCAATCAGGGTGACCACGGAAATCAGCAGGCGCCGGATGAGATATCTACCCACAACAAGGCTCCTCTCGGGGAGGAATCGAATGAACCGAAACCGGCCCACGCTTGCCGACCGATCGCATGAGTTCACCCCGTGATACGAAGATCATCACTATACATTGGCACGGGCGGAAGTCCAACCCGTAGCGTACCGTCGACTGCGACCGGCGCGCGAGGCGACGCTGCCTCGAGTGCTTGGGAAATCGGTGGAATCGTACGTGCCACAGCCACCTGCGTCAAGGTAGGCTGGGCCGGGATCGCAACGACGGGCGACGACCAGGCATCCGATTGCGCGTATATTGCGTAGTATCGTGAGTAGGGAGGTTTGCTCGGATACAAGACGCCATGATTCAGGAGTCGTACATGTGCCACTCGCTTTCTCGTCGTGGGTTCCTGATGGCCGCCGCCGCCGCCATCGGGCCACAACACCTGCTCGCCCGGCAGGACGTTCAGCGCCTCGACAATGTCTGGTCCTTGCCGCTTCGTGACGCTGACGGCGTGCCTGGCGACGGGTTGCTCATTCGCCACGGCTTCGCCTGCGAGAATACCTGGTACTACCTGGGCAGGTGGCACGCGGCCGAAGACTGGTATCGGTTGGACGACGTCGATACCGCTGGCGCTGAGGTGCTGGCCGTCCACGCGGGCGAAGTCATGTGGATCGGGAGTGATTATCCGGGCCGGGTGGTGCTCGTGCTCCATGAGGGCGGGCTGTACTCGATGTACGGCCACCTGGATTACGCCGTCGATGTCCGCGAGGGTGACCGGGTCGTGGCGGGGCAGGTGATCGGACGAGTACTCGACGCGACTGGTTGGCGAGCGCCCAACCACCTGCACTTCGAAATCCGTAACTTCTTCTACAACCCCGATGTCAACGGCGATACGCCGAAGTATGACTACGCATGTGGCTATCGATGCCCGCCAGGCCCAGGATACTGGCCAATGGATGACCCGCGGCATCCATCCGAGATGGGATGGCGCAACCCGTCCCATGTGATCCATCGCGGGTTCGCGGATGTCGGGTTCAATTCAGAGGTCATCGTTGGTGAGGCCGCTACCGGGCTGAGCGGGCCGATACGGTCGGAGCCGGACAAGTACGCCCCGATCACGGGAGAGATCGTCTTTCGGGCGGGAGACCGATTTCTTTTGCGAGACGTCGAAACGGACGATCCCGCTTCTCTTGGAACCAGTGCATTGGGATACAGGGTTTGGTATCAGCTGGAGTTCGCTGACGGCGGCAATGGCTGGCTGCCGGCGCTGATCGCCGACGATCGCGACACCCAGGCAGATGGCCGGCCATCGAGCCTTCGCCCGCTGTTATTGCCCGTGACGTGATAGCGCAACGACATTGACGATCGATTTGTAGGGGCCGACCTTGTGTCGGCCCGAGCCGCGGGAGGACACAAGGTCCTCCCCTACACGGCGGTGTGTAAAAGCGCCGTGTAGTCAGGGACTTGCAGATCAGCCCTCCAGCGACTCGAGTTCGGATTCGACCAGCCCCACCAACTCGCCCATGCTATCGGCGTCGAAGATCAGTCGCGCTCCGGCGGCGTCGAACAGTTCCGGCAGCGGTCGGGAACCGCCCAGCGCCAGCGCGCTGCGGTATGCTTTCACCGCGCCGGAGTGATCCACCACGCTGTTGCGCCACACCTGCAACGCCCCCAACTGCGCGATCCCATACTCGATGTAATAGAACGGGTACAGGAACAGGTGGAGTTGCTTGTGCCAGCGAGCCGCTCGCTCGGCGTCGAGACCGCTCCAGTCCGCATGGGGGTCGAATGTTGCCCACAGTTCCCGGAAATACGCGTCGCGGGCGTCCCGGTCGGCGGCGTCCGGGCTGGTGTACAGCCAATGCTGGAACGCATCGACCGTCGCGACCCACGGAAATATCTCGAGGATTCCTTCGAGGTGGTCAACGCGGGCGCGGCGATAGTCGTCCTCGTTGTAATAGCCGCCGGTTGAGACGTGGAGCGATGGCGCCGCCAGCAACTCCATCGACATCGAGGCGACCTCGGCCATCTCGCTGCCGGGGTGGCGCTGGAACACGAAGGGCAGGTCGAACGCAGCGAAACCGTGGAAGGCGTGTCCCGCCTCATGGAGCAAGGTGCGGACGTCCCGCTCCACGCCGGACGCGTTCATGAAGATGAACGGACGCTTGCTGGCCGGGAAACTGGTGCAGAACCCTCCTGGACGCTTGCCCTGCCTGCTTTCGAGATCGAGTAGCTCCTCGTCGATCATGGTCTGAAACTGATCGCCGAACACCGGGTCGACCCTGCCGAAGATCCTCTGGGCAGTGCTGTTGAGCTGATTGACGGTATCGTACGGCGCGAGCGGCTCCCGTCCCTCGGGGTCGTGGCCCGTGTCCCATGGCCGCAACGAGTCGAAACCCATCTGCCGCTTGCGGCGCTCCATGCGGCGACCGACCGCCGGGACGAACGTCTGCGCGACGGCGTCGTGCCACGACCGGCAGTCGTCCGGCGTGTAGTCGTACCGGTGCTTGGACTGGAACGTGTACTCCATATAATTTTCGAAGCCGGCGTTGCGAGCGACCTTCTGGCGCCGTTCCAGTTGCCGATCGAAGATGTCGGCCAGGCCCTCGCGCTGCTCGATGTAGGGCGCGAACTGAAGCCGAAAGGCCCGTTCGCGGATGTCCCGGTCGGGATCGAGCAGGTACTTGGCCAGGCGCGGCAGGGGGATCTCCTTGCCGTCCCATTCGACCTGCATGCCGCCGGTGCGCTTGTTGTAGTCGGCGTTCAACTGCTGGAGTTCGCCTTCCAGCGGCATGTTTTCCTCGCGGAACAGGTCCTTGTCGGTCTGGAATCGTCGCAGCGTGGTCTGCATGTCATCGCGGGAGTAGCCGGTTTCCAGGAGGCGGTTCGCCAGCTTGACCGTCTGCTCGTTGCGCAATGGGCCGATGTCCTTGCTGAATCGGAGAAACGTGGCTTCCTTGTCCGCGTCGGCGGTGTCACAGGAATACGCGACATTGGCGCGGCTGTGTGCCTCCATCAGCGCGGCTTCGAGCGCGGACCAGTCCTCCAGCCAGCTTTCGGTATCGTCGGGCGCAAGCGGGCGTTCGAGCAGTTCGGTGTACCAGGGAAGGATGTCGTCCCACGTCGCGTCGGCGAACGTGGCGGAGCTCGGAAGGGTCTGGGTCATGGAGAAACTCCTGGCTGACACCGATCGGGTGATCGATGTGTCGCTGTTTTGCGTTGGACATGGTACGTCATTTTTGCGTCTCTGTATCCAGCGACAGCACCATCAGGTCCTCATCGACGAAGCGATCCGGCAGCCGTATCGAGCGTGGCTCATGCCCGTAGAGGGTGAACCCCAGATCGGAATAGGTGGCTTTCGCGCGAATGTTGTGACTCGCCACCGTGAGATGGAGTTGAACGACGCCATCGGAACGGCGGGCGTGCCCGATCGCGGCATGGAGCAGGCGGCGACCGACGCCGGCGCGGCGAAACTCGGTCGCCACGTACATGCCCCAGATGTCCATCCGGTGCCGGGTCTTGGCGCCGGGGTGGCGGAGGACGCCGCAGCATCCGACCAGCTTGCCCCCGTCTGTGAACGCGCCGAAGATGCGGTTATCGCCGGTGATGGCGGTGGTGACGAAGCGTTCGCGCGAGGATGCTTCACCTGCCTCCACCGTTTCATCGTGGTCGGACCCGAAGGCGTCGGGGTGCTCCCGCAACGCGGTGAGCCGCATCGCCCACCAGGCGTCCCAGTTGGATTCTTTGAGCGGTCGGATGGTGATGCTTCGCATGGTGGTTACCAGTTCCTGAGAGATTGGCGGAAGCGAGCCGCCAGCACCAGCGGGATGGTGGGGAAGTGACGCCAGGAGTGTCGATGGTCGTCCTGGGCTTCGACCGGGAAGGCGGGTTCCATGATGCCGTCCATCATCATCCCGTGGGCGAAGGCCAGGTTCAGGATGTCACTGAGCGGTCGATGGAAGTAGTAGTGCATCTCCGGCTGGCCCTCGACGCCGAGGCCCTTGCGAGGCGGAATGTCGAGATAGTTGGAGATGCGCAACGAGTGTCTCACCGCGGGAGGCGCGACCAGTTCGTCGAGCGCCGATTCGAACGCCGCCTCCGTGTGGTTGAAGCAGGGATGCATGATCGTGAAGACGAAGCGGCCTTCCGGCTTGAGCATCCGCGGCACCGCTTCGAACAGCGGATTGATATCGACGATGTCCATGATCGACATGTTGCAGACGATGGCGTCGAACCGGTCACGACCGAGCGTAGCGAGCTGCTCGGGTTCGGCCGCGTCGACCACCTGGTATTCGATCGGGTGAGAGCGATTTCGACCCGGTTCCCGCCGTGCGGCAAGCTCGATCAGGGCTTCGGAGAAATCGCAGGCCACCACGTTGCAGCCGAGGTCGGCGAGATGCCGGGCGTAGAGCCCGTTGCCGCAGGCGAGGTCGAGTACCGTTTCGCCCGGTCGGGGAGCGAGCAACCCTTCCACGGCGGGACGGATCAGCTGCAGGTGGAAGGCGTTGCCCTCGCCCATGTGGCTGTCCCAGTAGACCGAGTTGCGCTCCCAGATCTCCCGTGCCTGGCGGGCGAGAGTCGAGCTTTGGTGTTTCCCATGGGTCATGTCACGTGATTCCTGACATCCTTCGCGTTGGAATGGCGCCTCTAAAGGATACCCCCGCCCAGCGCGAGCCGGAACGCGCCGACCGCGAAGATCAACACGCTGGCGATGAGACCGAGTCGCGCCAGGGCATCATCCGGCGCTGCCTGCATTCGCTGGTAGCTGAAGAGGGCGGCAAGCAGGGAAATCGGGAGAGTCGTAAGCCAATTGA
>JACCVC010000071.1 GCA_013698305.1 Chloroflexia bacterium
GGATCAGCTTGATCGTCTCGGTCGCCTGAATCATGCCGATCATTCCCGGCAGCACGCCCAGCACGCCAGCTTCGGCGCAGTTGGGCGCCAGCTCCGGCGGCGGGGGGGTGGGGAAAAGGCAACGGTAGCAGGGGCTGTCGTCGTTGCGAGGATCGAGCACCGTCGCCTGGCCGTCGAAGCGAAAGATGCTGCCATGGACGACCGGCTTGCGGCGCAGCACCGCCGCGTCGTTGAGCAGGTACCTGGTGCCGAAGTTATCCGACCCGTCGATGATCACGTCGTAGTCGTCGATGACGGTGAGGATGTTGTCCTTGCCGAGGCGGTCGTTCAGCGCGTGGATGGTGATGGTCGGGTTGAGCGCCAGCATCGCCTGCCGGGCGGATTCTGCCTTGGATTCGCCGATGCGGCTGGTGGTGTGCAGCACCTGGCGCTGGAGGTTGCTCTCGTCGATCACGTCGTCGTCGATGATACCGATCGTGCCGATGCCAGCCGCCGCGAGGTAGAGCGCCGCCGGTGAGCCGAGGCCCCCCGCGCCGATGATCAGCACCTTGGCGTCCAGCAGCGCCGATTGTCCCGTCTCCCCGACATCGGGCAACAGCAGGTGGCGGCTATAACGTCGGCGCTGCTCGCTCGTCAGTATGCGGGGCGTGGTCCAGGGCGCGCCGGACTGTTTCCAGGCATTGAAGCCGCCGCCGAGCGATGCGACGTCGGTGTAGCCCAGTTCCTGGAGCGATTTGGCCGCCAGCAAGGAGCGTGTGCCTCCCGCGCAGTAGATCACGACCGGCGTGTCCTTGTCCGGTACGGCCTGCTCCACGCGCAGTTCCAGATAGCCTCGCGGGATGTGGATTGCCTCCGGGATCGTGCCCTGATCGACCTCATCCTGCTCGCGTACGTCGATCACGGCCGGTCGACGCGTCGCAAGTTTATCCTGAACGCTGGCGACATCGGGCTCGGGGACACTCTGTTGGGCGATGCGAAGCAGATCCTGAAATGTTGGCATGATATGTTGCTCCAGGTTGCGTGAAAGTCACGCCGTTCAATTAATGCGAGTATACGGAAATGAAGATCCCTTGAAGTCAGGATGGCATCCGGATTGCGACAATTGCCGTAGATGTAGGCAGATGGCATCCGCCATCGTTTTCACGATCGAATGGACGCAACGTCAGGAACAAAAGGAGCCGGATGATCATCGCTGATTGGCACGATCCCCCGAACACTCCACCCCATCGTGCCACAGAAAGGGACCGATGATGACCGTCAAGGACAAATGGAATCGCATCTTTGGACACAAGGAAACAATGGTGAACACCAACGACGCGTTGCCGGGCCGCGACACCCCGGCGTTCGAGATTTCCGGCGTGCATACCGTGCTCGGCACCAGATTAACGCCGCCGTTCCCCGATCATCTCGAGACCGCGACGTTCGCGCTCGGATGTTTCTGGGGCGCGGAGCAGTTGTTCTGGGATGTCGACGGGGTCTGGACGACCGCGGTCGGCTACACCGGCGGCTACACGCCCAATCCGACGTATGAGGAAACCTGCACCGCGCAGACCGGCCATGCCGAGGCCGTGCTGGTCGTGTTCGACCCGATCAAGGTGAGCTACGAGGACCTGCTGAAGGTCTTCTTCGAGGCGCACGACCCGACGCAGGGGATGCGCCAGGGTAATGACATCGGCAGCCAGTATCGTTCTGGAATCTACGTTCACAATCACGCGCAACGCGAGAAGGCGGAGATGGCGATCCAGAGCTACGGCGCGGCGCTCCGGGCCGAGGGGCACGATCCAATCACGACCGAGTTGGTCGACGCCGGACCGTTCTACTTCGCCGAGGAATACCACCAGCAGTACCTGCACAAGGTGCCTGGCGGCTATTGCGGCCTCAAGGGAACGGGCGTTGCCTGTGCCATCACGCCAGCGACCGTGAGCGGTGGTGAGCATGACACCGCGACCGATCCTGGCCTGAAATCGCTGCCGAAGAGTGAGGACGAGTGGCGCAAGGCGCTGGGGCCGGAGCAGTACAAGGTGCTGCGGCAGGCCGGAACCGAGCGACCTGGCACCGGCGAGTACAACGCGGTCTGGGACGGGGGTACCTACCGGTGCGCTGCCTGTGGCAACCCGTTGTTCGACAGCAGCACCAAGTTCGATCATGGCTGCGGCTGGCCGAGCTTCGGCGAGGCCCTTCCCGACGCGGTGACCTACATCGAGGACCGAACGTTTGGGATGGTGCGGACGGAAGTGCGCTGCGCCCGTTGCGAGTCGCATCTCGGGCACCTCTTCAACGACGGTCCGCGAGAACACAACGGCGCTCGGTTCTGCATGAACAGCGTCGCGATTGACCTGGACGAGAAATAGGTCGCGAGAATCGGATCAGGTATGAAAACGGAACGGAAGCGTTACGCTTCCGTTCCGTTTCGCTGCGATTCCTGCTATTTTCAACGACCAGCGAATGCGTAGTGGCCGATCCTGTAGCGGACCGGTCAGGCGATTACTCACCTATGGCAGATACAGGGTCTGCCGCTAGGCTTTCCAGGCGGTCAATCTTTCCTCGCGGGCGCGCCGATAAATCGATCATCTTGTCCTCGCCTGTCGCAAGCTGGCGCCGAACCTCGTCTGCATTGCGAGCGTCGTCAGCAGCACTCACCAGCGCCTTGAAGTTCTCGATGTCGAGAATGACGGCCTTGCGCTCGCCTTGCTTGTCGGTGATATATCGCTCCATGGCTCGACCTCCTGTCGCCGCTAGCGTATCACTGCTTTCATGTGCCCTCGACGCCTGGCAGTTCCCTTGCGATAGTGGCTACGGAGATGCAGGCGGCATGCCGATCCGATGGTCGGGTCGGTGATGGTGAACGAACCATCCTCCGCCACAGAACCGGGTAGGCCCCCTGGCTACCGGGTTTGCTCTACGAAGGAGCAACGCCGCAATGGCAGTGAAGTTCGGGGTCTTTGTGCCCCAGGGTTGGAAGATGGACCTGACCGGTATCAAGAACCCGGTCGAGCAGTTCGAAGCGATGACCGATGTCGCCCGCGAAGCAGACGAGAAGACCGATTTCGATTCGATCTGGGTGTATGACCATTTCCACACGGTCCCTGAGCCGACGGTGAACACGACGTTCGAGTGCTGGACGATCACCGCAACCCTGGCCCGCGACACGAAGCGGATCAATGTCGGACAGATGGTGACGTGCAACGGCTATCGCAACCCGTCACTGTTCGCCAAGATCGCCAGCACGGTCGATGTCGCCAGCCACGGTCGGCTCTATGCCGGGTTCGGCGCCGGGTGGTACGAGCACGAGTGGCTTGCATACGGCTACGGTTTTCCGGAGACGAAGGAGCGGATGGCGAAGTTCCGCGAGGCAGTCGAGATCATCCACAAGATGTGGACTGAGGATTCGCCGACGTTTTCCGGCAAGCACTATTCGATTGACGCGCCGATCAATGAGCCGAAGAACGCGGGCGACAAGAAGGTGCCGTTGTGGATCGGTGGGGGTGGCGAGAAGGTCACGCTCAAGCTGGTAGCCAAATTCGGCGACGCCTGTAACGTCGGCGGTGGGAATCCCGAGACGATCCGGCACAAGCTGGAGGTGCTCCAGGGCCATTGTGAGCGGGAGAGTCGCAACTACGACGAGATCACGAAATCGTCCAGCTTCGACGTCTTCCCGATTGCGTCCGGGGCTGATCCGGGAAAGGCGACGGCGACGGTGCGGAAGCATCGCGGCGACATGAGTTTCGCTGATTTCTCGAAGGGCAACGTCGTCGGGCCGCCGGAGAAGATCGCGGAGACGATCCAGGCGGCCGTCGATGCCGGCATGGAGTACGCGATCAATTACATTCCGGGGCTGGCGTACGACACCGAGCCGATGCACCGCTACAACGAAGAGGTGATTCCGCTCATAACGTAGTGGCCGATTCTGAACTCCGGTATCGGCCTGGTGCGGCGGTCGTTCGACAACGGCAGACCCTTCGACTTCGCTCACGGCAGGCTGCGGGTCTGCCCCTACGTGATTGCTGGCGATTACGCCGTCGCGGCGTCACTGGCCCACATCTCCATCGCCTTGCGGAAGGTGTGCTGTGCTTCTTCGAGGTCGCCCTGGGCCATCTTGATGTCGCGCTCCAGCGACCGCTTGCGGGTGGCGATGAGTGACTCGCCCAGCCCGCCGCTGCTCCACAACGGGAACGTCTCGTTCGTGCGCAGCTCCTTGAGCCGACGTCGCAGCTTGGCGGTGTGGCGGGTGAGGCGGTCGACCTCGCGGCGGGCAGAGGCGAGCCGCATGTCCCACGCCCAGGTGTGCCAGTCGGGCGCAAGGTGTTCGGTCTCGTCGGCAAGCTGCTGAAGGGCGTCCAGGTCTCCCTGTTGCCAGGCGGCGTTGGCTCGCAGCATGCATTCGTTGCGAATCGCCTGGTCCTCGCGATCGGAGGCAAGGTCAGGGTGAAACCGGCGAGCGAGAGATCGGTACAGCACCTTGAGTTGCTCGACGTGTTTGGACCGCTTGCCCATGGCCTCGTGATCGTCGAGCCGGTGCCACCCATCGCCCGAGGCGTCGAAGTCGTCGTCATCGGAACGGTCGGCGGCCTCTCGCTGGTCGTC
>JACCVC010000077.1 GCA_013698305.1 Chloroflexia bacterium
CCTGACGCCGCTCGATGTATTCGAGGGCGATGCGGACTCCGGCGCGACCGAACGCCAGCGCCAGACCGGATACATCAGGATCGACGCCAAAGGGTGGTTCTCCGGTGACAAGTATGTCGGGGCGGAACATGTTACCGGAGTGAACGGGAATGATGTGACGCTCTCGTTGACCAAGGATTCGCTGTAGATTCATCGCAGGGACGAAGGTGCGCACGCATCCGAACAGGTGGTCGCGCAGGCGCCCGTTATAGTTGATGCAGACGCTGGCATTGTTCTCGACCAGTGGACGATGCCTTTCTTGCGATATCTCACTGGAACGGACCGACCTTCGTGCTGGAACTCACCTTTCTGGGAACTGGAACGTCGACCGGCGTGCCCGTGATCGGGTGCGACTGCGAGGTGTGCCAGTCGCCCGATCCTCGAGACGCCCGACTGCGCTGCTCGGTGGTGGTGCGAACCGACACCACAACGGTTTTGGTCGATACCTCGCCGGATCTGCGGACGCAGGTGCTGCGCGACCGGTTCGACCGGTTCGACGCCGTGCTGTTCACCCACGCCCACGCCGACCACACCGCTGGGCTGGACGAGTTGCGCCGGTACAATGCGATTCAGCAGGAACATATTCCATTGTGGGCAGACGCGGCAACTGCCCACAGCCTGAGGGAACGGTTCGCATACACCTTCGTCGACCAGTATCCCGTCTACGGGGTCATTCCGGACCTCGTGCTGAACGAGATCGACGGCCCCTTCCGGATTGGCGATCTCGACATCCAGCCAATTCCGGTGATGCACGGGCGATTGCCGATCCTTGGCTACCGGTTTGGCTCGATCGGCTACCTCACCGACGTCAAGAGCATCCCCGACGAATCGCGGGAGCTGCTTCAGGATCTCGATGTCCTGATCCTGACGGCGTTGCGCCAGAAGCCACACGCGGCGCACCTGGCGCTTGAGGAGGCACTGGCCGTCGCGGAATCCGTTCAACCCAGTTACACGCTTTTCACTCACGTCGCGCACGAAATGGGCCGGTACGCCGAGGTCGGGCCGACGCTTCCGGAGGAGACGATGCTGGCGCACGATCGTCAGCGGATCGTGATCGATGACACTCGAACAGATGCTGGCAGAGTTCGGCTCATCCCGTCACCGGACTCAGACCAGGGTGGCTAATCCGTTCACTTTGACCGAATCTATCTCACATCGGTGTATGCTCGCGCGTCAATCATGCGAAGATCGACGGTGATGCGGGGTTCGCCTCGTCACCAGTTTTGGCACGGCGCGAGTTGATTCCCGGGAGGGTAGATGCAGGAACAAGAGCGAAGCTGGCGAACCGTTGCGCCGGAGCTGGTGCTGGCGGCGGTGGTGCTGATCTGGGCGTCGACCTTCGTCATCACCAAGGATGCGCTGGACGACTTCACGCCGTACTCGTTCATCTTCGCGCGGTTCTCGATCATCCTGGTCCTCGCGTTCGCGGTGCTGGCGGTGCAGGGTCGGCGACGAGGTTGGTCCCGGACGTGGAAGGTCGAACAGGCCGACTGGTCCCGGTTCCTGCTGTGCGGGTTGGTGGGGTACACCTTCTATCAAATCGGCTTCACGGTCGGTATCGACCACACCTCACCTTTTTCCAGCTCGCTGCTGATCGCGATGGTGCCCCTGTTCACCCTGGTGATCGCGACTGCGCTCGGCGAGCGTCACCCGTTGGGCGCGTGGATCGGCGTGGTCGTCGCCATCGCCGGAGTGACCGTGTTCCTGCTCCAGCGACAGGCGGGCGGGAGCCTGTTGGGCAACGCGCTCAGTGTCGGCGCGGCGATCTCGTTCGCCAGCTACGGGCTGGCCAACCGTCCGTTGGTACGGAAATACCCAACGGCAACCGTGTCGGCCTACACCACGCTGATCGGCAGCCTGCCGCTGCTGGCGATCGGGTTGCCGGACGCCAGTAGCCAGGACTGGGCCGCGCTCGATGTCGGCCAGTGGGGCATGTTGCTGTACATGGCGATCTTCCCGATCTACCTCGTCTACATCGGCTACAACTGGGCCATCGCCCAGCGGGGCATCTCGGTGACAAGCGCGGGACTGCTGGTGCCTATCGTCAGTGGCGGGCTGTCGGCGATCTTCCTCGATGAGGCATTTGGTCCGGTCAAGGTTGCCGGCGCGCTGCTGGTGTTGGCCGGTCTGGTGCTGATTCAGCGGGCACGGGTGCAATCGGCCAAGCGGGCGATTCCGGCGGCGATCGCCAACGCGAGACCGACCAGGATGTCGTAGTCCCAATCGCCTCCTTGTCACATGGAAACACCCAACTCGCTGGTTGTCATTTCGAGCTTGTCGAGGAATCTCGGTCGTGATGACCACCGCCCTACAAGGAAACACTCAACTCGCTGTTTGTCATCGTTCCTCTATGTACCTATGGCCAACGCCACAGCGCCGGTCCCACCATTTGTTAGAATCCACCTGTGAAGATCGCGCTTGTCTCTCCGTACGCAATGGCGCAATCGGGTGGAGTGCCGGAACACGTCACCCACCTGCGCGACGAGTTCCGCCGTCTCGGACATGCCGTGACGGTGCTGGCTCCTCGCGGCCAAAAGGGCGGCATGGAGGTTTCGGACGGGTACTACGGGATCGGCAGGACGATCACGATCCCCGGCAACGGCAGCCGGATGCGGTTGACCTTCGACGTTACGCTGTACGCGGACGTCAAGGCGATCATGAAACGGGAACGCTTCGACATCGTCCATCTCCACGAGCCGTTGATGCCGGTGTTGCCATACATGGTGCTGCTCAACTCGTCTGCGGTGAACGTCGGCACATTTCACGCCTACAGCGGCTCGATGCCGTGGTATTCGGCCCTGAAGCCGTACATGTCGTTCGTGCTCTCCCGGCTCGACGGGCGTATCGCCGTCTCACCGCCGGCTCGGGATTTCGTCAACCACTATTTCGAGGGCAACTACGACATCGTCCCGAACGGGATTGACGTGGACCGCTACGGCGATCACGTCGAGCCATTTCCATGGGCGAACGATGGCGTACCGCGGGTGTTGTTCGTGGGACGGTTCGAGGAGTCCCGCAAGGGGTTTAGATATCTGTTACGGGCCATGCCGCTGGTGAAGCAGCAGTTCCCCAGTGCGCGTCTGCTCGTGCTCGGCGCCGGGAGACCGGAGAAGTTCGGCGCCTTGATGGAGCGGTACGGCGTCACCGACGTCGAGTTCAATGGGTTTGTGTCACTGGAGGACAAGGCCCGGTATTATGCCAGTTGTGACGTCGCCTGCGCGCCTTCCACCGGCAACGAGAGCTTTGGCTACGTGTTGGTGGAGCCGATGGCAGCGGGCAAGGCGGTAGTCGCGACCGACATACCTGGGTATCGCAGCGTAGCGACACCGGATCGCGATGCTGTGCTGGTGGAGCCGAAGGACTCGCAGGCGTTGGCGCTCGGGCTCGTGCGTGTACTCGCCGACCGGGATCTTCGGACCCGGCTTGGCGCACAGGGTCGGATCAGCGCCCAACAGTTCGCCTGGACTCGGGTGGCGGCTCAGGTACTGCAGTCATATCAGGAGGCGGCGGAGCGGGCGCGTCACGCGGACTGGCGCACGGACATTCGCCAGGGAAGCTGACCTTTGCCAGGGCATGGATGGAGAGAGCGTCGGTGATATCAGAACCGGTCGGACAGTTGGTTCGGCAATACATGCTGGGCGTCGGACGCTTCTTTTCCCGGTTGGGCATCACGCCGAACATGGCGACGATGATCGGCTTCGGTCTGAATGTCGTCGTGGCGCTGGTACTCGCATCGGGCAACCCACGCATCGCCGGTGTGCTGTTGCTGGTGGCGAGCGCGTTCGACATGGTCGACGGTGCGATTGCGCGGGTGACCGGAAAGATCTCGGCATTCGGAGGCTTTCTTGATTCGACTGTTGATCGTTACTCCGAGATCGTCGTTTACATCGGCCTTCTGGTCTGGTTGAACACGACCGACAACGACCATGTCGGGTCGGTGCTGGTGCTTGTGTCGGCCACCGGCGCGTTGATGATCAGCTACGCCCGCGCCCGGGCCGAGGCGATGGGACTGAAGGCGTCGGTCGGGCTGGTCGCGCGCCCCGAGCGGGTGGTGTTGCTGGCCTTGTGCCTGATCATCAGCCAGCCGCTATGGGCGCTGTGGATCCTGGCGGTGGCGACGCACCTGACCGCGGTGATGCGGATGCTGCACGTGTGGCGGCTGACCGGCATCGCGGACGCGACCGACGCAACGGGAACGCGCTCCTCATGACGGATGGATCATGCAACGAATCGAACGGGCCGAATGACGCGGAGGAGACGCCCGCGTCGTTTGTGGCGCCTGGTGATCGCGGCAGGGATCTCACCGACGATGAACTCTCGAGCGAGATGCAGCAGGTCCGAGACCTAGGGTCCGCATCACGTTCCTGCGTGGCGATCATCGTGCTGCTGCTGATCGTGTCACTGGTGCTGTGCGTGTTCCTGTTCTGGGCGTTCTTCATTGCGTAACCTCGAACCTCGGTGTCGTAGCCTCGGACCCCGGGGTCCGAGGTTGTTCAGCTCTCGAATGCGCCCTTGTGGCGACGCGACTGGCACATGACGTTGCGACCGGCGAGACCCCGGACACCTGGGTCCGGGGCTACATAATCGTTCGGATTGCCACGATTCCGGCGAGGCACGCCAGGAGGCCCAGCAGGTTGCTCGCCACGACGTAGAGCAAGGCGGTGTTCCATGATCCTGCCTCGGCAAGGGTAATCGCCTCGATCGTGTAGGCGCTGAAGGTGGTGAACCCGCCGAGGAAGCCGGTGATGAGCAGCAGCCGGAGATGCGCGGGGCCGACGCCTCGCTCGACCAGCAGCGCGAACAGCATGCCGATCAGGAACGCGCCGAGCAGGTTGATGGCAAAGGTGCCGTAGGGGAAGACGCTGTTGACACGTTCGGAGATGCTCCTGCCCATCGCGTGGCGAGCGATCGCGCCAATGCCGCCGCCGATCCCGACCCAAACCAGTTCCACGAACGCACACCCCTCTTTCCAATCCCATTGCGTCGATAGTGGCAAGTATACGGAGCCTTGAGGATGTTGTATCGGACAAGCCAGGGACCTGTGGCCAGGCGTTTGCAATGAAGGGACCTAAACAGCATGCCAGCTCACGAATACGAAACGACGCTCGAAGCGAAGGGGCCGTGGTCATTTTCGGAAAGTGTTCGGTTTCTGGAAGGATTCGCGCCTGCGGCTGTCGTGCCGACGGGAGAGACCATGCTTCGGCTTGCTTTTGTCCCAGATGGACAGGAGAAGGCGGCGGGAGTGTCGATTCTGCCAACGGATAGTCACGATGATCAGGTAACGATTCGCGTCGTCGGAAGCGACGAACCTGAACTCGTCGTCGATCAGGTTCGTCGGATTCTGTCGCTGAATCACGACGGAAGTGGCGTGCCTGATGTTGCGCGGAGAGATCCCGTCATTGGCAAGCTCTGGAAGGCGCGGAACTTCCTGCGCCCAGTGCTCTTCAACTCACCCTACGAAGCCGCCGCGTGGGCGATCATCGGGAATCGAATCCGTATTCGGCAGGCGGCGAAGATCAAGACAGAGATGGCACGAACGCTCGGCACGGCGATAGGTTTTGAAGGCGCCACCGAGCATGCGTTCCCCGCACCGCATTTGCTCGCCCAGTTGCCTGACTTTCCTGGACTCACCGAACGCAAGGTCACATGGCTGCGAGGCATCGGGGAGGCGGCCATGGACGGACTGCTCCATGCAAGCCGGTTGCGATCTATGCCTGCCGATGACGCCATCGCGGCGTTGTGTGAACTCAAGGGCATCGGCCCGTTTGGCGCGGAGTTGATCCTCTTGCGGGGAGCGGGAGAAGCGGACCGGATACCGGCGAATGAAGGGAGATTCGGACGGGCGGTTGAGTTGGCCTACCAGCTCGATGCACCACCAGCTCCCGATACCGTTGGCCAGATGGCGGAGGCATGGTCTCCGTACCGGACGTGGGTGGCGGTGTTGTTGCGCGCAGCGCTGGAAGACCGCACGCAGGAGATCACGAACGGTTGAGCGCAGCCGGTCCAGTGCTATGATCGGCACATGGTGGCTGACGCCAGGGCATATTCGTGATGGGAGTGAACAATGGACAACTTCTTGCAGGTCGCCGTCGTGCAGATGAGCTCGGGCGATGACAAGGCGGCGAACGTCGAGGCGGCGATGTCCGGGATCGAGCGGGGTGCCGCGATGGGCGCGCGGCTGGTGACGCTGCCGGAGGTCTGGACCTACCTCGGTCCGGATGAGGGCAACGCGGGCGCCGCCGAGACGATTCCCGGACCGCTGACCGACCAGCTCGGCGCGAAGGCCCGCGATCTTGGCGTCCATCTCCATGCGGGAAGCATTTACGAGCATGTAGACGAAGAAGACCGGCTGTACAACACGACGGTCGTTTTCGCTCCGGACGGCGAGATCGTTGCGACGTATCGCAAAATCCACATGTTCGATGTCGACCTGGACGAAGACACGAACTATCGCGAGTCCGCCACCATCGCGCCGGGCGACGAGATCGTCACGGTCGATATCGATGCTGTCACGGTTGGGTTGACGATCTGCTACGATCTTCGCTTCCCCGAGCTGTACCGGATTCTGGCGCTGAAGGGCGCGGACATGGTCCTCGCGCCGGCGGCCTTCACGCTGGCGACCGGTCGCGATCACTGGGAGACGCTGATCCGGGCGCGAGCGATCGAAAACCAGGTGTTTATGGTGGCGCCGGCCCAGGTCGGCAAGCATCCGCCGGGGAAATGGTGCTACGGGCGGTCGATGATCGTCGATCCGTGGGGGATCGTCGTAGCACAGGCGTCGGACGCCGCGACGGTGATCTCGGCGCAGCTCGATCTCGATCAGCTTGGCAAGGTGCGGCGGCAGGTGCCGTCGGTGGCGAACCGGATGCCGGATCGTTATTCGTGGCCGGATGGTGTCGGTGTGGCGGCGGGTACAGATTCGTGACGCGTGGTAGTTGACGCGCTTTCGGGATTCGTGCTACTGTGCGTATACAGTCAACAACGGGTTGGCTGGCCGGATTTCTCCAAACCACACAGGGTGAAGGAGGTGATGCCCATGAACGATCACGAAACCACGGGCGTCACAGCGGAGGTTGTTCGCGCATAGCGAGCAGTATCGCTGGGACGCCCAGAACAAAAAAGCCGACCCACTTGGGTCGGCTTTTTTGCTGCCCGGAAATGCTGGATTCCAACGATGTGTTGGTTATCTCTGGTGCCGGTCAGGCATACTCCCATCTGAATTGTTGCTATCGATGAAGTTCGTGAAGGTGTCCCGCTAACGTACGGCGACGCCCGCGCAATGGAGCACAGCCGACGTGACCGACGAACAAATCATGACTTCTCCAGAATTCAGCGATCAGCCGTTGAAGCTGGGCTTGTTCGACATCATGCAGATTGACCCGATTCTCGAGCAAGACGCCAGCGTGATGTACGCGCGGCGGCTCGACGACCTGGACTACGCGGACGAGCATGGGCTCGATGTTGCCTTCTCGGCGGAGCGGCACTTCATGCGGCGTCACGTCATCCCATCGGCCACGGCCTGGATCGCCTCCGCCGCGCAACGGACGACGACGATGCGGCTTGGCATGCTGGGTTACACCTTGCCGATCCGCGATCCCGTGCAGCTTGCGGAGGAAGTGGCGATGGTCGACCATCTGAGCGGTAGTCGGCTCGAAGTCGGCTTTGGCCTCGGGCATCGGGTCGAGGAGCTGGAGGCGCTCGGCGTCGATCCCCAGCAAAAGGCGCAGTTGTTTCAGCAGCGGGTGGCGATGATCCAGGCGCTGTGGTCGGGCGGCAAGGTGTCCTTCGACGGCGGTGGCGTGACGGCGAAGGATGTCGCGATCTGGCCGCTGCCGATGCAGGAGCCGCACCCACCCATCTGGTTCGCTGGGACCGAGCCGATCGCCGCCAGTTGGATGGGAAGCCGCGGGTTCGGATTGGCGGTCGGGTTCAAGCCGACAAATGACCTCACCGGCACGGTGGCTGCCTGGCGAGCCGGACGAAAGGCGCAGAGCGAGCAGGTGCGACAGGCTGCTCCGCCGAGACCGGTCGGGTCGCTGGCCTTGATGCGGCACGTCTATATCGCCGAGGACAATGATCGGGCGATGGACGAGATCACCGACGATCTGGTGAAGCTCAACGAGCTTGCGAGTGGGGGGAATGGCGAAGGGAGCCGCGCTGATCGACGAAGCAGCGCCCGCGAGCATGCGGACCAGCTGATCGCCACCGACGTGATGGTCGCGGGGGGTCCGGACGAGGTCACGGCCCAGCTTCAGACGTCGCGTGACGTGCTCGGCTTTGATCTGCTCCTGGCGAACGTTTATGCGGCCGGCGTGGAGCAGGAGCGGGTGCGCCGGACGATCCGGATGCTGGCTACTGAGGTGCGGGAGCGGATCGCGGCGCCGGTTCCGGCCAACACGTAGGGGCAGACCCCGTGTCTGCGCGAATCGCCAATGGCGACGATCTCCATCTTCTGTTGACCCTTCTGCCATTTCCCTCCGGGCAGACTCTGTGTCTGCTCCTAAGCGATCGGCGTGAGCTTGGGCAAAACGAAACCCGGGAGCCTGGCCCATCCGCCAGACCCCCGGGGTCTCTGTAGAGCATACGCTGAGGGGAAACGCGGCGTTACGAGTCCTCGTTGTCCTCTCCGCCATCCTCGGTCGATTCCTCGCCCTCGGCGGCTTCCTCGCCTTCCTCGGCCTCTTCGCCCTCGGCAACGTCTTCGACTTCCGGCTCTTCCTCGACGGTCTCCGGCGCAACCGTAGCGATCGTCTCTTCACTGCTGGTGATCAACTCGACACCTTCCGGCATCGTCAGATCTTCCACGCGGATGTGATCGCCAACCGCGAGCAGATGCGCAATGTCAGCGTCGATCTGGTGCGGCAGGTTGGCCGGCAGCGCCTCGATCTCGACCTCGGTGAGAATCGTGTTGAGGATACCGACCATGTCTTCGCTCTGACCGTGAAGCGCCACTGGTACCATGGTCCGCAGCACGACCCTCAGGTTCGGCGCGAAAAAGTCGATGTGCAGCGGGTCGCGGCGGACCGGATCCTGTTGCACCTCGCGGATCAGCACGGTTTCCTCGCCGCCATCCCAGACCAGCTTGAAGATGGTCGAGTGGCCGTTGCGCATGTAGAACTTGTCGAACGCTCGGCGCTCGACCGAGACAGAGATGGTGTTGTCGATGACCGGCCCGTAGACGACGCCCGGGATGATGCCTTCGCGGCGAAGCCGCTTGACTTTCTTCCCGTGGATGGTCCGTGGTTCGGCCCTCAGAATCAGTTCATCTGCCATCAGACGATGACTCCTACTTCCTGTATCAACCGGATTCGCGGTCATCGACGGTGATTGATGTCACATCGATCGTCGCAATCACGCGCCAC
>JACCVC010000094.1 GCA_013698305.1 Chloroflexia bacterium
ACCGGCAGAAGGAGGTCGAACGGGAAGTGGTCGCCTCGCGAGAGGCGCTTGTGGCAAGCAGGGGCATCAGCGATCCCGTGGCGTCATGGGGTTGTCCTCTGATCTCCCACGTGAACTTACACGCGCGATGATGTCGCGCCAAAGGAGATGGTCACCATGTCCAGTCGGATCAATCGCCGTACGCTCGTCAAGGGTACCGCTGGGGCAGCAGGCGCCGCGGCACTGGCAACCAGCAGCGTCTACCACGTCCCCAACGTGATAGCACGGCAGGAGAAAACCCCGGTCGTGTTCTGGACCGGCTTCACTGCCCAGGCACTCGAATCACTCCAACGCATCACCGACGAGTTCAACGCCCAGAGCGAGGATGTGGAAGTCACCCTTGAGCAGATTCCTCCCGGAGAGGTGACGGACTCCGCTCGGCTGATCACCGCCGTTCGCGGTGGCACTGGCCCCGATGTCTACATGCTCGACCGCTTCATCGTCGCCGAGCGCGCCGCGACCGGTCTCCTGACCGACCTGACGAGCCTGCTCGAAGACAATGGCGCGGATCCCTCGCTGAGCGACCATATTGGCTTTGCGGCCGCCGAGGCGACCTACGAGGGCGCGCCCTACGCGTTGCCGTTCGACACTGACGTTCGCGCCCTGTATTACAACAGGACACTGCTGTCCGAAGCTGGCGCCGATCTCGAAGCCTTTGACGCCGCTAACGGCCCGATGACCTGGGATGCGTTGAAGGAAGCCGCCAATATGGCGAACATCGACAACGAGTCCGGCGACAACTTCGCCCAGATGGGATACGTCCCCTACTTCAACCAGGCGTGGCACTACACCTATGGCTTCTCCTGGGGCGCGGACTTCTTCAACGAAGAAGGCTGCGAGGTCACGCCCAACTCGCCCGAGATGATCGAGGCGATGCAGTGGGTCTATGACTACTGCGCCGAGTTGGACCCGTCCAAGGTTCAGGCGTTCATCCAGGCGGCCCGCGTGCCCGGCGCCCCGCCGCAGGAGAGCCCGTGGACGCAGAACCGCCTGGCAACCATGGTCACCGGCGACTGGCAGATCGCGCAGAACCGCGAATACGCGCCGGACATGGACTACGGCATCACCTACCTGCCGGTGCCGGAAGATGGCATGGAATCCGCAACCTGGGCGGGAGGATGGTCGCTGGTGATCCCGGAAGGCGCGCAGCAGCCGGAAGCGGCGACCCAGTTCCTGATGTTCGCCTGTGGCGAGCCGGGCCAGCGCATCTACACCGAGGACACCGCGCACATCCCGACGCTGCTCGCGTTGCAGGAGGATGCATCCCTGTTCGAGGAGCGGCACACGTTCTTCGTCAATGAGTTGCTCCCGACCACCAACAACCGGCCGCCGCTGCCGGTCGGCGCGCGGTACTGGGACGATATGACCGCGGCGTTCGAGCGAATCTGGCTGAACGAGGAAGAGCCGGAGCCGGCGCTTAACAACGCCAAGGACGCCACCATGACGCTGCTCACGCCGTTCTGCCCGATCGGGTAGCGCGGGATGATGGAGCCACCGGGGCGATATCGTTCACCCCGGTGGCTCCATGGGACAGATCGCGACCACCTGGTGGATCATCACCGCTGGTGGTCGCGATGGTTCGGGAGGATCGTCTGTGGCATCGACGTCATCAGTTCAACCAGCTGAAGCGCAACCTCATATCCGGAAACGCCGATTCTCGATGACCCGCACCGAACGGAAAAACCTCTGGCTGGGGTTGCTGTTTATCTCGCCGTGGATCATCGGCTTCCTGGCGTTTCTCGTCTACCCGATCTGGTACACGGTCGAGTTGAGCTTCACCCGCTACGGCGGCTTCGGCGTGCCCGAGTGGATCGGACTCGACAACTACACCCGCATGCTGGACGACCGGCTGTTCTGGATCAGCGTGTGGAACACGGTGTACTACACCGGGCTGGCGGTGCCGATCGGTGTCGTCGTGGCGATGGTGCTGGCATTGGCAATGAACCAGCCCTTGCCGGAAATTCCGATCTATCGCGCGATCCTCTTTCTGCCGTCAGTGCTGCCGCTGTTTGCCGTGTCGTTTATCTTCCTGACGCTGCTGGACCCCAACGATGGCATCGTCAACGAGTTGCTGCGACGGATCGGCTTCAGCCCGCCCAACTGGTTTGGCGACCCTGATTACGCCAAGATCGGCATCGTCGCCATCGCCCAGTTCGGCGCCGGGCAGATAGCGCTCGTCTTCCTGGCCGGGCTCAAGGGCATTCCGCAACATCTCTATGAAGCGGCCATGCTCGATGGCGCGGGACCAATCAGGCGTTTTTTCAGCGTCACCCTGCCGCTGCTGACCCCGATTATCCTCTACGACATTATTCTCGGCATCAGCCTGGGAATGCAGGTCTTTACCCAGTCCTACATCATCACGCAGGGCGGACCCGCGCAATCCACCACGTTTTATGTCTATTATCTCTATGACAACGCCTTCACCTACGGCGGCCAAATGGGCTACGCCTCGGCCATGGCGGTCGTCCTGTTCCTCTTCACCTTCATCATCGCCGGTCTGGTGTTCGTCACGTCGAAGCGCTGGGTACATTACGACCTGAGTTGATCCAAGGGTTTCAAAAGGGGTTTCCGCATGGCCACCATCACGCCTGATATCACGGAAGAACGGCTGCTGCGCCCACGCCGCGCCGCGAAAGACAAATACATCCGGGTCGGCTCGCAAAAGGTGCTTCCACGCGTCATCCTGATCATTATGTGCCTCGGGTTCATCCTGCCGTTCTACTGGATGGCCGCGCTCGGCCTCAAGAGCAACGAAGAGCTCAGCCTCTACCCGCCAACGCTTTACCCGCACAACCCGATCTGGTCGAATATCCGTGAGGCCACTGAAGTCTTTCCGTTCTGGCGCTTCGCGTGGAACACCACCATCATCACGGTGCTGACGACCGTCGGCTCGATCATCTCCAACCCGATCATTGCCTACGGCTTCAGCCGGATCGAATGGCCGGGCCGCGACAAGGTGTTCATGGTCGTGTTGGCGACGGTGTTCGTGCCCTTCCCGGTGCTGATCGTGGCGCTGTTCGACATCTTCGCTCAACTGAACTGGATCAACACCTGGTGGCCGCTGGTCGTGCCACTGTTCTTTGGGCAGGCGTTCTGGATCTTCCTGATGCGCCAGTTTTTGATGCAGATTCCCAAGGACCTCTCCGACGCGGCGCGGATCGACGGCGCCAACGAGTTCCAGATTTTCTGGCAGATCATCATGCCGCAAACCCTGCCAGCCGTCGGCGCGATAGCGATCTTCGCCGGCGTCAGCGCCTGGAACGACTTTCTCGGCCCATTGATCTACCTTCAGGATTCGAGCAAGTACACCCTGTCGATCGGGCTCACCTTCTTCCAGCAGCAGGACTCCTACGATGTCCAGTACAACCTGCTGATGGCCGCGTCGGCGCTGATCGTGCTGCCGCTGATCGTCATGTTCCTGCTGTTCCAGAAGAGCTTCATCGAGGGCATCTCCGTCGGCAGCATCAAGTAGCCTTCCACGGCTCTATATCGGCATATCGACAACGAGCCGTGTTTGTACTGCCATGATGCTGTCGGTCGGTATGCTGCCTGATATGATGGATACGATACATGCTGCATCGCAGAGAAGGTTTCACCATGCCAAAGACTATGCCTGCTAACGAGGTCAAGAATCGGTTCGAGTCGGCGCTGAAGTACGTCAGGGAAGAAAACGACGAGGTGATCGTCGAGAATGACGGCGAGCCGAGGGCAGTCATCATGTCCATAGCCGGGTTCGAAGAGGTTCAGGAGTTGCGCGAGCAAAAGCGCCGTGCCGATGCGCTGGAACGGTTGTACGCAATACGCGAGGAGCGCAAGCGCAATGGAACGTTCTCGATACCATCAGTCGCCACTCCGGAGCAACGAGCCGAGGCATGGGCGCGGCTGGAGGCGCTTCGTGAGGAAGTGAGCGCACAAAATCGAGACCTCACCGAAGAGCAGATCGAGGAAATCGCCAATCGCATGTCACGTGACATGATCGATCACATGGCTGCCACAGGCAAGCTCGTGTTCGAACGTGATCTGCCCGAGAGTCGTTAGTTGCACCTGATGCGTGCACTTGTCGACGCCAATGTTTACCTCAGCTTCCTCCTCTCCCCAGACCGCCCGACACCTCGGCACTGGTGGTGCGAGCCGGGCTGAACAGGTCGTACACACTGTTGGTGACCGCGGGCGTCGTGCAGGAGTTCCGTGACAAGTCGGAAAACAAGCTATATCTTGCCGCACGCATCACGCAACATCAGACCGATAAACTCGCCCTTGAACTTGCCGCAGTGGCAGAGACCGTTCCGGAGCTCCCTCCTCCACTGCCGCAGATCGGGAATGACCGCAAGGACGACTATCTCTTCGCCCACGCCATCTTTGGCGAGGCCGACTACCTGGTGTCCGGTGACACGGGCGTGCAGAAGATCGGCCATATCGGAGACGTTCGGATCGTGAGCCCCGCCGGTTTTCTTCAGGTTCTGGGTTTGGGGCCACCGAATTCCGGACAAGACTGAGACGAATTCCCTCTTCTCCGTGCGGCCTTCGGGATGCTCCTGCCACCTCCGCTATGCGAAACTGCACGACGACGAAACGTTCGTAGCCATTCGCAACGGAGTGCTCTGTGGAAGATCTCAAGCGATTCGACAAACGACGCCACGAGCGCATCGCCCGATGGCTCGCCGAACTCCGGTCGTGGCGCAACGCCCGCGTTGTGTCGATCCCCGACTGGACCTTCACCGGGGCGGACGGGGTCGAGCATCAACTCTCCGTCGGTGATCCCTGGCCCAGCGTCGACACCCCGGTCCGGTTGTCCGCCACCGCAACCATCCCGGACGACTGGCAGGGTCAGCGCGTTGAGGCCGAGCTTTGGCTCGGTGGAGAAGGCTTCGTCGCATTCGACCCTGGATATCAATCTGGATTAAACCCGTTCCACCATGACTTCCGCATCACTGATTCTGCTCGAGGTGGCGAGAAGATCACCATCGACGCCGAAGTCGCGCCCAAGGGCATGTTCGGCACGCACGTTGCCAACCCTGCCGTGAGCCGTGCCGTTCTCACCATCCCCATGACCAGGTGCGCGAGCTGGAAACGGACCTGCGCATGCTGATCGAGACCGCCGCCCAATTGGAGGATCACGAGGCGTTTCCGCTCTTCCTCGATCTCGTCGACGACGCTTACCGCGAGTTGG
>JACCVC010000128.1 GCA_013698305.1 Chloroflexia bacterium
GCATTTCTCTTTAGACGCTCTGACGACCACGCGCGAAGGTGGCCGTTTTCGTCGCTATGACTGGGAAATCGTGGAGCGGGAGACCGGACTCGAACCGGCGACATTCTGCTTGGAAGGCAGACACTCTACCAACTGAGTTACTCCCGCATGGTCGCTACACAACGCGTGCATCTAGGTCGGGGTGAGAGGACTCGAACCTCCGACCTCAGCGTCCCAAACGCCGCGCGCTACCAACTGCGCCACACCCCGAGGTACAGTCCTGATGGGCGGACCTCCGGCGTGGAAGTATAGGGTTGTGGCAGGTCTGAGTCAACTATTGCCGACGACCCGATAGACGACGGTTGAGCCGCTCTGATAGGCAACTTGGAGGCTCGTGCCTTCCATGTCCTCGAATGCGGCGATTCCTTGCTCCAGGTCAAAGTGACTGTACTGCGAGGTTTCGTCCATTGGCAGGCATTCTCCGCCGACGATCACGGGATAATTTCGCTCAAGCTGACCGACGACGATGTACTGGACATCGTATTCATTGATGATGGCAAGCTTGGCGTCGATCTCCGACGATCCGTAGAGCGTTCGAAGGTCCTCCTCCCGCTGGGGCAGGATGTCCCGGTCTCGCTGTTGCTGCTGGTGCCGTTGCCACCCGAGCACAGACGGTAGGCCAGTATGAATCGAGATGCGCGAGCCATTGCACCGATAGGTTCCAAAGGATGCCTCGGCGATGACCGGCGTTCCCGGAACGTCCTGATTGAACCAGTCGATCACATCGCGATCCTCGTCAAACGAGACGCCGATGATGTTGCCATCCCCAGGTATCGCTTCGGCGTCCGCGAGAAAATTTAACGATGCATAGTCCATCCAGGCATACGAGTTCAGCGTCAGACCACCGTCTCTCGGCTCGAACCGGGTCGCTAGCCGTTCGCCTGTGGCAAGGATCGGATATGCAGTCGACAGCGTCAGGACAACGACGGATGCAACTGTCGCGATTGCGCTCCATCCAACAGGTCGCCGACTGCGGATGATGCCTTCAACAGCAGGTGCGGCACCATCACTTCTTGGAGTCGATGTCGCCAACCTGCCGAGGAGATGCGAAACGAGGACACCAGCCGACGCGGCGCCAGCCAGGCCCAACAGAGTCCAGATCTGGTTGTAGAACTTGAAGATGGTGTTCATTCGTGACCAGGGGCCACCGGAGAGATCGTCGACGAGGTACACGAACTCGACACCCGCGCCGATGAACGAGGCGCCGGCGATAAGCAGCGTGACCATCCTGATCGCGGGGGATCGCTTGGTTAGCCAGGCGCCGGTCGCGGCGATTGCCATCGAGACGTAGAGCGCAGCCACAGGATTGTCCAGTAGCAGCAGCGACACAACTGCTCCAACGCCGAGCAGTGCAAGCGCCGATCCTGTCCACGGCGGCAATCCGAAGTCGAACCCCTGTGTCCTGCCGCGAACGCTCGCGAGTGCGCCGAGCCAGATCGCGGCGACAACTGATACGGTGCCGACATCCAGCCACCGAACCAGGTCTGGCGCGAGTTCTGTCGCGCTCCACCTTGATACGAGAACGATCCACAGGAGAACGACGAGTGCTGACAATGGCGCCAGACGACGTCTCTTCCCTAGCAGAGCCATGACGCCAGGGACAGCAGCCGTTGCGATCAGCAGGAGGCCGCCGATGTGACCCTCCAGTTCCAGGATGGTCGTCGTTGCGGGCACGGCGGCGATGGAACCGAACAGCGCCTCGAAATGCCAGAGGAACGGCAGGCTGACCAGATACGCGCCGATGGCGACCACCGCTGTCGCGGCACCTAGGTGGAGAAGCCGTCGAGAAGGGGAGGGGATCGCGGAGCTGCCGATGATGATACCCCCGGCAACGAGCGCCGCGCTCACTGGCAGGTCCCACGCGTTTGTTGGATAGATGATTCCCAGGGCGATGGCGGACACGAAAAACCTGAACAGCGATACGCGGCTGAGGAGCGAGATGCGACGTGGAGTGTCGAGCGCGAATGACGCAGCCAGCGCGATGCACAGAACGATGAGCGGCATGCCAACGACGTGTGAGTGGAGGTCGCCGTAGAGCCCGGTGAAGTAGGGGAACTCCGTGATGAGTTGGCCGCCGAATCGATCGGTGGCTCGAAATGCCGGGTCGAGTTCCTCCTGTGTATCGACGATCGATCGGCTTGGATTCCAGACCCAATGCGTGAACGCATCGGGGCCAACGACCTGGCCTCGAATGCTGTTCACCAGTTGCGCGGCGCTCAAAATGTTTCCGGCGAACGACACCAATGCCACTGCGAGGAGACCACTGGTAATTCCACTTTGCCGACCGCGCGTGATGCGGTGCCCGAGCATGGCCCCCACGCTGAAGACGCCCGACGCCAGCAGGCCCATCACCATCGGCTGCGCCAGGTTGAACGCGAACTCGACCGGAACGCCGGTCAACTTGATCAGGAACGCAATTAGATAGAAGCTGTAGTAGTAGTAGTTGATGAAACCCTGAGCATACCACGGGTCGATTGGCGGAAACGTCGCGCTGCGGAGAATGGCATTGATCTGGGCGAACTCCATCGGCTTCTCGCCGCCCCAGTATGGGTGCCAGGAGTCCGGATTGATCGCCTTGAAGATCAGAAACACGACGAAGGCAAACCAGAAGACAGCCTCCGCCGTGGCTATTGTCCGGAAATTCCAGCCTGGTTGGGAGCGGTCACGCCGTCGCAGCCATGTCCAGCACACCATCGCAAAGAGCATCACGCTGACCACAGCCCAGATCGCCCGAAACTGCAACAAACCCACGCTCGAAAGCCACCAGACCAGCGTCGCGGGGATGATAGTCGCGAGAATCCTGGTCAGTCCCCACCCATGATCGGGGAACCGGCGGAACACGGTGCTGGCGAGTGGCCAGGCGGCAACCTGGAGGAGGAGGAGCATCGCAACCCAGACGATGGTGCCGCCCCATGAAGATCCGCTGAATGATTCGCTCCATCGAGCATCGTCGACGATTGGCAGATCCGACACCGGCTTGTCAAAGGTGAGAGGTTCGGTGTTAGGCGTCCTCGTTGGTTGCGCTTGCGCCAATGCCGCGGACCCGTTCAACTCCACGAACCGATCGAATGACACGAGGTCGGACTTTCGATATACCTCGACGGCCGGATGGTCGTAGTTCAGGTACGACTCATCGCCGTCCGGATCGGGATAGCTCCAGCCAAAGAGGGTTGGTTGGCTAACGAACTGTTGGGCCTGATAGAATCCAATCTCACCCGATTCGAATAGCTCGTACATGCGACCCTGTGCCGGATATCGCCATGGGTTTTGCGTAATGCCGCTTTCGACGCGATCGGATGCCAGCACGTAGAAGTCGATGGTGTCGAGATGGTCGTAGATTGCAGGCAACTCAGACGAGTCAAACATTAGCTGGATGGCGTTTGCGACCTGGTCAAGGTGACCCGGCAGCAAAACCCCTTCGAGCGCGATCGTTCTCGACAGGTCGGTCAACGTTGCGGCGAGTTCAGGGCTGGTTGTCATGGCCGCGGCGCTGGTGAAGAGTAACGACTGGAATCGCGCGAAGTCAGTCGGGCGGATGCCGGCAACATCGTCGTTGGTCATGGCGCGAATGCTCTCAATGACGCCGATGACGTCTCCCGCACGGAGCGATGCCGCCAGATCATCGCCGTCCGGAAGGATCTCCAATGCGGGAGCGAGCAGCGCCAGGTCGCCAAGCGTCGGATTGTCCTGATACAGGTCTATTTCTGCATCATCGAGGCGTTGCCCTTCAACCGTCCATCCGGCGCCAAGCGGGAGAGGCAACCTGTCGTCCCAGATCTCGCTCGAAACCGTTGACCCGGGAGGCAGGTTCTCGTACATCCAGACCGACGCGGCAACGCGGCTCGGCTCGTCGATGGTGACGCTGGAGAATGCGGCCCCGTGTGCCGTGCTGATCACCAACATGGTCACGGCGAAGGCCTTTGCCACGATCGTTTTTCGTCGGGCTCGGAGCGAATTAACGATGGCTGCGATCGTGATCCCAGCGGTCGCTGCCAGCGCGGGCGCAAGTGGCGACATGTAGCGCAGGAACTTGGTTTCCGGGTAAAGGATCACAAAGAGGTATCCGATCATCCACGCGCCAAGTATCGTGGCGGGAGACGAATACTGGCGGACGATGAGCCACGCCAGGACTCCCATGCCGACGATGCCGAGTAGGACCGTCACTGGTCCCATGCCGAACCGAATCGCCTGGTCCAGGTGGTAGCTGAACGGAATCGTATTGACGTATTGGGCAGTGAAGGGAACGTCAGCGGCGCCGGACTGGATGAACGCCTGGGTCCTGATCGAATCCAGGTAGAGCCGAGGCTCGATGAACGCGAATGGTTCACCGATGAAGAACACACTGAGAAACCCAAGGCACGCGGCGCTACCCCTGGCGCCTAGCCGGCTCAGGATTCCTGAAGTGTCGATGTCCCGGGAGATTTCCTGGAACGTCGCTAGGATCAACGTCAGCACGATAATGCCTGCGAACGGGAGCGCGGTGCTTTTCGACGCCATCGCAAGGCCGAACCAGACACCAGCTATAGCAAAGGATCGGAGTGTCGGTAGCTCTGCTGTCTTCATGCACGTGTACACGCCGGCAAAAAGAAAGAGGGTCAACCAGGAATCAACCGTGTAAAAATGGCTCAATTGAATCGCTATTGGCAGAAACGCATACATCGTCGCGGCGAAGAGCCCCGCGCCACGTCCAGCGACCGCGGAGGCAACGAGGAACACGACGACGATGGTCGCGGTGTCCGTGAGAATCGACATGCCACGTCCGATGGAAAGCGAGGCGCGTGCGTCATTCCACGGATCGCCAGTGAAGAACGTGCCGATCTCTCCGACAATGTCGACAATATAGACTGGCAGCGTGCCGTAGGCGAATCCGTTTACGACGCCATCTTCACCGCTGGATCGCGGATTGATCGGACTTTCCTCCGGATTCAGCCATGACAGCGACGGCGGCCACGAGAAATCGATGCGATCGACAACGACGTCCATGACGATGTGCCGCTCGTCCGGGTGCATGTATGTGCCGTCGTCCCAGTCGATGCCGACGATACGGATCAGAAAGCCGAGACCGATAATGCAGACCAAGGCGACGAACGTGCGAGAAAGGCGTAATGCGAATGGCACGAGGGCAACCTCTGATCTACCGGAGCAAACTGTACCAGCGGCAACGGTACCACTTCGTGATATGCGAGGACATTGAATGAGCTATCGAATCATCTACATGGGCACGCCTGATTTCGCGGTGCCGCCACTTCACGCGCTGGCAGAACAGGTCACCCGCGACAGTCTGCGGGTGGTGACGCAACCTGATCGACCGGCGGGACGAGGGCGACGCTTGCAGTCTGCACCTGTGCGAAAACATGCGGCAGAACTCGGACTCGAGGTGATCCAGCCTGGTACGCTGCGGGATCCGGACATACGGCAACAGTTGAGTGCGTTCGCGCCCGACCTGATCGTGGTGGCCGCATTTGGACTTCTGCTACCGAAATGGGTGCTTGAGCTTCCGCCAAATGGCTGTGTCAACCTGCACGCATCGCTGTTGCCAAGGTTCCGGGGCGCGAGTCCTGTCGCGGCGGCGATCGCCCGCGGCGATTCGCACACAGGCGTAGCGCTGATGCAAATGGAACGCGGTTTGGACACCGGCTCAGTCTATGCTGTAAACGAGATGCAATTGAGATCGCAGGACACGACGGAGTCGCTGACTGCACGGTTGGCCTATTCAGCTGCCGAACTTTTGACCCTGCATCTTCAGGCCCTTCTGGACGGCGCGAGTGTGGCGACCCCGCAGCGAGGTCAAATCGTCGAAACTCGAAAGCTGGTGAAAGATCATGGCGCTATCGACTGGCGTCAGCCCGCTGAGGCGATCGAAAGACTCATTCGCGCGATGTGGCCGTGGCCGAAGGCATGGACCGAGACGGAAGACGGAATCCGGGTCCAGGTGCATCAAGCGACATTGTTCGATCATCCAGATTCAATGATTTCCGGGCAGATCGCTCATATAGGTGGACGGCTTGCAGTAGCCACCGAACACGGATGGTTGGCGCTGGAGCGCATTCAGCTTGCCGGCAAAACGGCTCAGCCTGCCACCGAACTGATGGGCCATCCATCGTTCACGGAAGGTACTCGACTGGGCAAGCCGAAAACGTTCCAGCCACCGGCGCCATGGATCATCCCGGAAGGGGACACGGCCTGATCGGTGTCGGCAGTATTTTGCGTATAAGCTGCGTTGTGCGCAAACTGCCTCGCACGCCCTGGCTGGAGTTCTGGATTAGGTTGCCAAGGAGACTAACGAGCCTTGTTCGTCCCTGAGATGGGACGAGGGGTACGTTTCGATCATGGTTGAGCCAGGAGATGTCGCGCAACCTGATCATGTCAGCATTCCCGGTGGCAATCGTGATTCCGATGGAAGCGACCGCAGGCGTCAACGTGGAAAAGCGCTCGCAGGCCTGATACGGGCGCTAGAGCAATTGGCTATGCAGTGACTTCCTGGATCTACATCGCTATAGCGGTCTTTGTCGGCGTCACCTCGGCATTGCAAATCGCCATGCTCGGCGCAATCGCCCGTGATCGAGGAGCCTTCGAGGCAACGTGGGTTTCAATGCTGGCATCCCTCGGCGGGATGGCGGGGGTGATGCTGGTAATGGCGCTGACCGGGAGCCGACCTTCCCTGGCCCATCCCTTCGACCATCCAGCGATCTACGGTTTCACAACCGGCATCATGGCAGTAGCGCTGATCCTGGCCTCGCAGGGGCTTCCCTGGTATCTGGCACTCACCGGATTCCTGCCAGTGCCGTATCTCCTTGCTGCGTCGTTTATCGGTCCGCGTATTGGACTTGGCGTGTTCCTGGCGGGGATGATCGCCGGGCAACTGATTGGCGCATTGGGGTTGGACCATGTGGGCGCCTTCGGCGCAAGGACACGAGCAATCGATCCTGTTCGTGTCACGGGCGCCCTCGTGCTGCTACTCGGCGTGCTGCTGGTTCGGGGACGCCGTTAGAGCGAATTGCAGGACGGGTGCATGCCGTTCCTGCACTCCGACCGAACACGTAGCGGCAAACCCTGTGTCTGCCAAAGGTCGTGGATCGCCAGACCGGACCTATCCTGTATCGGCCACTACCTGCCAACCATTTTGAGAACCGCTGTATGACGACGAAGCCGCGTCCGCACGACCAAAAGCGGCTTCATTAGTTGCGAATTTCCGCGACGCGACGAGCTACGCTCCGTACAGGTCCGTGACCTTGGCTTCGAGATAGTTGGTCAATGGGCCGGGATTGAGTTCCCGTGTGCCAAGCACCCGCTCCATCAAATCCTTGGGCAGGTACTTGCTTCCGTGGGCATGCACGTTCTCGCCCAGCCAGGTTCGCAGCTCGCCAAACTCCCCTTGGGCAAACGACTCTTCCAAGGACGGAATCTCATCGTTGATCCGTTGCCAAAGCTGCAATGACAACACGTTTCCAAGCGCGTACGTCGGGAAATACCCAAAGAGCCCGGAACTCCAGTGGACGTCCTGTAGAACGCCATCGGCGTCGTCCGTCACGTCGACGCCCAGGTATTCTTCCATCTTTTGGTTCCAGGCTTGCGGCAGTTTATCGAGCTCGATCTTGCCGGCGAGTATCTCCCGCTCCATTTCGAATCGCAGGATGATATGAAGGTTGTATGTCAACTCGTCTGCCTCCACGCGTATGAGGGACGGATGGAGCCTGTTGACGGCGCGATAGACATCGTCAGGCGAGGCGTTGCCGAATGCGTCTGGAAACGCGTCGCGAGCGGGTCCAATCGCCCACTCCCAAAACGACCTGCTTCTCCCCACCAGGTTTTCCCACATCCGGCTTTGCGATTCGTGCCAGGCCATTGATGCGCCTCGCGCAAGAGGCGTTCGCTCAAGCGACGGGCTCACCTGGCGTTCGTACAGGCCGTGACCGAATTCATGCAGGCTGCCGAAGAAAGCGGAATTGAAGAAGTTGTCGATGTAGCGAGTCGTGATCCTGATGTCGGTTGTCGCTATCGAGCTTGCGAACGGATGATGCGTCTCGTCGAGACGCCAGTGCTTGTCATCGAACCCACATTGCTTGATGACCGTCATGGCAAGGTCGCGTTGGCGGTCTATCGGAAAGTCGCCATGAACCAAGCCGTCATCCACGTCGACGGCACGTTCTCGAACCATGGCCACCAACGGGATTGCCCGGTCCCGGATCACGTCAAACACCGAGGTGATTTCTTCGGCCGTGAGCCCTGGCTCGAAATCCTCGAGTAGCAGATCGTAGTCTTCCTGCGCATCGGGCTGAACCGTGCGATATGCCTCCACGAAACGGCGATTCACGTCGACGATTCGATTCAGCGCCGGGAGAAACGCCTGGAAGTCGGAGTTCGCGCGGGCGCTGATCCAGGTTTGGTATCCCAGCGACGACGCCCGAATTGCCTCCGAGGCCAGCTCAGACGTGATCGCGGTCTGTCGATCCAGCGTGCGTCGCGTGTGCTTGACGAGGGCCAATTCATCGCTATCTGGATCAAAGCCAATGGATTCTCGTTCTGCATCCGCGAGGAGCGTTTCGGTCTCTGAAGAGACGAACATCTCGTGAGCCATGCGCCCGAGGGTAGCCCGACGCTCGGCCCGGACCTCTGCTCCTCCAGTCGGCATAAAGGTGCGCTCGTCCCAGCCCATCAGACCAAGAGCCCCCTGGATATCGTTGACGGTGGAGAGATGGTCACGGAGTTTGGTGATTGCCTGACTTGCCATGGATCGTGAGTTCCTTTCTTGAGGTGGCTTCGACGCTCAGGACGCCTTCGACTTAGCTTTGCCACGGTCCAGCAACGATGACAAGATTCGCAATCCGTCGATTCCGCCGACCAACTGGTTGGTCGCGCGTTCCGGGTGCGGCATCAACCCTAGTACATTTCCGTTTGCGTTAGTGATGCCGGCGATCGCCGCGACGGAGCCATTGCGATTGACTTCCGCGGCCCCCTCGCCTTCGCCACTTTCAACATAGCGAAGCGCGACCTGACCGTTCCTCTCCAGCGTGGCCAACGTCTGGTCGTCGACGAAGTAGGCGCCTTCTCCATGCGCGACGGGCAACGTCAGCGTCTCGCCTTCCTTGCATTGGGACAGCCATGGTGATTTAGTGCTGACGATTCCAATGCGACATGGGAAACAGTGAAACCGTAGCGTCTTGTTTCGGAGGAGCGCGCCGGGCAGCAGATGCGCCTCGGTAAGCACCTGAAATCCATTACAGATTCCGAGTACGCTGCCGCCTCCCTTCGCGAACTGCTTGAGCGGCGTCATGATCGGCGCAAACCGAGCAATCGCCCCGCACCGGAGAGCGTCACCGTAGGCGAAGCCACCAGGCAGCACCACCGCATCGAACCCGTCAAGAGAGGTCTCTCGATAATCAACCAGAGTTGCATCCACGCCGACATCGATATTCAGTGAATGGACGGCGTCATGGTCGCCGTTGCTACCGGGGAAACCAATGACGGCCACATTGGGAAGGCTGGTCACGCAATGCTGCCTTTGGCCGCGGGGGATGGTTGGGTCGCCGTAAGCGAGTACGTTTCGATCACCGGATTCGCGAGCAACTGATCACACATGTGCATTGCCTGATCGATGGCTTCATCTTCTGACTTCGCCTCAATTGACAGCGAGATGATCTTGCCCACGCGGACGTTTTGGACGCCGACAAACTCAAGGCTCTTCAGCCCACCGTGGACTGCCTCGCCTTGCGGATCGTTAACACCGTCTTTCGGCATAATCATCGCTTCGACACGCCAGATAGTCATGATCGTGGCACTCCTGTCGCCTCGGTGGCGGTTCGCGCCTGCAGTAGGCGATCCCTCACCAATGTGTAGCGTTCAAGCGCGGCGTCAACAATATCGGTGGGGATCACCGGCGCTGGCGGCTCCTTGTTCCAGCCAGATTCTACCAGCCAGTCTCGGATGGCCTGTTTGTCATATCCCGGTGGAGCCTCCCCTGTACGGAAGGTGGATGCGTCCCAATATCTGGAGGAGTCTGGCGTGAGGACTTCGTCGATCAGCGAAAGCTCACCCCCAATGAATCCAAACTCGAACTTGGTGTCCGCCAGGATGAAACCCGCTTCGCCGGCGATGACTTGGGCGTGAGCGAATATCGTCAGGCTCAACTCTTCAAGGCGCCGCGAAAGGTCTTCGCCAATCATCGTTTTCAGCTCAGCGCGGCTGATGTTGACATCGTGGCCGGTATCGTTCTTGGTGGCCGGGGTGAATCTCGCTTCAGGAAGAGAATCCCCAATTGACATCCCTGCAGGTAACGGCTCTCCTGCCAGGGTGCCAGCATCCTGGTACTCGACCCATCCCGACCCGGCCAGGCGAGCCCGCACGACGCATTCCACATCGATGCGCTCAGCCTTTCTCACTTGCATCGTTCGCCCAAGGAGCGTATTCGCCTCTTCTTCGTCGAGGTCCAGGCCCTTGATGTCGTAGGTGACAACATGATTGGGACAAAGCTGTTGGGTGGCTTCAAACCAGACGTGGCTGATGTCGGTGAGGACTCTCCCCTTGCCAGGAATCAAGTTGGGAAGAATGACGTCGAACGCCGATACCCTATCGGTAGCGACGAAGACGAGACGGTCGCCAGCGTCAAAAACGTCTCGAACCTTGCCACGCCTCCACAACGGGTACTGGCTGAGCGACAGCTCCCCTACCCCTGCACCGGTCATCGAGTAGTCTCAGGGGCTTCGAGTAGCCCGAGGCGCTCGAATGTGGCGTCGATGTGTTGAAGCTGATCCCAGGGGTCAAACAGCATTTCCAGGTCCTCCAACGAAACCCTGGACCTCAGCGATTCATTCGACGTGACGCGATCGGAAAAAGTTGGACCTGCAGGTTCGCGAGTAGCGGCCATTGCCTCACTTTGAACCAGCTTGTACGCCTCCTGACGGTCCATCCCGGAGTCGATCAGCGCCAGCATCACCCGCTGCGAGTAGATGAGGCCGCCGCTCATGTTGAGGTTGGCCAGCATCCGTTCGGGGTAGATTACCCAGTTTGCGATAAGGTCGTCGGTCAGGTGGAGCATGTAGTCGAGCACGATACAGGAATCGGGGAAGATCACGCGCTCGACCGAGCTGTGGCTGATGTCCCGCTCATGCCACAGGGCGACGTTCTCATTGGCGCTCAACGCGTAGCCACGGAGCAGTCGCGCCAACCCGGCCAGCCGCTCCGACTCGTGTGGATTCCGCTTGTGCGGCATCGCCGAGGAGCCCTGATTCCCCTCGCCAAATGCCTCCTCCGCTTCGGCCACCTCGGAGCGCTGGAGATGCCGGATTTCAACCGCGAATTTCTCCAATGTAGCGCCGATACCAGAAAGCACGGCCAGGAAGTACGCGTGCCGGTCCCGTTGCACGACTTGCGTCGACGCATGCTCCACGCCGAGATGCAGCGTGGCAAGCACTTCATCCTCCAGATCGGGCGATACGTGCGCGTGCGTGCCGACCGCGCCGGATATTTTACCGACAGCGATGTGGTCGTTGGCGAGGGCGAGGCGGGTGGTGTGCCTTCGAAGCTCGTCGTACCAGACGGCGAGCTTCAGGCCGAGCGTCGTTGGCTCCGCGTGCATGCCGTGGGAGCGCCCGATCGTGAGCGTGTCTTTGTGGGTTAGTGCCTGTTTGCCAACCGTTTCGATCAGCGTTTCGAGACGCGAGGCAAGTTGTTCGCCCGCCTGTTTGCATTGCAACGCCAGGCCCGTATCCACGACATCGGAAGACGTCAATCCAAGATGGATAAAGCGCGACGCATCGCCCACGCTCTCACCGGTAGCGCGCAGAAACGCAATGACATCGTGGTCGGTTTCCTGCTCTATCGCCTTCATTCGGCTGAGCTCACACGTCGCGACGCGAATGCGGTCAATTGCCTGTTCCGGGATTCTGCCACGTCGGAACCAGGCCTCGCAGACGGCCTTTTCGACGTCGAGCCACCGGTCGATCTTCGACCTCTCGTTCCAGACAGCGCCCATTTCCGGCAAGGTATAACGATTGATCACGCTGAAACGCTCCATTGGCAACGCGGAATACGCAAACACAGGGCGTGCATGCATGGAAAGTATACGGGCAAGTGCGGTGTACTTGAATGGGCGGCCGGTTGGCGCCATGAATAGAGGGAGACCAGGACCTTGGCCGTTGAGCTCATCGACACACACACGCACCTCGATGATGACGCCTTCGGTGACGACCTCGAAGACGTCATTGCGTTGAGCCGATCCAGTGGTGTCACCAGGTGGATCAACGTCGGCTATTCTTCGGAGAGGTGGAACACAACACTGGCGATGGCAAACCGTGTGGATGGAATGAGTCATATGCTGGGAATTCATCCAGGGAATGCGGATGATTGGAGCAATGTAAACGCAGACCGGCTGGCCGGGTTGATTCGAGACACGCATCCGGTCGCCGTTGGTGAAATTGGGTTGGACCTGTATTGGAGAGAGGACAACCTTTCGACCCAGACCGAGGCGCTCGAGGCGCAGTTGGCGCTGGCATTGGCGGCCAACTTGCCGGCGGTGATCCATATGCGGAGTGCTGAGCAGCCTTTGCTGAATGTCTTGAGCCGATCCCATGAACATCCGCATCTGCATTTCCACAGCTTTGATGGCGCCGAAGGTTTAAGACCTTGGATTCTGGAACGCCAATGTACCATTGGTGTTGGTGGGCTCATGACCCGAAAAGGGAGCGACTCATTGAGGTCGTGGATCGCGAATCTTCCGATGGATAGAGTCGCGCTGGAAACCGATTCACCTTACCTGAAACCGCAAGGAGTTCGAGGCACTCGGAATGAGCCAGCGTATCTTCCGCGAGTGGTT
Organism: Chloroflexia bacterium; assembly: GCA_013698305.1. Taxonomy (GTDB): domain Bacteria; phylum Chloroflexota; class Chloroflexia; order Thermomicrobiales; family UBA6265; genus JACCVC01. The sequence continues at coordinate 12,851 of JACCVC010000128.1, forward strand.
GACGACCTCTCCGAACTCTGGTCCGTGTCGCCAGAAGATGTCCGCCGTATCACAACGGACAACGCGTGCCGCATCTTCAATCTCAACCAAAGGGACGCCTCTTGACTCGAATCCTGATCGCAACCCACAACCCGGGAAAGCTCCAGGAGTTTCGAGAGCTTCTTGCGCACCAGGCGGAAGTCGTGTCCCTTGCCGATCTCGGCCTGCCGGCACCCGTTGAAGACGGCGAGACGTTCGAGGCCAACGCCGAGCTCAAGGCGAGACACGCGATGCGAAGGTCAGGTTTGTTGGCGGTCGCTGACGACTCCGGTCTTGAGGTTGACGCGCTCGAAGGCGCTCCAGGGGTCTACTCCGCTCGCTATGCAGGCGAGAACGCCGATGATTCAAAGAACAGAGCGTTACTCCTCGCGCGTATGGAGCACGTGCATACGAAGGACCGGCGGGCGCGATTCGTCTGCGTGATCTCCATCTGTGCAACCAATGGAGCATGCAAGTGTTTCCGCAGTGAATGGGACGGCCGCATCGCTACGCGTGCCAGAGGAAGCCATGGCTTCGGATACGATTCCATTTTCGAGCTTTCGGATGGCCGAACAGCGGCAGAACTGTCGGCGAACGAGAAGAATCTCATCAGCCATCGCGCAATCGCACTTCAGCAAGCGCTACCGCATCTGCGGGCGGTTGTGAAGGCACCGTGACATGAGCTCAAAGGGGAACCTGTGACAACGTCATGGCACGCTGAGTATCAACTTCGTGGAGTTCCCCCAAGCTTTCGACACTGGCAGCAACGATGCCATAATCTTGGAATTCCTCCCGCGATAGCGGTCTCAGGCTCTCGGGGGAAATCGACTATCGTGCGGCTCCTGCAAGCCATATTCGATGAGGCCGGAATCCAATGCGCGATTTGGACTGACTTTGGAGTCGAAATCAATGGGCGTCGGCAACGGGGCGAGATCGCGGGATGGAATCGGGCACTGGCGAGACTCACTGAGTCGAGCCTGGACATCGCCATTCAGGAGCTTGACTGGAATCTGATAGCCGCGGTGGGATTGCCAAACGCAACATATCCCATTGGAATAATCACAAACCTGTGCAGCAACGACGCCGCGTGCGTTCAGACGCCTGCCGGACACGTCGCTACGCACGCACTTCCTCGCATCGCGCGAGCGATCCACGAATCTGGCGTGATATGCCTCAACGGCGAAGACTTTACGCTCCAGCCGGCGGCAAGCGCCGCGTCGGCGCATCTTTCAATTGCGGCAAGATCGGTCCTGTCGCCCATGCTGCGCCAGAACGAAGACACGGGTGCGCCAAATTTCTGGATCAACGACCATGACGTCATTGTCTGCGGAAGCGATCGCCATCATCAGACCATCTGCTCAATAGATGACATCCCGCTGAGCCTTTCCGGTACGGCGTCATTCGAAGTCATGAATGTCCTGCTGGCGACCGCCGCGGCGCTCTCAACAGGTATCGGAATCAAGCTGATTGCGGGTGCCCTCCAGACATTCGTTCTCTCGCCCGATGAGCTTCCCGGTTCGTTCAACGTGGCGACCAAGGGCTCCATCCGCACCGTCATCGACCACATCACGCCGTCCTGGTTTCTCAAGCCTGTGCTCAGGGCAGCCAATCCGCAGTCCGCTCGTCGGCAGATCACGGTCGTCGGTGGCCTCCAGACAATTCCTGACAACGACGTCTATAACGTCGGCCGCCTGCTGGGTCGAACCCATGGAGCGGTAATCTGCTTTGGAGACGCGCCAGATGTAGCGCTAGCGAATTTCAAACGAGGCATCTCTAGCAACAACTATCCGCCGGTGTTCGTCCAGCTTCCTACGGAGCGTAGGGCTATCAACAAGGCCATGCAGGCGTTGCGGTCAGACGACGTGGTGCTGTTTCTCACAGATAGCGATCCCGGTCCAGCGATTCGAGCCGTCGCCCGGATGCGAGGAAAATGATCGCTTCCGAATCATGGCTGGCCAGCTACGCCGCGAACGTTTGATTCGCGCGGGCCTCTGGCGTGACGAGTTCCACGGCGTGGTTCCCCAGCACAGATTCGAGTTCCTGCTTGAGCTCATCACTCCACTCCACCCGTCGGCTGCGACTCCGAAGTCGCGCGACTCGATTTCCCCGAGGAAGTTGCAGCTCAACCGGCATCGTACCCACATGCTCCTTCAAGACACGGTCGACTCGCTGCATGAGCGAAATGTCGTCCCACAGATTGCCGGAGATCTCCAGTCTGAGTGACACCGCCCGGTCTGGGGACCCCTGGTTGACTTCGAACTGAGGAAGCTCTCGGGATATGGCATCCACGATAATCTGCACATCGTCGTTCCTCCGATCGACTTTGCCGGTGACTTCCAGTATCGCGTCGATCACCAGATCGTCCTTCACGCGTTCGAACGTGTCCGGAAAGACAACCACTTCCATCGTGCCCGTCAGATCTTCCATGGTCACGATTGCCATTGATCGCGACTGTCGCGTGGTTATTCGCCGCAAGTCGACCACCATGGCGATTGTCCTCACCCGCTCGTTGGCCGGACGCTCGGCCAGCTCCGTCGACTGGACATACCCGAACGGTAACCGGTGTCCCACAACGTCGGTCAGCGGGTGGGCGCTGAGGTAAAATCCCAAAAGCTCTTTCTCCCAGGCGAGGCGTTCGCGGTTGTCGGCGGCAGGCACATCCGGCAACGCGCTGGACGCTGTCCCGGATATCTCCGCCTTGCCGCCAAAGAGGTCCATCTGGCCCCTGTCGGCAGCTTTCTGACGTTGCTGAGCCGCGCCGATCCCAGACTCCAGTGCCTTGAGTACCGCCGCCCGTTCGCCGAACGGCTCCAGCGCGCCCACCTTGGTCAGATTTTCTGCAACCCGCTTGCCGACCTTCGACCAGTTGACGCCTTCGCAGAATGCATCGAATGTCTCGAATTGCCTATCCGGTTGATCATCTCTGGCTTTAACCACCTGTTCAACTGGTCCAACTCCAACATGGCGAATTGCTCCTAATCCAAACCGGATCGACTCGACGCCCTGCTCGTCACGTTCTACCGTGAATTCACAGTCGCTGGCATTGATGTTGGGCGGAAGCAAACGCAACCCCGCTCTCCGGCACTCCGCGATGTTGACGACGATCTTCTCGGTGTTATTGAGATCCGAGGACATCAGCGCGGCCATGAACTGGACCGGGTAGTTCGCCTTGAAGTAAGCTGTTTGCGCCGCGATCACCGCATAAGCAGCGCTATGTGCCTTCGGGAATCCATATCCAGCAAACCGTTCGATCATTTCGAAGATGCTCTTGGCAAGCGCCAAATCCGTACCTTGGTCGACGGCGCCCTGGACAAACCTTGTCTCATAGGTCGCCATCTCTTCGGGCAGTTTCTTGCCCATCACCTTCCGAAGGCCGTCGCCTTCCGCCATCGAAAAGCCTGCTACGACGTTGGCGATCTGCATCACCTGTTCCTGATAGATTGCGATTCCGTACGACTCCTGGAGAATTCTTTCGACCTTCGGGTGGATGTATTCCACCGGCACGCGCCCATGCTTTCTGGCGATGAAATCCGGCGCAAGGACCAATGGGCCCGGTCGGATCAGCGCCATCAAGGCGATGAGGTCGTCGAAGGATGTTGGCGCAACGTCGATCGTCATCCTGCGCGTCATTCCGCCTTCGAGCTGAAAAATGCCGAAGGTTTCACCGTTTCGAAGAAGCTGAAGCGCTTTAGGATCGTCAAGGGGAATATCATCAAGGGATATGTCGTGTCCGCTCTCTCGCACCAATTCGGCGCACTTCCCCAGTACCGTCAATGTCTTCAGCCCAAGAAAGTCCATCTTGAGCAAGCCGAGGTTTTCCAGATGCTCTTGGGTCCACTGAGTGGTGACATCACCTTCGCTCTTGCCACCGGCTCGTTGCAACGGAACATGTTCCACCAATGGATCACGCGAGATCACCACCCCAGCGGCGTGTGTCGAGGAATGGCGGGCGTGCCCTTCGACCTTTCGAGCGGAATCGATGAGTTCTCTCACCGATGTATCTGTTTCGTACAGTGCCCCCAGGTCCGGCACTTGCGCCAATGCCAGATCAATCGTCATCTTCGGATCAGTTGGGATCAGGCGAGCGACCCGATCAGTGTCTCCAAATCCGAGTCCCATCGCCCGGCCAACATCCCTAACGGCCGCCTTCGCTTTAAGCGTCCCGAAAGTGATGATCTGCGCCACGCGATCGTCGCCATATTTTTGCACGACGTAGTCGATCACCTCGTCCCGCCGGTCGTCGGCAAAATCAATGTCGATGTCTGGCATTGAGACGCGTGATGGATTGAGAAACCGCTCGAAAAAGAGGTCATACTTTAGGGGGTCGAGGCCCGTGATGTTGAGGCTATACGTCACGACGCTTCCCGCGGCGGAGCCGCGGCCCGGTCCTACCAGAATGTCCCGTTGCCTCGCGAACCTGACGAAATCCCAGACGATGAGGAAGTAGTTCGTAAATCCCATTGAGTTGATGATGCCGAGCTCATGATCGAGGCGCTCGCCAACAGCGCCGTCCACATTGCCGTATCGCTCCATCGCGCCGGCGGTACAGAGCTCTCGCAGGTATGTCTCTGGAGTCGTACCTTCCGGGACATCGAAATGCGGTATCTGATACCCCTTGAAGCCCAGTTCCAGCGAACACATTTCTGCAATCCGGATGGTGTTGGTCATTGCCTCCGGAATGTCACCGAATAGCCGGTTCATTTCGGCCGCACCCTTGAGATACAGCTGGGTGGAATCCATCTTGAGACGTTTGGGATCGCTGAGCGTCGTGTTCGTCTGCACACACACCAACAGCTCTTGTGCAGTCGAATCGACTTCATCGCAATAGTGGACATCGTTGGTGGCCACAAGTGGCAGGTTCAGCCGACGCGCAAGGGGAATCATTTCCCGGTTCGCCTGCTCTTCCAGATCGATGCCGTGATTCTGGAGCTCGATGAAGAACCTCTCCTTTCCAAAGATCTCCGACAGGGTTCCGGCATAGTGCTCTGCCCGCTCGGGCCTGTTCGCCAAGAAGTTCTTGGATACCGGACCGCCGATACAGGCGGATGTCGCGATGATGCCTTCCCGGTGCTGCTGAAGGAGTTCCAAGTCGATGCGAGGACGGTAGTAGAAGCCTTGCAAACTGGCGATACTGGCAATCCGCAACAGATTGCGGTACCCCTGCTCGTTCTCGGCGAGCAACAGCAAGTGGTATGACTCGCGGTTCCGATCCCGGATAGATCCTTCCGCGAGATAGGCCTCCATCCCGATTATTGGATGAAGCCCAGCCGATGTCGCGGCGTTGTACCAGGCCAGCGAGGCATACATCACCCCGTGATCAGTTACCGCCAGGTGATGCAAGCCAAGCTCGTGTGCCCGTGCGATGTATTGATCGATTCGACCTACCCCATCAAGGAGAGAGAACTCCGTATGGAGATGAAGGTGCGCAAACTCGGACACGGTGACGTCCTCTCGTTGGGACTTTCCCTTGCTTGAAAACCTGTGGCAATGGAACCAGCAAAGCGCTCACCCTGCGCCGCCTCTGGCGAGGGTGAACACTTGTGTACCACACGCGCGCCCGTCCCGCTGCCGAAGTTCATGCTCGTCTCCTGGCCGGTGAAGCGCGCCAGTTCTCAGGCGGCAACGCCCGCGCCAGTGACCGTGGTGTCGTTCAGCACGAGCCGCGCCTGATCGGCCAGGGAGCGCAACACCTGCCGCATGGAGGCGCGGTAAGGCTCCGGCACATCGAGGTTCTGAAGCAGGTTCAAGACTTCAGTGATTTCGGGCTCTTCGGCGAGCAGGCTGGACACTTCCCTCGGAAGGTACCCCGCTGAAACGAGAAGCTTGTCATGGTGCACACCATCCAGCTCGAGCGCGTCAGCGAGCTGCGCCACGGCATCCCGAGTCGGCGTCCGAGCGCCACTTTCGAGCCGACTTACATAGGAATGATCGAATCCGGCTCGAGCGGCAAGTTTGCTCTGCGACACTCGCCGCAACTCGCGGTACTCCTTCAGTTTCAAGCCAAATACCGCCCGCTCAATGACCAGTCGTTCTTCCATCTCGATCCCCCGTGCTTCCACCCGTGTGCGGGTGGAAAACTGTTGCCTCATCGGCAATCCAACACCGCGCCCATTGACGACGCGTCACCAATCCCTGTTCCACTTTCCCCAATGTAGCAGACGGTTGCCTTGCTGTCAACATTCTGTCCGGACACCTTGGCGGCGTGGGAGTTGCTCCGCGTATTGTCGGCCAGGCGCAAGGCGAGAGGCCCGTCGCGGGCGATTAACGACAGCTGATGTAGCGAGGTGTCGTTAGCTGTGTCCGGGCTGTGGTTTCGGTGCTCAAGATGGTGTGGAGCGGCATTGCAAGGTGGCTAAACGTTGCAATGCCGCTGGTATACTCTGCACACCTGTGCCGTCCTGGCGCGTCATATTGCGCCTCAGGGGATTCCCGAAAGATGCGTCACTAGCAGCCAGGCAATGTGTGTTGAAGAAGGACCCATCAATCGATACATTCGTTCTCAAGGGCTCCCGGCTGGCCAAGCGTCTCAGGGCTGAGATTGTCGCGATGGGTCTGCGCCTCAGCGAACGCGGTGGGCATGCCCCACAACTCGCGACGTTTCTTGTTGGACAAGACCCGGCGGCACTTGCGTACCGAGCATCGATCGAGCGGACGTTCGCTCGTGTGGACATCGCGAACATTCGCGTAGAACTGCCGAAAAATGCTGACGATCAGCAGGTTCTCAACACGATAACAGAGCTCAATGATGACCCGGAGATTACTGCGGTCCTGGTGCTGATGCCGTTGCCAGAGCAAATTGATCCGCACCTGGTGCTGGAGAACCTGTCTCCGCTCAAGGATGTGGACGGCATCACGCCGACCAACGCGGGACGCTTGCATCTTGGCTTGCCCTCGCTGAGACCGAGCACTCCCGCTGGTGGTCTCGCGCTACTTGACCATTACGGCGTTACTCTCGCTGGATCGAGAATCACCGTGGTGGGACGTTCGAACGTCGTTGGTCGCCCGCTTGCAACACTCTTGACTCAGCGAAACGCGACGGTCACGCTTTGCCACACCGGCACCATTGACCTGGCGGCAGAAACCCGACGAGCTGACATCGTCTGCGTGGCCGCGGGCCAGCCAGGCTTGATCACCGGGGATATGGTGTCGCCCGGAGCGATGGTGATCGACTTCGGCGTCAATGTTGCCAGCGACGGCTCACTCGTTGGAGACGCCGATTTCGAGGGACTCCAGGGGGTCGCAAGCGCAATCACGCCTGTACCGGGAGGAACCGGACCGGTGACGGCGTTGACCTTGGCGAGTAACACGCTTGCCGCTGGGTTCGCCGCCCTGAGCGGAAATCTGGATCAGGTCGAGCACACGCTACCGGTAAACCTGCGGCAGGAATTCGATGCCGCTATGGGTGCCGGTTCTTGAACGTGCATTGCCAGAATGGTAGACTTCGTTCGGCTTGGTGGGGTGTCGTCTAATGGTAGGACGCCTGCCTCTGGAGCAGGTAGTTGGGGTTCGAGTCCCTGCACCCCAGCCCACCAGCATGCAATGTCCCGTTGGCCCTCGGCTAACGGGACATTGGTTTTCCCGGTGACCTGCCTCAGGTAGCGAACCTGCCCAGATCCGACAGCGCCGAGTGATGCCCCAGATCAGGGTCGGCGGATGTCAGTAGCAACTGCGACTCGTGTGTCCGCACCGCGTCAAGCAACAGGGCACGATGCGAGTTGTCCAACTCCGAGAGCACGTCATCCAGCAGAAATACCGGTCCGTCCCCTGTCCTGTCCGCTATGACGTCGGCCTCGGCGAGCTTCAGTGCCAGTACCCCCAGGCGCTGCTGTCCTCGGGAGCCAAATCGGGCAAGCGATCGGCCCGAGATTTCGAACTCGACATCATCACGGTGCGGCCCGGTGAGCGTCACCCCTCGGCGGAACTCGTCGCCCCGGAGGCGTTCCAGATCTTCATGGAGAGCCTGGTTTGCGCGGGCGACCGCATCGTGATCGTTCGTCTCACCCGTCAACGTCGGCAGATGCACGTTGGTTCGGGACGCATACCTCAGGCCGAAGCGAACATCGCCTGCGATCTCGCCTGACCGCTGGTGCATCGCTCGATCCAGCCGATCAATCATCCGAGCCCTCAAGGCAATCAGGTATCCCCCTTCAGCCACGAGTTGCTCGTCCCAGAACGAAATCTGCGTCACCGCTGGCGTCGCGGTTGACATGACTCGGTCTCTCGCAAATGACTTGAGCAGGCTATTTCGCTGCCGCAGCACCTGGGAGTACCGTGTAAGACGTCGCATGTAGGTTCGGTCGATTTGGGAGATGAGAATATCCAGAGACCTGCGGCGATCCGCTGGGGCACCGATGACCAACTGCACATCTTCCGGCGTGAATGCGACCGTCGTAAGGTGGCCCACCAACTTGTGCGCCGATGTCACCTGACCATCCAGTTCAAAGCGCTTGGAGGCGACGCTCTCGGCATCCTCGGCCAACTGGATCGCTATGCCGAGTCGGTGCTGACTCTCGCGGCCGTCGATGGTCGCCTCAACCCGCGCGAACGGAGCGACGGCGAACTCCTCGCCGCTGCCCCACCGGACCAGGTCACGATCCTGCGCATTCCTGAATGAGCGTGTGGTTGCCAGCAGCCCTACGGCCTCGAGCAAGCTCGACTTGCCCGTCGCATTGTCGCCAACAATACGAAGGCCGAGGTCTGGGACGTCGATCCGGACCTCGGCATAACATCGGAACTGCGTGAGCTTGAGTGACTTCAGCAACATGACTGCAAGGAAACGTCCTACTGGCCGCCGATAACCATCGGCATTATCACATGGCTGTACGAGTCTCCACCGCTTGGCCGAACGACGCCCGCCTGATTTGCCCCATTCATCCCCAGCATGACATTGCCATGCTTCAGCACGCCGAGCACATCTGCCAGATATCTGCTGTTGAACGCTATTTGGAGCTCCCCACCGGAAATGCTCGCGTCAACAAAGCTTTCGCTGTTGCCGCGCTCAGCGGCGTTGGCGGTAACCTCTACGCTGCCCGGGGTCATCTCGTCCTCACCGGTGTGTATGGCAAATCGGATGACGTCATTGTTCTCTCGGGCGAAGTAGCTGGCCCTGCGCACTGCGTTGAGCAGCGCGTCGCGCCCCACGTCGACCCGCGTGGAAAACTCCTTGGGTATGATCTGCTTCACGTCCGGGAAAGTGCCATCGATCAACTGGGAGACCCATTCCGTATCGCCGAACCGGGCCAGAATCTGTCGCTGCTGCGCCGTAACCGAGAGCGTCACATCTCCATCATGGTCGCCGATCAGCCGCGCCAACTCCCTATAGGATCTGGCTGGCACGATCACGTCGAGGCGTTCCTCTATCGGCGCAACGGGTGATCCGTCCGCGGACGTCATCGGGCCCTCGGCCACCGCCATCCGGAAGCCATCCGCCGACGCAAGAACCATCACCTCGCCTTCGAATCTAGTCAACACTCCTGCAAGCACCGGACGGCTCTCATCGGTGGCGGCGGCAAACTCGACGAGTGAAATCCGTTCCCGGAAAAGCTGGCCATCGATACGAACCGAAAAATCGTCATCCTTGATCGTCGAGATGACGGGGAAATCCTGCGCATCGAGACCGTTGATCGCCGCCTTGTCACGGCCCGCTCGCACCGTGAGCGACAATCGCTTAGGGTCGAGATCGAGATCAACCTGCCCGGAGGGCAGCGTATTCACGAACTCCGCGAGGAGCCGAGCGTCGACCGTGATCGTGCCTTCCTCCTCGACATTTGCGTCAATCCTGGTCGTGACACCGATCTCCATGTTGGTCGCGGCGATCTTGAGCCTGCTATCGTCAGATCCGATCCAGACATTGCTCAGCACCGGCATGGTCGTCCTCGTGGCCACGGCGCGTGACACCCGCCCGAGGGCCCGTTGGAGATCTTCCTGGAGACACGATACCTTCACCGGTTTTCCTCGCTCGCTAGTGGCCTGATCGTACACTTTTTCGGGTGAAATCATAGCATAGTCGCTGCGTGCTTCCGGCTGGCGACATCCACAATCAGCGACGCTCGTCGGGTCGGTGACTATTTGACAAATTAGATCATTAGTTCTATTATTGGAATAAGAACAGACGTTCTACATACGATTGAGGAACGCACACAAGGAGGACAGCATGTTCAACCCGCAAGATCATCTCACGATTGTCGACGGCTCAGCGTATCTGGAAGTCAAATGGCGGCTTGTGTGGCTCCGCGAGAATCATCCAGATGCCAGGCTGGAGACCACCTTGGTTGAGTCGACACGAGACCATTCGATTTTCCGGGCAGAGGTTCAAGTTCCGGGCGGTGGTTCCGCAACCGGATTTGGCAGTGAGTTCCGCGAACACTTTGCGAACTACGTCGAGGCTGCCGAAACCAAGGCCATCGGCCGAGCCTTGGCCGCGCTCGGATTCGGAACCCAGTTTGCCGCGGAGCTCGGCACGGACCAGGGAGAGTTCGGAAGATCAGACGCCAGTGTCCCGGCCCAGCAGTTGGACAACGAGCCGGTAAGCATCAACTCGCTGGCGGCTTCAAGCGCGGCGGACTCGACAGATCGGCAACGAAAGCTGATTGCGATTCTCAAGGATCAGCTCTCGCTCAGCGCCGAAGATCTGGGAGAGATCGCCACCGACCACCTCGGCACGAATGTGACGCAACTCACCCGCAAGGATGCCTCGTCGCTGATCACGGAGCTTCAGCGCAGAAAGAACGAGCAGAGCGCGCAGCGGCAGGAAGCTTCGTAGCCGCCAGAAGGCGCCGGGAAGGAATTCACCATGCGTGAGGATAGACGACAGTCCAGTCAGGTTCGCGAGCGAGATACTGACCTCGCCTTCCTAGCCCATCGGCTCGACGACGGCGAAGCTCGGATTCAGGCAGCGTTGTTGCGTGGCGAAGACGTGGCCGCATGGGAGAACTTCTGGTTGCGCTTGCTGCACCAGTACGAGTCACTCCACGATGGCGCAGGAATCGACGAACAGGCGAGCATTGCCGCCTGATCGAGGACCTGACTGCGGCACAGCAAAACACCCTCCCCAGTTGCACGGTGAGGGTGCTTTGCTGTTTATGCCTGTTCCGACAGAATCCAGATCAGACTTCGTGTACCTTCACCGATTTCAGCTCTACTTTTTCAACCGGTTGCGACGGCTCGCCACTCGGACTAGTTGTCACCTTCACCTCGCCCATCGTGGACACGACATCCACGCCATCTGTCACCTTGCCGAAGATGGTGTAGTTCTTCGGCAGGCGTCCCTCCATGTCGTCAAGCACAATGAAGAACTGGCTGCCATTGGTGTTGGGTCCCGCGTTCGCCATCGCGAGCGTCCCCTTGGCGTAATCCTTGACGATGCGCTCGTCCTCGAACTTGTACCCTGGCCCACCGCTGCCGGTACCAGTCGGGTCGCCGCCCTGGACAACAAATCCCTTGACGATCCGATGAAACACCGTGTCGTCATAAAAGCCTTCCTGGGCAAGGCTGACGAAGTTGTTCACCGTTTTTGGCGCGTCCTCCGGATAAAGCTCGACGGTGACGGTACCGTGAGATGTCTCGATATCGGCGGTGTACGTCTTGTCATCGCTCAAGCGATTCTCGAATGGCTGCTTCCATTGTTGGCTCATGAATATACCTCTCGGTCCAAATGGAACGGCTTGTCCGTTCCACGATCGCCTCAAGTCTACAACCCATGTCACGTATTCGAATCGCTATCTCCGGCCAGGCCGAGTGCTTCAGCATTCCACGCAAACGCCTGGATGACCATTTTGACATGATCGTCGAGGTCCACTCCAAGCGCTTTGGCACCCTCCATGATTGCGTCCCGGTCTACCGCTTCGGCGAACCGCTTGTCCTTGAGCTTCTTCATGACGGACGATACCTTGACATCGGCGATGCGCCGAGAGGGGCGGACCAATGCTACCGCGGCAACGAATCCACTAAGCTCATCGACGGCGTAAAGTGTTTGCTTCAAGCGCGTGTCCCGAGGAACATCAAGATAGTCCGCGTGGCTCAGTACCGCGTCGATCAGCCATTCCGGATACCCTTGGGAACTCAGTACCCTGGCGCCTTCGACGGGATGCTGATCGGCGCTGGGATGTCGCTCGTAGTCGAAGTCATGGATCAGCCCGACCGTCCCCCATGCGTCGGTGTCCTCGTTGAAATGCTCGGCATAAGCGCGCATTGCGGTTTCCACCGCCAGGCAATGTCGCTTCAGGCTCTCGCTGGTGATCCATTCGTCGAGGAGCGCGACAACGTCGCCCCTGCTCTTGCCATTCAATTGCGGGTAGTCCATCAGAATTCCTATCATCGAGAACGTAGCATGCCGACGCTACAGGATAAGCGTGGCGTCGCCGAACGAAAAGAACCTGTAGCGATGCTCGATGGCCTCACTGTAAGCGCGCAGGACCAACTTCCTGCCCGCGAAGGAACTCACCATGAGCAGCAGCGTCGACTTGGGCAGGTGAAAGTTCGTGATCAAGCCATCGACCACCTTCCAGTCGTACCCCGGTGTGATAAAGATGCTGGTCGCACCCGAGAAGGCTCCAAGGTTCCCA
>JACCVC010000164.1 GCA_013698305.1 Chloroflexia bacterium
GCCCCGTTTACCGGACGCCGGGATATCGATCTCGACGATGTTCGGGAGATGATGTCTCATTTCCATTATCACGACTTCGAGGAAGCCCAGGAGTTGATTCTCTCTGCGCTGCAAGAAGTCAATGAGATTTACGGATGGGTCTCGCCAGAGGCCGCCGGAATCGTCGCGGAGCAGCTCAATACCACCGCCGAGCGCGTCTTCGCGTTGCTCACTTTTTACGCTGACTTCCGCACCGAGCCGCGCGGCCATCACCACATGTTGATCTGCCACGGCATGGCATGTTATGTCGAAGGTTCGCAACGACTCGTCCAGCACATGCAGGACAAGTTCGGCGTCAAGGACAGCGATACCACCGCCGACGGCAACATGAGCGTGCAGGTCGTCAACGGCTGCCTCGGCGTCTGTGACCTCTCCCCGGTCGTCAAGATCGATGACTCCTATCACGGCAACGTCGACGCCGCCACCTTGACAGACCTGGTCCATCGAGCCACCTCCGCCCGCGCCACGATGATTGAGGAAGATACCCATGGTTCACCCGACGCCGACTGATCGCCTGCCTCGCCTCACGTCGAAAGCCGAATACTCCACCTTCCGTGACAAGGCGCGCAAGAGCTGGGCCGACCTGTGGGAGGGCGACAAGACCGTCGTCAGCGTTGGCGTTGGCAGCAGCTCCATCGCCAAGGGCGCTCTGGACATTCTCGCCGCCTGCAAGACCCATGAGGCGGACTCCACCGTTGTCCGTGAGGTCAGCGGCAACGGCGCCTTCTGGATGGAGCCATGGATTGAGGTCAAGCGTCCCAGCGAGCCGCCGGTCGTCTACGGACCAGTCGCGGTCGATGACGTCAGCGCGGTGCTGACCGGCGCCCGCAACGACCTCGCTATCGGGGTCCGGGCTGAGCAGGACTTCAATGGCATTCCCTCACTCAGCGACGATCCCTTCTTCTCGAATCAGCTGCAGATCATCACCCGCAACGCTGGCGTGATCGAGCCGGATTCCATTGAGGATGCCATCGCTCGAGGCGCCTATGACGGCTATTTCAAGGCGCTCTTCGAGTTGACCGAGGATCAGGTGATCGAAGAAGTAACTGCCGCCAACGTGCGCGGTCGTGGCGGTGGCGGCTTCCCCGCTGGCATCAAGTGGGCCAGCGGCCGCAAGGCGAAGGCACGTCCCAAGTTCGTCGTCTGCAATTCGCACGAAGGCGAGCCGAACGTCTACAAGGATCGTCACCTCCACGAATGTGATCCACATCGTATTCTCGAAGGCATCCTGATCGCCTGCGTCGCCTGCGGCGCCGAGCGCGGCTACAACTACATCGGCGGTGAGTATCCCCTCGCCATCCGCCGCTTCCGCAAGGCGGTCGCCGACGCCGAACGGCTCGGCCTGATCGGGCAGGACATTCTCGGCACCGGGCACAATGTCGCCTTCCGCGTCCGCACCGGCGGCGGCGCCTACATCTGCGGCGAAGCGTCGGCGCTCATGTACTCGATCATGGGGGTCAAGGGCCAACCTCGCACCAAGCCCCCCCGATCCGTCGAGGAAGGCATCTGGCGGCGCCCAACAGTCGCCAACAACACCGAGACGCTCGCCTGCATCCCCGACGTCGTCGTCAACGGCGGTAAATGGTTCGCGGAAATCGGCACGAAGGAGAGCACCGGCACCAAGCTCATGACCGTCCAGGGCCCGATGAAGCGCCACGGCGTGATCGAGGTACCGATGGGCGTGACACTTCGGCACGTCTTGTTCGACATCTTCGGCGGCATGCGCGAGGGTCACGAGTTCAAGGGCGTCCAGACGGGCGGCGTCTCCGCCGGACCGTTGACCGACCAGCACCTCGACCTGCCCGTCGACTTCGACTCGCTTTCAGACGTTGGCGGAATGCTCGGCTCTGGCGGTTGGGTCATCTTCGACCAACACGTCTGCGTGGTCGACTTCGCTCGCTACCTCACCGCCTTCAATAGGTACGAATCCTGCGCCAAATGCGTACCCTGTCGCCTCGGCAACCCGGCGCTCGTCGAGATTCTTGACCGGATCCGGTTCGGTCGCGGCACGCTGGATGACCTCACCCTGATCAAGAGGACCAGCAACCATGTGATTGAGTTGTCCCTGTGCGGCCTGGGTCAGGTCGCGCCTGTGCCGCTGCTGGGCATGATGGAGCACTACGAGGAGGAGTTCCGACGGCACATCGTCGACGGCGTCTGCCCAACCGGCGCCTGCCCGATCCACGCCCGCGAACCCGTCCTCGCCGCCGACTAGCGCCCTACAAGCCTCAGTCGGCTTGGAACGGCACGTACGAGAGACCCTTGTGGCCTCCCTCATTTTTTTCTACTCGTGGGTCGCTCCCATTCCGTTCTATTCATGCGATTGCACCCGCGCTACGCGATTCCGCCGACCCACCGCTGCCAGCAGCACCACCCCTCCGATCACGCACACCGCTCCCGCAAGCTGAATCGGACCCAGCCGCTCACCAAGCAACCAAAAGGCCAGCACCATCGCCACGACCGGCTCGATGGTCGCCACAATGCTCGCTTCGGACGACGGCATCCGTTGCAACCCGTAGGTGTAAAACGCCACCGGCAGAATCGTGATCATCAGGCCGCAGTACAACGCAATGCCGGCGCTTGCCCCGAACGACGGCCACTCCGTTGGCGAAACCGCCAGCTTGATCACCAGCAAGCCACTCGCGCCCACCGCCAGATACCAGACCATCAACGTCCCGGCAGAATACTGCCGCATCAGCCGCTTCGCCATCAGGCTGTAGCTGCCATAGGCCACCGCGGATGCGAGGCCAAAGCCAATGCCAACAATGTTGGCGGAGAGCGTCCCTGGCCGAAACGCCTCGACGATCAGGAAACAGCCGGCAAACGACAGGATCAGTGCCGCGATCTTGGTCCGGGTCAACGGATCGTCCAGCCATAGCGCCGCGCCAAGCGTCACCAGCGCCGGTGCGAGATACAGCAACAACGTCCCCACCGCGACACTCGAGTAGCGAAAGGCATAGATCAGGACCAGGTAAAAAGCGGTGACGCTGACCAACCCGAACACCACCATCCGGCCAACATCCGACCGATCGACGCGCAGTGACGACCGATCTCCGGCGCCGAACCAGCTCAGGCTCAACAATGCCGCCCCGGCCGCGCGAAGCGTCACCAGCGTCACCTCATCAATGGCCACACGATCCTGGATCAGCGCATAGGTCGGCCCGATCATCGCCCACAGCGACGCGCCGATCAGGACCGACGCCACCGGCGAACCGGCGATCCGCCGCGCTCGAAGCCGCATCAATCGATGGACACCTGCTGACCGGCGCCTGTGTCGATCGCTCGCTCCACCGCCCATCGCGCCACAGTTACGTCCTGAACCGCGTTGCCGACCGATTTGAAAAGCGTGATCTCGTCGACGGTGGTTCGACCGGGCGCTTCCTCAGCCACGATCTGACCCAACTCTCGCTCGATCCGACGGCGCTCCAGCGTCCCCTTGTTGATCGGGATGATGAAGTCCCCCGCCTCTTCCAACACCGCCTCAACCTGATCGACCACGATCGTCGCCCGCGCCACCGTCTCCTCCGGTAGCTCCTGCATCTCCGGCGTGAACGCGCCGATCGCGTTGATGTGCGTTCCCGGTTTCACGTCCCGGTCGGAGAATACCGGCTTCCTGGACGTTGTCGCCGTGCAGATCACGTCAGCCTGCGCCACAACGCTCGCATCAGAGCTCGTTTCCAGCCGATCCAGCAACTCGGGCCAGTCCTCGGCGATCTGCCCCCGGTATCGTTCCAGCGAGTCTTCCGACAGGTCAACCACCGTGATCTTCTCGATAGGTCGAACCGCCGCCACTGCCGCCGCCTGCGTCACGCCCTGCGCTCCCGCGCCGATCACCACCAGATTGCGCGCATCATCCCGCGCCAGCAGGTCCGTAGCCGACCCCGAGACCGCACCTGTTCGAAGCGCGGTCAGATACGCCCCGCTAATGATGGCCATGGGCGCCCCGGTCGACTCGTCCAGCAGGCACACCATCGCCGAAATCGTGGGAAGGTCCTTGTCCCTGTTACCCTCGAACACCGACACGACCTTGAAACCAAGCGCGTTCGCGGCGGGGACATAGGCGGGCATCAGCAGCGTCACCGCCCCCTCCGCGACCGGCACCACCGAACGCAACGGCGACTCCGCGCGGCCCGCGGACAACTCCCGGAACGCGAGTTTCATCAGCTCGATCGCATCGGTCATCGGCACGAGCTGCCGCACGTCGTTTCGCGTCAATACCAGCATGAACACTCTCCTGACTCGATGGCGCTCGGCGGACGCACATAGCGCCGCCGCTCTTGGGGAACAATGAAGTGAGTGTACCGACCCCGCTCCCCTTCCTCAACACCACTCAAGGTCGCATCTGTGACTTCTCGGCATAGTCGTGGAAAGTGAGTTCCCTTGACGGGTGACCACTCTGGCGACAACTCCAAGGCATCCGTACGCTTTTCGTTCGACCGTACACAGCGTCCGGACATCAAGATCGACGGTCAGTGCCACGTAGACAACCCTTCCCAAGACGGATACAATCTTCGAAAGAGGAGCACCGTCTCCACCCACTCATGAATTCAGGGTGTCGGCGACGTCGTGGGGGACGTTCGCAGAGGAAAGCTGTTGCCAGAATTCCTTGTGTGGGCCCGTCGGGAGGGGGATTCATCACTATGGCCGCCCAGAAACGTCAATGCGTCAATTGTCGCTACTTTCAGGATGCTGGAATGGCGGGAAGCGGTTGGTGTACGCATCCAAAGCGTCAGGACGCAGATGGCGTTCGGCTGCTGGTGAGGCGCGGCGAGCTTGCCTGCCGCAATAGTTGGGGTGGCGATCTGTTCGGCGGCAAGGACGGTGACGACGAGTCGCGGGTTGAGCCAGGCGCCAGTCTCGAAGCCGCCACCGATGCTCAACGACCTACTCCCATCGACGACGAAGTCACATCCGTGGTAACACCGCCCATCCGGCGATCACCACAGGATATGCCGACCGTTGCCGACCCCGGCGAAGGCTCGGATGAAGACCGGGTTGTCTCCGACCGGCCCGCTCCCCGCCGGGACAATCAGCGCGAGGAGCCCGACCATCACAATGAGGCTGCCCGCAGTGACCAGGACGAGCGCGCGCGGCTAATAGCCCGGGGCAACTCCGACGCATTGGCCCACGCGCGAGAACGACTGTTCGACAGAAAGCGCCGGCTCCGCGCCAGGGATGCCGACCAGAGTAGTGACGCGGTCGATGACGGCGATGATGAGGTCGCAGACGCCCGCGCAACGACGTTCGCGTCACCGGATCGTCATCGCGCATCGGCTCCTCAGTCCCGCTACTTTCAGCGATTCGGCAAAGCAGAAACGCTAAAGTCCGAGGCATTGCCAGGCGACTCACCGGTACCTCGCGCCGAGGTGCTGCGGCGTCAGGGGGATCGACCTTCGCCAGATCGCTACGAGTCGATCCCTGAGGTGGATCCCGGTTTCGATCTGCCCGGCTGGCGCGGGGAACGGGCGCCGCGCCAAAACGACACCACGCCAGATCGTCCAACAAAGCCTCAACAGGTCGAGCCTCTGATCGCGGCGCCCGAACTCGTAGACAGTGCAGACGATGGCGGCGATCCCCCAGACACCACATACGAACACACCCTCAACCGTGCCCGCCGGATACGTGAGTCCAAACGTTCAGCTCACGCTCGTCCCGTGCATGCCGAACACCACCGCTCACAACAAGAGACCGACCCCACGCCTCGAACATCTGCTGAGTCATCACGCCCACCCGCCGACGCCGAGTTCAGCGCGGCCACCCACCTTCCGGACATGGTCGATGAGAATCGCTCTGCCCAGGAGGACCGTTTGGAGAAAGCATCGACCCTGCCCGATCAAGCCCACACGTCGGCATCTCACCAGCGAAGGCGAGGCTGGCTCGCACAGTTAGGCATTCGCCGCGGGATCGACAGCGACGATGCTCCGGCGGTGGCCCCGGATGCATCGCCGGCCAGGCTGGCGGCGAACCAGTTGTCCCCGAGCGTCGTCGACATTGACGGCTTCACTGGTGACGATGACCATGCCTATGGTTCTGAGGGATATGGCCACTCTCTCCTTCCCGGGCACAGGAAAACGCTCGACCCTATGGCGGAGGACACCGTCGCTTCTGACGATTCCGAAGTTACGTATATTCCGAAACGTGCGAACGACGCAGAGGCGCAGACGACATTGACTGCTGGTAGCGAATTTCAGGGATCACGCTATGTCCTTCCAGATCTCGATGATGTCTTTGCCGATCGGACAGCTCCCAACTCCGACGAACCAGATCGTCGCAAGCATCAACAGTCCTCGCCACATTCTTTGGAAACAGTCTCACATCTGACAGCCGCGGACCTTGTGTCCGGGAATGAGGAAAATCTGGATTCTCACGTGGACTCCGCCGAACGCTCAGCGTCCCACGTTGTGGCCAACGAAGATACCGGCTCCCGTCGCGATTCATTCAGCTCAGGCAGCCGCTGGTCACGCGACTCCACCACGTCTCCACGCGAGAGCTGGTTCCGCGCTCGCCGCTTTCAGGATTGGGACCAGTCTCACGACGGCAATAGCCCCGATCATGAAAGATCGACGCAACCTGATGGCCAGGTCGCCGACACCACCCCTCTGTGCAGCCAACACGGGACAGTCGACCACCAATCCCTCCCTGACCTCGACGCCAGCGGATTCGACGTGCGAGATATCGCCGACCGGGGTGGTGAGCTGCTGGACATGACGATCGACATCGCTCCGGACATCCCGCGTGCCTGTCGATCATGCCGCAGCTTCCAGAGCGCAGACGGCGGTGTCCGGGGCTGGTGTACCAACGAGTGGGCGTTCACCCACCGCCGCATGGTCAATGAGGACGATCTTGCGTGTGACTCCACCATCGGCTGTTGGTGGCTTCCCGACGACCGATACTGGCAAAGCGATCCCGAGATCTCATGGACCTTGGCCACACCGCTGATCGATGCATTCATCGCAGGTCGAACTCGATCCCCGCGCCGCAGGATATCTGGAGAGTGATCGTGAGCCATAGATGTACGTACGACCAATTTCGCGGCCCGGCCCCAAACAGCGACACAAGGCCAGCATTTCAGGGTAGACTTGGCTCAGGTTTAGGGGGAAGGGTGGCCGCGTTCATCCTCACACACATTCCGAGCATCACTTCCGCGTTGGGCGACATCTGCCGCCAATGAGAGTTGGTGTAGCCGTATGTTCCTGTCCGACACTGGCCTCAATCGAACGATCGACTTTTCGGCACCGGGGGCCATTGGATAGCCTATGGCAAACTTTGGAGAGACGCTCAAGCAGGCGAGGGCGCATAAGGGTGTAACCCTCAAGGAAGCTGAGCAGGCGACAAGAATCAATCGCAGCCACCTTGCCGCGCTTGAGGACGAGAACTTCCGGGCGATGCCCCCGCTGATCTATCAGCGTGGAATCGTTCGCAACTACGCGCTGTACCTCGACCTCGACCCCTCGCGCCTCCTCATGTCGTTTGAGGAGGCACGAGGAGACGACGGCGACAGCCAACCGCGAGGGGTACAGGCCGTGCCGCCCCTCAACATGCCAACACACTGGGCGCCGAACTTCGCGATCATCTCGTTCTCGGTTGTGCTCAGTGCGATCGTGTTCGCATGGGTGTACAGCGCTTTCGTGCAACCCACTGACGACCAGGCTGAAGCCACCGAAATCATCGCGACGGTGACCCCGTTGGCGAATGACGTCGCGTTGCCCACCGAGGCTCCGGCGACCGCGACACCCGAGCCGTCTCCAACACCTGAACCGACCGCGACACCAGTCGTTGCGGAGCGCGTCGATACGGGTCGCGATCTCCCGGCGACGGAACCACCCCTCGCAAGTGGGCCTGCCGCTCCTCCTGTGACCGGAGCGAGTGAGGCGAGCGAACAAGACCCCATAGTGGCGAGTGTCTCCGGCGACGGCAGCGACAATCAGCTCCAGAATCAACAAGAGCGTCCGGGTGAGGAAAGCGCTCCCGCCATTGAAGCGCTGCTCGAGCAAAGCACGAACGCAGATCAATCGCCCGCCAGCAATACGACCGCCGAAGGCGCCTATATCACCAGCATCAGGGTCGAAGCGGAGGACGACATCACCATTTCGATCGTGGCCGACGGGTTGGAAGTGTTCAACGGCCCATTGGCGGAAGGTGAAGAGACCGAGTTCTACGACGCCTCGGTGTTCGAAGTCTATACGTCCTCAGGCGCAAACACGTTCTTCACCAACGCATGTGGACTCGGATTCTACGCCGGGTACGAGCCAGGAGAAGTCGTCTATTCCTTGCCTGCTGACGAAAGCTCCTGCGCCCCTGTCGGCAACTGATACCGAATCCGGGTAAACAGCTAGCGAACAAATCGTAGCGGAGGAGTGGGTGAAGCGCGTAGTGATCATCTCGATTCGGTATGACATTCACTCCCGACAGATTGACCTTTCCACACAGGACACCGGGAGCGACTTCTCATCGCTCCCGGTGTTGTCGGTTCAATCGGTCACCAAATCAAAACACAGCAGGATGATGCTTCTCTGGAATCTCCGGCACGATCACCCGGATCGCGCCCGGCAGCACTCGTAGAGCCACCGGCGTCTCGCCGTCCACATCGCCATCGAATTGCACCGGCAGATGCGGCTCCGCATCGAGTGCGATCTCCACGCCCCTCAACCGGTCAACGTACGGTGAGCGATCCAGCCGCCGGGTCGCCGCCTGTACCAACACCTTCGCCAGTTGGACCGGGCCGTTGGCCGTGACGATGAAAACATCCAACAACCCGTCCGCTTTCGAGATGCCCCGCGCCAGCTTCATCGCCGGATGCACGATCGACTTCCCGTTTGCCACCAGCACCAGTGGCGACTTTGCCAGGTGCTCCGTCCCGTCGACGGTGATCCGCATCGTCGACGGTCGATCCAGCAAGGCTCGAACCGCGGCGGGCAGGTATGCCAGCCAACCAACCCTGCGCTTCCAGGCAGAGTTGCTCCGCGCGAACAGGCGGCTGTCGAACCCTGCCCCAGCCATATGCAAAAAAATCCGGCGCTCGCTCCAGCCGGCGTCGATCCGTCGCACGCGGTGGGGACCGAAGATCAACGCCGCCCCGTCAGCAACTCGCGTCGGGATTCGAAGTTCGCGGGCGATGATGTTCGTTGACCCTCCCGGCAGGATCGCCAGGGGAATCTCCTTGTGGACCACCGCCGACGCCACTTCGGCAACAGTCCCGTCGCCGCCAACGGCGACGATCAGGCGGGCGCCCTCGGCATGGCTCGCCGCAAGTTCCCTCGCTTCACCGGCGCGGGTGGTGATCCGCACGTCGATCTCGACGCCATCTGGCGCAGCGTCACGTAGCGCCGCGATCACCGCGCGGATGTCGCGACGCGTCGCGGGGTTCGCCACCACCAGCAAGCGATCACCGCGGCCGATCTGGATTCGTTCCTCATCCGCGAATCGCGTCATGGCGGTCATCTCTTCAGGAATCACGAACGTACCGACTAGCAACCCTGCCCGGCATCGTCATGAAATCTGTTGACAACCTTGAGCTAAGCCTCTTCTTCATCAGGACCGAACACCTGGTCCACGATGTAGTTGGCCAACCAGGTGGCAGCGGCGGTCAACGCCAGACCGAGAATCCCGCGCATCGTATTCTTGAGCATGTTCTCTCTACCCTTTTCGTATGCAATCGCATCAGGCAACTCGCCCTATGCTCGTCGATTGAGCGTACCACTCGTCGCCACCAGACCGAGCGGAAACAGCAATACCAGCCCAAGCAATGAGATGTCCACCATCGTGAACGGACCCCAGATCTCGCGGTTGGCGCCTGGCAACGCCTCCAGCACGTCAGTTGCCCGCGACGTCAACCCGTACACGAAGCGCCCCGTCCAGACGCTCTCCGTCGCCCCGAACGCCACCAGGACTGTCCTCATCACGATAATCGACGCAAACAAGGCATAGACGTAGAGGATCGCAACGGTGATCGAATAGGATCGCGCTTCCGCCGTCCGCATCCTCCGGCGTCGAGCCGCCTGGTCAAGCATCCTTCCGCTCCGCCTCCGGCAGCGCCGGAATGAGTTGATGCACTATCACCCGAGCGAGCTCCGCCTTCGCCAGCAATGGGAGCTGGATGACATCTCCATTCGCGAACAGTAGTGTCGCCTGGCTGTTGGCGCTGCCGATCGTGGCGACCGCGTCGTTTGCGACGAGCATGTCCAGAGCCTTGGCCTGGAGCTTGGCCTGTGAGTTGGCAACCAGATCATCTGTCTCCGCTGCAAAGCCCACCAGGAACAAACCATCGCGCTTCACCGTCGCAAGAATATCCGGATTTCGCGTCAGCCGGACAATCGGCGCGTCATCTCCGGGCCCCTTCTTGATCTTGGAAGCGACCGCCGATTCCGGACGAAAATCGGCGACAGCCGCCGCCATAATCAGCACGTCGGCATCCCCGGTCTCTTCCTGGACGAGCGCGGACATCTCCCGAGCCGATTCACAGCGCTCGACGCGCCCAACCATTGGCGGCACAGTGACGGTCGGGCCAACCACCGACACCACGTCAGCCCCAGCATCGAACGCGGCGTCCGCCAACGCCACACCCATCTGGCCCGATGACCGGTTACCGATGAATCGCACCGGGTCGATCGCCTCGTGCGTACCCCCCGCCGAGACCACGACCTTTCGACCGGCCAGTGGACCACCTCGCGCGAGTTGCTCGCGAACCGCCGCAACGATCCGATCGCGGCTGGTAAGCCGACCATCACCGTTCGCCCCTGAGGCAAGATGCCCGCTTTCAGGCTCGACAATGGTCACGCCGCGAGATCGCAGAAGCTCGATGTTGGCCCTGGTCGCCGGATGATGCCACATGTGATGCTCCATCGCCGGAGCCACGATGATCGGAGCCTGAGTTGCCAGCAATGTAGCCGTCAACATGTCATCGACCATGCCCTGCGCCATGCGAGCGATGGTGTTGGCAGTGGCGGGGGCAACGATCACCGCGTCCGCCGAGGCCGCGAGCGTCACGTGCCCCGCCTCCTCGCCCGCCCAGCCATCGAAGACATCGCGATAGACAGGTTGCCGGGTGATCGCCTCGAAGGTCATCGGGCCGACGAACCGCGTCGCCGCCGCCGTCATCACCACCCGCAGGTCGACCCCCTGCTGCGCGAGGTAGCTGGCGTGGTCGGCAGCCTTGTAGGCGGCGATTCCACCGGTCACGCCCAGCACGATCCGCTTGCCGGTCAACAGCGATGGTGGCGGAGCGAATCGATCAGTCGGCGGCACGGACTCTGGACCCTTCCAGCATCGTGGGTACCGTTGACCCGATGATGTCCAGCGCCTTGTCGACATCGGCGTCATCGACGTCGACGTGCGTCACCATGCGCAGGCCGACCGCCCCGTAATTCGACACCAACAGCCCACGCTCCTTGAGTCGCTCAGCCAGCTCGGTCTGATCGATCGACCCATCAACCTGAAACACGACGATATTGGTCTGCACTCCCTCGGGATCGAGCGTCACGCCAGCGATCCGTGCCAGAGACGCCGCCAATCGCTTCGCCCGGACATGGTCCTCCGGCAACCGGTCGACCATCGTCTCCAGCGCCACAATGCCAGCAGCGGCAATCACCCCCGCCTGACGCATGGCGCCGCCGAGCAGCTTGCGCTGACGCCGGACGCGCTCGATAAAATCGGCACTGCCTGCTACCACCGAGCCGACGGGTGCCGCAAGCGCCTTGCTCAGGCAAAATTGCACGCTGTCGACATGTGCGGTGATCTCCGGCACACCCACTCCGAGCGCAGCGGCGGCGTTGAAAATCCTCGCGCCATCGAGATGCACCGGCACGTTATGGCGCGACGAGATCTGCGCCACCTCCCGCATGTAGCTGAGCGGCAACACCCTCCCCGAGCGACGATTGTGGGTATTCTCGATGCAAATCACCTGTGTGCGAGGGTATCCGGACCGGTCCACCCGGATCGCCAACTCGATCCGGGTGGGATCGATCGTGCCATCAACTTCTGTTGGCAAGATGAACTGGGTAATGCCACCCAGCGCCGCCGGGCTTCCACTCTCGAACCAGTAGATATGGGACTCGTCACCGAGAATCGCCTCGTCTCCGCGCCCACAACGCGCCATCATCGCCGACACATTTCCCATTGTACCGCTCGGCACGTAAACCGCCGCCTCCTTGCCGACCATCTGGGCCGCCAGCGCTTCGAGGCGATTGACGGTTGGGTCTTCCCCGTACTGGTCATCACCGACGATGGCATCGGCCATCGCCTGGCGCATCGCCGCCGTCGGTCGCGTGATCGTGTCGGAGCGAAAGTCGAGCAGCGTGTTGTTCTCGTGCGTATTCACGGGTGGTTGTTCCTGACGTTGATGCGGGCGACACTATCCGCCGGATGGCACCGTCGGATCCTCGATACGTTCAATAATACCCTCGTTGTCATCCTG
>JACCVC010000170.1 GCA_013698305.1 Chloroflexia bacterium
ATCGCCAGACGGATGACAAACGGGGTGAAGTCCAAACGCTGACGTTGATGGCGGACAGCGCGCTACATGGCGGCGAGCCGAGCCGCGCAGCGGGGCTGTATGCCGAGAGCCTCTCGATCTGTCAGGCTACCGGCGACCGGACCATGATCGCGAACGCCGCGTTGTTCGAGCGTGTCTCCGCGCTCGCGCTGGTCACCGAGCAGCCCAGTGCAGCGGCCAGGTTGCTCGGGAGCGGAGACGCCCTCCGTGAAGAGCTTGGCGCGCCTATCCATTCGTACTTGCGCCCTGTGCGGGATCGATGCCTGGACCAACTCCGGTTCAAGGTGAGGAATGTCATGGTCAACGAGGCGATAGGGGAGGGCCATGCTCTGTCGCCAGACGCCGCCATCCGCGAGGCGCTCGTTCTCTGCGAACGCATTCAGACGGGACAGGTCGACGACGGCATGGAGATTGCCAGTGTCGCGTCCGACGTCATCACCCTCGCCAGCGTCTGATCGCTCTACCAGGCTACCTCGAGCGCGGAAGATCTCGGGAAGATCCGTCCACTACTCTGATGTCAATGCAATGACGCATGCCGCGCGGCGATGAGTCGCCAGGAGGCAATGCACCATTGCAGCCTCTCCGGAGGGGAGAGGTCCACCGTGGCGCGTACGAACGCGGGCGCCACGGCAAGACATCGAAGGAGTAGCACCATGCGACGTTTCGACAATATCATCGCTCGTTTCTGTGTGGCCGGTTCAGTTGCAGTGAGTGTGGTCGCCCTGATGGCGCCGACTGCAAGCGCCGCCGTCACCAACAGGGTCGGCTGGTAGCACACCGTTTACCACAAGCAGGTCCTCCGATGCTCTGGAGAGCGCAGGGGAGGATTTGACTCGCCCAAGCTATTCGGCCATGAAAACGCGACGTTGCCGCACGACCCTGTGCTGACGGCAAGGCGGTGCGGCATGGTGTGGTGAATCTGACGACGATTGACGATAGAAGAACGCGTGAGGCGCTGTCGCCTCACGCGTTTGACTGTTCCGGATGCAAACGGCCGAGTTTCACCCCCCGGCGATTTCGGTCTGTTGTCGTCCATGGAAACCCGGTAGGGCCTCCCGAATCAGAAACTGCGAAATCCTTCCACCCATTCGACTTGCCACATCCCCTGCGCTCCGCTACCGTTCCCATGATGGTTTGTAGACCCGCGTCACAGCCTGCACTGAGCAAGGCGAATGTGTGCGCGGGTTCGTCATTGTCATTGTAGCTCGGGCACAAGACCCGAGCCTACCTGTATCGTTTCCTTTTACCTCTATGCTGTGGTTTGAGAGCGAACGATTGGCACTACGATAGGGGAGAGAGCCAGCGTGTCCATGAACAATGAATCGCCGTCAACGTTGACCGGGGACGAGGTTGCGATCCTCGCCCGGCATGCCGGGCTGACGATCTCCGATGATCGGCTGCCGATGATCGCCCGGGAGTTGAGCATCGCCCGACAGGCGGCGGACGGCCTGCTCCCGGTTCCGGCAGCCGACGTCGCTGGCGTCACCGGGCAGTTCGACCCAACCTGGCCGGCGCCTTCAAAGCGGCGCGGCACACGAGACGTGTCATGAGCGACATCGACATCACCCGCCTCACCCTCACCGACGCTCGCAACGCGCTCGCCCAAGGCGATTTCTCCGCGGTCGAGCTGCTCTACGCGGTCTACCGCCGGATCGAGGCGACCGAACCTTCTATCCATGCCTTCGTCGAAAATTACCCCCGCGAAGGTCTGGCCCAGGCCGAGGTGGCCGATCGTCGGCGGAAGGTCAGCCCGTCGCCACCGCCGCTGCTCGGCATCCCGATCGGCGTGAAGGATATCTTCGACATTGCCGGCAAGACGACGCTGTGCGGCTCCGAGCTCCGGGCCGGCTGCGATGTCGCCGTGCGGGATTCCGACGCCGTCCACGCGCTGCGCCGGGCCGGCGCCGTGCTGCACGGCAAGACCGTCACCCAGGAGCTCGCCGCCGGTGTGCTCAGCCCGCCAGCCCGCAACCCGTGGGACATCAGCCGCATACCAGGTGGCTCCTCGGGTGGCTCGGCGGCGTCGGTCGCGGTCGGCGGCTGCCTCGGCGCCCTCGGATCCGACACCGGCGGCAGCATCAGGATACCGGCGTCGGTCACCGGCACGGTCGGGCTCAAGCCGACGTATGGCCGGCTCAGCACCAGGGGTGTCTTTCCGCTTTCGGCGTCGCTGGATACGGTCGGGCCGATCACCCGCACCGTCGCCGACGCCGCGGCGCTGTACCTGGTGCTGGCGGGTCGTGAGGCGGAGATCGACGCCGTCGAACGCAAGTTGACTGCTGAGGAGGAACCATCGCTCAAGGGCGCGAGGATCGGCGTGCTGACGTCATTCTTCAATGAACGGATTCAACCGGATGTCGCGGCCGCCTTCCAGGATGCGGCTTCCGCATTGCGCGACCTCGGCGCAGAGGTCGTCGAGTGCGACTGGCCCCATGCCCCGGCGGCGCGAGCGGCTGCGCTGCTGATCTCGCGAGTCGAGTCGGCGGCGGTCCACGCGGAGGCGATTCGCGACACGCCAGACCTGATCGGGGAGGATGTTCGGTTCCGGCTGGAGATCGGCGCGATGACGTCGGGCATTACCTACGTGCGGGCGCGACAGACGCGGGAGGCGGTGAAACAGTCGATCGCGGCGCTCTACCGGGAACATGAACTCACTGCCATCGTCGCCCCGACCACCGCCGCGACCGCGCTTTCCGCCGACGATCCGGTCGTCCGATGGACCGATGGGGTGGAGGAGAGCGCCGGCGCGGCGTTGACGCGGTTCACCATGCCGTGGAACGCGACCGGGCAGCCAGTGATCTCGGCGCCGTGCGGCTTCGACGAAGACGGTCTGCCGATCGGGTTGTCCTTCGTCGGTCGTCCCGACGAGGAACTGGAGCTCTGCAACCTGGC
>JACCVC010000177.1 GCA_013698305.1 Chloroflexia bacterium
GCGCCCCGGCGATGACCGATCACCTCGAACCCAACCCGCTCGTAGACCTTGATAGCCGCCTCGTTGTAGGCGAACACCCGCAGCATGACGTTGTCCAGCGCTAGCGAATCGAAGGCGAATCGCATCATCATCCTGGTCGCTTCGCTGCCACGTCCCTGCCCCCGGTACTCCGGTTCGGCGATGAAGATGCCGAACTCCGCCGTGCGCGACCGGTTGTCGATGTCCTGCAGCGCGACGTTGCCGATGGGGGTCGTCGACGCCAAATCCCAGATGGTGAACACCAGCGAATCGCCGCTGGCGCGGGACTGCCGCTCGTACCAGGTCCGGATCCAGTCTGTGGTCAGGGGTCGGAAACGACGGTCCAGCGTTGCCAGCAACTCGAAGTCATTGAGCCATTGCTGATAGACCGGTAGCAAATCAGGACTCAATGGACCCAGCCCGACGGCACTTCCACGCATGTTGAGCACAGGCTCCCTCGGCATCAACTTCGGTTTGCTGACGGCAGCGTGCGTAGAAAGATCGCGCGTCTGGTCTTGCCACAGAGCCATTGGATTATCCCCACCCCTGATGTCCTTGTCGGACCACAAAGCCGTTGTTATCTGCGCGAAGATTGCCACCAACGACACTGGAAATGCAAATATCGTACGTACAACCTGGCCGTACGGTTTTGTTGTTGCTTCCTCGCTTGTTGACCGTGTCAACGGCTTTCCCCTCCGGTATCGACGCTCCCGACCCGCTTGCCCCAGCCGGCGCACAGTCGGACGCTGTGACCGCCCGATGGCTCGAACGTCACCGTCACCTCTATCGCGAGTTTTGTGCCTCCGGTGTGAATGCACTGTGGTCCGACCACCCATCCGCAGTCGGACCGCTGTTCAGCATACCGCTTCCGCGCAACTTGGCGGGTACAAACGTGACCTTCGACTCATCCACTGGCGCTCCACATCTGCGGATGCAGTGCTAGTCGTGGAGGCTGCGATCAGCATCTATTGCGTACCTTGTTCAATGGACGTATCGCCCTAAAGCAGCGCCACAACGACCAGGATCAACAGGATCAGCAGCACCACGACCAGCAAGGAGACGCCCTTCATCGTGGTGCTGAGCTCGGATGACGTCCTGATCTCGCTCAGGTGCTCGTCGGGCGCCTCGACAGACGCCCGGTACTCCGACCACGAGATCATCTCCTGTCGCTGTTCCCGCTGCTGCTCGAAGGCGACGATTCTGGCCGCAAGCTCGCCAGCGTCTTGATCCGCCCAGTCGAAACTGTACTGTCCCCAGCGGCGCTCCAGGATCATCACCGAAGCCAGCGCATCGTGCTCGGCCTCTTCCGCGCCGTCCATCGCCAGCCG
The DNA here is from genome assembly GCA_013698305.1 of Chloroflexia bacterium. Lineage (GTDB taxonomy): Bacteria > Chloroflexota > Chloroflexia > Thermomicrobiales > UBA6265 > JACCVC01. The sequence goes on from JACCVC010000177.1 coordinate 1,347, forward strand.
ATGCTGGCGCTGATCGCCCTCGATCTGGTATGCCAGCTCCCGCCGGACCTCATCGACGGACTTTCCGGCGTGCTCGGGATGCGAGATGAATGTTTCGGGCTGATCGGGTGGTTGCTGGTGATCTTTCATGAATGTCCCTGTTCTTTGTCGCCGGTTTGATGGATTCCCCTGGACTGCTGCAGGCTCGCAAACACGTATCGACTTGCAATGCCTGCAACTCACACTAGAAGCGATCCGCCGGGTAGATGTACGGGAATCGTTGTGGAAACAGAAGACTCAGCACAGGCACGACCGATTTCGGCGCTCCCAACCGTTCCAGCACCCGATTCGGATTGAATCCGCCGAGGACGAGCCGGGCGACATTGCCGGGGTCAATCGCCACCTTGATGTCGCCGTCGCCACCCGTCCTGATCTCGATGCCCTGCTCGTTGCCGATCACCGTGGCGCGCTCGCCACCGGTGACGACCGTGATCGCAAACGACTGCATCGACCCAATCACGGTGCGCCACCTGGATTCCAGTTTCGGACGCATCGCCCGCAGCAACGCCACCAGCCCCGTCGATCGCCCCATGAACTCGGTCTCGTCGCCATATCGCTCCAGCACGTTCACGTTCTGCAACCGCGCCGCCGCTCCGACCTGCCCAGTGACGGGTATCGCCATGGCGACCTGCTCGCGCTTCTCGTCGAGACTCCACAACCGGCACATCGCCAGCACGCCATCCGCCGCCTCGGCGTCCGCCGCGAAGGCCTCCCCGATCTTGAATCCGTCGGGCTTGTGTCGGGTCCAGTGCTCCATCCACCAGCACGTCGCTGCCTTCCAGGCATAGCCGACGACCATGTTGTCGCGCACGACGACACGGACCTGGTTGGCGTCCGGCTTCAATGCCTCATCCAGCATGCCCCAGATCCACCAGTCATCGTCGCGAACCAGAGCGCCGATGGCGGTTGATGTCTCGTTGCGATACAGCCGTCGCAAGGCGGGAAGATCGCCCGGCTCACCGTCCCGGACTGTGAGTCCATCCGGGAACCTCGTGCGCTCCTCCAACGTTTGAAGCTCGATGATCGGCTCGGGACCGAGCGTGGCATACCCATATTTTGGGTAAAAGTTCGGGATGCCGTAGAGTGTGGTGAGCACGGCGTCGCCGGCGGTCATGAGCGACATCGCTTCCTCCAGCACCCGGCGGGAGTAGCCCTTGTAGCGGTGCTCTTCTGCTGTCGCGACACCACCGATGCCGTCCATCCGCAACCGGGCATGGCCCACCTGCATGGTCATCGGAATAACCTCGGTGCTGCTGAGTCGCTCCTCGCCTCGCATCAACACCACGGTGGTAATGCCCCGATCGCCAGAAAAATGCCGCATCTCGTCTGTCATCGGTTACTCCAACGCGTTTCTTCGCCGTTCAGGGCGGACACCTATAGCCTCGAACCTTGTGTCCGAGGTCTGTCCGCCGCTATCAACGTTGCGCCCGATTACGCGAGCGAGATTGTTCCCTCGTAGACCAGATCCCTCGTTCGCGCCTCGATCTCCGCCGGGTCGATCATATCGCGAGCCAGCCCATGCTCCTGTGCCGACAGGGCGACCGCCGCCGCCACCCGCGACGCCACCCGCAGATCCAGGCTGTCAGGAATGAGGAACTCTGGCGCGAGTTGGCTGTCCGTCACCAGCGTGGCGATCGCTTCCGCGGCGGCGATTTTCATCTCATCGCTGATCGTGGTTGCCCGCACATCCAGGGCCCCTCGGAAGACGCCGGGGAACGCCAGCGAATTGTTGACCTGGTTCGGATAGTCGCTCCGACCGGTCGCCACCGCCAGCGCTCCAGCCTCGTGCGCGAGGTGCGGCGTGATCTCCGGTGTCGGATTCGCCAACGCGAAGATGATTGGGTCCTTGGCCATCGACCGGATCATCTCCGGCGTCAGCGTGCCCGGCGCGCTCAGGCCGATGAATACATCCGCTCCCGGCAGCACGTCCTTGAGCCAGCCGCCGCGGCAGTTATGGTTGGTCTGCTCAGAGATCGCCCGCTTGGAGTGATCCATGCGCTCCGTCCGGTCGCGGTGGATCGCGCCACCCCGGTCGCAGATGATTACATCGGCCGCGCCGAGCGCGGTGAGCAACTTCGCCACGGCGATGCCAGCCGCGCCCGCGCCGTTGATCACGATCCGAAGGTCCTTGATCTCACATCCGCGCAGCCTGGCAGCGTTCATCAGGCCCGCCGATACGACGATGGCGGTGCCGTGCTGATCGTCATGGAACACCGGCAGATCGAGCTCGGCGCGAAGGCGATCCTCGATCTCGAAACAACGCGGCGCGCTAATGTCCTCCAGGTTGATCCCCCCGAACGACGGGGCGATGGCCTTGACCACCTCAACGATCTCGTCCGGGTCGCGAGACGCCAGCGTGATCGGGAAGGCCTCGACACCGGCCAGCGTCTGGAACAGCACCGCCTTGCCCTCCATCACCGGCAGCGCCGCCTGCGGCCCGATGTCTCCCAGCCCAAGTACGGCAGAGCCGTCGGTGACGATCGCGACCAGGTTCCCCTTGGCAGTGAGTTCTGTCACCCTGGAGGGGTCATCGCGAATGACGTGGGCGGGCACCAGCGCCCGGGGGGGCAGATACAACAGGTTCAAGATGTGGTGGTCTCGGATCGGGATCTTGCTCCGTATCTCCAGGATGCCGCGATGCCGCTCCCGGAGGTCGATCGCTTCCTCGCGAAATGATGTCGTCTCTGCCCGGACCGACGACCGCGCGGGATCCAGCCGGCCCTCATAGACGTATCGTCGGGTGCTCTCGAAAACCTGCTCCGGCGTCACGTCCCGCGTGGCCTCGCCTGCTTCAATCGCGCCTCGCACCACCGCGCTCGCCACCGCCGGAGCCACCCGGAAGTCGAAGATGCGCGGCACGATGTAGTCGCCATGCAACTCGTCGTCGCGGACCATGCCGGCCAGCGCGTGCGCGGCGTAGATCATCATCCGCAGCCGGATGTTCCGGGCGCCGGAGTCGAGCAAGCCCCGGAACACACCCGGAAATACGAGTGAGACATCCATGGTGTTCTGATAGTCAGACCGGCCAGTCGCCACGACCTTCGCCCCGCCAGCGCGGGCGACCTCGGGGGCGACTTCCGGCTGCGGCACGGCCAGCGCGAACACGATCGGGTCCGGCGCCATGCTCCGCACCATCGCCTCGGTCACGATGTCGCCAGTGGAGAGGCCGATGAAGACATCCGCGTCCTTCATCATCTCTTCCAGCGACCCGGAGCGTTGCAGCTCGTTGGTTTCCTTGGCGACGTAGGATTTCGCCCAGTTCATCCGGTCCGGCCGATACTGGTGGATCGCCCCGGCGCGATCGCAGACGACCAAGTTGCGAACGCCAGCCCGGGTCAGTAATCTCGCAACCCCTATGCCGGCGATTCCCGCGCCGCTCATGACGACCGAGACATCTTCCAGCTGTTTGCCGACCACCTTGAGGGCATTGTAAAGCGCGCCCAGCACCAGGATCGCGGTGCCGTGGTGCTGGTTCGAGAAGACCGGGATATCGGCAGCCTTGTCGAGGTTGTCGGCAATCGTGAAGGCACGCGGCGACGAGATGTCGTCGAGGCAGATCGCCCCGAACGTGGGGCTGATCGAAATCCCGGTTTCGACGATGGCGCTGGTGTCCGTGGTCGACAGGCAGATCGGAAAGGCGTCGACCCCCGCGAAGGTCTTGAAGATGACGCTCTTGCCTTCAGCGATCGGTATCTCCGCCTCCACTGGCCCGGACTCCCGTCCAAACAGGTCGGACCCGTCGGTCAGGATCGCCACGGTATTGCCCCGGCAGGTGAGATCGAAGCTGCGGCGAGGGTCGTCCTTGATGGCAAGGCAGGCTTCGGCCACGCCGGGGGTGTAGACGAGCGACAGGATCGAGCGATCCCGGATCGGGACCTTGCTGCTGACCCCGATCAGGCCCCGATAGCGGCGTCGATAGTCCAACCCCTCGTCGTTCTCATCGTAGACAAACGCATCGGGCGAAGCATCGCCTGTGTCCTCGACGCTACCCCGCGCCACGACATGGCTTATCGGCGCGTCGAGGTCGAGCCCGGCGTCCTGAACCTCGTTCTCTGAGAATCCGTCCGCGCCCAACAATCCGTCGGACGACGCGCCATTCGTCTGAATCGAGGTGGGGTTCCCTGAATGGGTCATTCCTGCTCCTGCTATGCACTCGGCGTCTGCGTCATACCGCTCCACCGAACGAGGCGTCCCGCCATGCAATGCGGAACGATCCCAATTCGGGCTCATCCGGCTCACTCCCCTACTGTACCAGCGCGGCTCGGGGTTGGCGTCGAAATCCGTTGCGGCAATGCGAAAAAACCACAACGCGGCGACCGGCTTCCCGGCCCACCGCGTTGTGGTTGTCTCATGACATGACTGACGAGTCAGGCTGACTCGATCAGGATTCCGGAGTTGCTTCAGGCGATGCGACCGGTGACGCCGCCGGGCTGGCGATCAACACCACCGGAGTCGCAATCTCGGACGGAGACGCGTCCGTAACAGGAGACGCTACCGGAGAGGCAGCCACTGGCGAAGCCGACGCCACTGCCGGGGTTGCCGCCGCCGGGCTGGCCATCATGGTGTCCGGAGTGGCTTCCTCTTCGTCAGTGGCGTCGTCTACCGTCTCATCGACCTCGGTGGCAGCGTCCTGTACCTCTTCTACAGGATCGTCAACCACTTCTTCCTCATCGCCGCACGCAGCCAGCAGGAGGGCACTCAGTGAGATCGCGACAAGGGCGCTTCCGCGCTTACCGTTCTGGAAAAAATTCGAAATGCGCATAGTGACCGTTCTTCCTCCACAAAATCGATGCATCACCGCTGCCCTCCGCAGGGTCCAGTCGGGCAATGATCCATCCAGATGAACATACGATACCCTAATGACGGCACAGCCGTCACGTTGCCGACCATTGGCAGGTTGGCGATGCCATCAGC
>JACCVC010000206.1 GCA_013698305.1 Chloroflexia bacterium
ATCGGCACGTTCTGCACGCATACGCTCGTGCATGCCGCGCAGTGCGTTCCCGTGCATCAGTCCCTTCCTCCCGCGCAGATGAGCCTGATCGGTTGCGGCGTGATGACTGGCGTCGGCGCGGCGCTCTACACCGCCAGGGTCGAGCCGGGGTCGACGGTTGCCATATTCGGATGCGGCGGTGTTGGCGATTCGATCATCATGGGTGCGAAGCTGGCGGGCGCCACGACGATCATCGGCGTCGACCTCGATCCACGGAAACTCAAATGGGCAGAAGGATTCGGCGCGACCCATGTCATCAACGCCTCCGACGGCGATCCGGTCGAGAAGATCAAGGAGATTACCGGCGGCTTCGGCGTGAACTTCTCCTTCGAGGCTGCGGGACGCGCCGATACCACGATGCAGGCGTTGCTCTGCCGCGACCTGGCGGGAACGTGCGTGGTGGTGGGAGTGGCGGGTCCGGACTCGACGATGGAGAACGTGCCACTCGGCAAGCTGTTCGACCTTGGAGGATCGCTGCGGTTCAGTTGGTACGGCGACTGCCTGCCTACCCGCGATTTCCCGATGCTGGCAGACTGGTATCAGCAGGGCCGACTCGACCTTGATGGCGTCGTGAGCCGGAAGATCGGGCTGGATGATGTCGAGGAGGCGTTCGACGCGATGCACCGGGGCGAGACGCTCCGCTCGGTGATCATGTTCGACAACGCGTAATGGGCACCCGATCTTGAATTGAAGAAGGTCTACACCGTCGCGAAGCGGCTGATCGTCTGTTCGGACCGGATGCCGGGCAAAGCCTCGGCGAAGATTCGATGGTAGACGGCTTCCTCGTGATTGCGCAGCGGCGGGTCTACGGCATCCCGCTCCAGGGAGAACTCCTCGGTGGAGATGCTCTTCTCGACGAGGTGTTGTAGCGCCGACGCAGCTCCGGAGCCATCGCCGAACTGCGCTTTCTTCCGCCACAGGAACTCGCCGGGGAGCCATCCCTCGAAGGCCTGGCGGAGCAGGCGCTTCTCAGGTTGGTCTTGACCCGCGAGTTTCCAGCCGACGGGGAGTGCCAGACCGAGCGCGATCATGTCACGTTCCAGAAACGGGACGCGAGCTTCGAGGCCATGCGCCATCGTCACCCTGTCGGCCCGCTGCAAGTTCAGGTTGTGCAGCGCCTCGATGATCCGGACAAGTTCAGCGTGCAACTCGTCCTCGGTTGCGAACTCGTTAAGGTACTCGTAACCGGCAAATATCTCGTCGGCGCCTTCGCCGGTCAACACGACCTTGACATGCCTGGACGAGAGTTCAGCGAGAACGTAGTTTGCTACCGCGCTGCGCACGAGCGACGGATCGAAGCTCTCGATCACCCTCACGACCTCGGGCAAGACTCGCATTGCGTCTTCGGCGGAGTAGATGCACTCGTGATGCTCCGTTCCCAGGTGCTTTGCCACCGTGCGTGCGGCTGCCAGATCCGGAGAGTCCTCGGTGCCGACCGCGAAGGTCTTGAGGGTCAGCCCACGCCGTTCGTACCAGCGAGCGGCGATGGCGGCGACCAGGCTGGAGTCAAGCCCACCGGAGAGGAAGACGCCGATCGGCACATCGCCCATCATCTGACCTTCGACGGTCCTGACAAGCTGCTCGCGCACCCGAGTCAGAATCTCGTCGGAGATCGTTGCGCCAGGCTGGCTGGGACCCTCGAAGTGCTCGAGGTCGTCTGGATTGTGGGGAACCGCCGCGGCGAAACGCACCAGGCCCGTCGCTGGTGTCCAATAGTGGCCGGGCGGAAAGACCTCCACATCCGGCTGCCACGCTTCGTCGAAGCTGCGCATCTCCGAGGCGAACCGGATCTGGCCGTTGCGTTGCGCCCAGTAGAGCGGTTTGATGCCGACCGGATCGCGAGCGGTGACGAAACGACCGTCCTCTCCGGCGATGACAAAGGCATACATGCCATGTAGCTCCGAGAACGCGCCCGGTCCCCGTTGATCAAAGAGGTGCAGCAGCACTTCGTTATCGGACCTGGTACGGAACGTCACTTTCTGAAGCGTTCTTCTGATCTCTTCGTGATTGTAAATCTCGCCGTTGCCGACAAGGGTGAGGCTGCCGGAGTCGTTCACCAGCGGCTGCCTGCCTCCGGCCACGTCGACGATCGACAGACGGCGGTGTCCCAGCCAATGTGATCCGACTTTCGCGCTACCCTCATCGTCGGGACCTCGGTGCATCATCCGCTCGAGCATTCGGGCACCGGCATTAATGTCAGCATCATGATAAATTGCGGCAATTCCGCACATGTATTGTCGTTCTCCTCAACAGTATCAGGGACGCTTCCTGACGCGAATCAGCATCAGGCGCCTGTGGTCAGGCACTGGGTTTCGTCCACTGAATCCAGACTTTAAGCCTACAACATGCGTGCAGCGCGGGTATTCCGGTTCAATGGGCGTCGAGGCCGGGGTTGTTGACGATGATGCTCTCGGTCATGTCCCAGAGACGTGGAAGGAACGCCTCCACCTCGTCTCTGCGACGATACACGTCGGAGGCAGACGCAATGCCGAGGTCGTCCAGCAGCTCCCGGTGGCCATGTTCATGCCTCGCCCGTACGTCCGGCGGCGCGTCGTGGTGCAGGATCGCTTGGCAGCGCAACGACGTGGCGGCGATCCAGAACATGGCTTCGCGGTGGTCACCCTGGTCGATCAGCTCCTGGCTGCCGTCAATCGCGATAGCGCGAGCAATGTCGGTGATGTCCGACGAGAAGGGCAAGGGGGTCCTGACCACCTCCGCCGACGCGTCGAATGCAGCAGCAAGCGTCGTGAGGTGGTATTCGACGCGGGCAGGAGTCATGTGCGCGCATCCCAACAGGTCCAACAGTGGCTCGTAAAAGCTGGTCTGACCGTAGTCTTCCAGCAGCTCTCGCACGGCGACGTACCGTTTGCGGACGGTCGGGTTCCTGAGTCCTGCCACCAGCAGCACATGCGTGGTGACGCCAGCGCCGAACAGCCAGGCCATCAACTGGTCGTGAAATGGGTGCGCGTCGTCAATTGATTCGAGGTTCGCTCGGATTTTGCCCATGGCGTGTTCGCAGCGCCGGATGACCCACTCACGCTTGGCAAATCCACTGCTGACCACCGCCTGAATCTGGGCCAGATCTCCGGTCGGGTCAGACACGATATCCGGACTTATGAAGCTGCCTGCAAGGTGGGAGGTTCCTAGCACAACCTCTGGAGTTTGGCATTGGTCCCACGGCAGGAATGAGACATCGAGCAGCACATTCCGGTAAACGAACTTGCCCACCTTGGCTCCCGGTTCGGACCCGTCAATGACGACTACGATATCGACGTCTGAGGTCGGCTGGAGTGGGGCGGAGTCGGGGAGCGATACGATGGAGCCATGATGCAGGGCGCCACGGTATCCCGGGAGTTCGGCGGCTTCATCAGTCACCCATTGCCGGGCGGCATTCCTGGCGTCTGCGGCGGTCATCATGTTGCGGCGCCCTTCTTCAGCTCGTAGAGCAGGTTGAGCGCTTCCAGCGGTGACAGGGATTCGATATCAAGCTCGCGCAGCTGGCCGACGACGGCAGGCTCCTCGTTGAAGAAGGTGAGCTGGAGTCCGGAAGCTGATGTCGGCGCGGGCTGGGCCATAGTTGCTCGGCGATGATCCGATCGCCGCTCTCCATGATCGTTGGCTTCGAGTTGCTGAAGAATTTCCGATGCCCGTCGTACGATGCCCCTCGGCAGGCCAGCGAGTTGGGCAACATGGATGCCGTAGGAGCGGTCCGCACCACCCGGGACCACCTGCCTGAGGAAGATCACCTGATCGCCTTCTTCCAGCACGTCCATCCGGCAGGCTCGGACCCGTGGCAGCACCCCTTCGAGTTCGGTGAGTTCGTGATAGTGCGTGGCGAACAAGGTCTTGCAGCCGAGGTTCGACGCATTGTGGATGTACTCGACGATCGCCTTGGCGATGGCGAGTCCGTCGTACGTGCTGGTGCCGCGCCCGATCTCGTCGAGTACGACCAGGCTGCGCTGGGTCGCGTGATTGAGGATGTTCGCGGTCTCCAGCATCTCGGCCATGAAGGTGCTCTGTCCGGTGGCGATGTCGTCCTGCGCGCCGATGCGGGTGAAGATGCGGTCGACCAGTCCGATGCGAGCCCGCTGAGCAGGTACGAACGAGCCGATCTGCGCCATCAGGGTGATCAGCGCGACCTGCCGCAGCCAGCTGCTCTTGCCAGCCATGTTGGGGCCGGTGAGGATCACGATCTGCTCTTCGCTGGCGTCGAGATGCGCGTCATTGGGTACGAACTCGCCGCTGGGCAGGGTCGTCTCCAGCACCGGATGCCGCCCCGCAGTGATATCGATCGACCCAAATTCGTCCAGCTCGGGCTTGACGTACTTGTTGCGCACCGCAAGTTCCGCCAAGGACGAGATCACGTCGATCCAGGCGATGGCGCCCGCGGTCTTGAGCAGGTGTTGCGCTTGACCGGCGACCTCTCGCACCACCCGGTGGAAGACATCTGCCTCCATGTTCGCCAGGGTCTCCTCAGCGTGGAGGACAATCGTCTCGTACTCCTTGAGTTGCGGCGTGAAGTAGCGAGTGGCGTTGGTGAGCGACTGCTTGGCAATGTAGTCGTCGGGGAGAGCGGCTCCCTGTTGCCCACCGGCGAGGCGATCACGCTCGGCGGAGGCCAGCCCGGCGGCGGTCACCTCGATGTAGTAGCCAAACACGCGGTTGTACCCGACCTTGAGCGACCGGATGCCGGTGCGATCCCGCTCGGCCCGTTCGAGGTTGGCGATCCAGTCCCGGGCTTCGCCCGCCTTGGCGCGATGACCGTCGAGCTCGTGGGCGAATCCCGCCCGGATCGCCTGGACCTTGCCGAGGGTGGCGGGAGGCTCGTCGACCAGCGCGGTGGAAAGCAGCCGAGCGAGATCGTCATGGGGCCGGATCGGGTGGGCGTGCGCGACCTCCTGGCCGAGGGGCGCCATCGACGCAACCGTCGCGAGCGTATCGCGCAGGATGCCGAGCTCACGAGGCGTGATCGCCGAGGTAATGGCACGATTCGCCAACCGCTCGATGTCCTGGACCTTTCCCAGCAACTCCCGCAGCCGTGCCCTGGCGCCGGTGTTGGTCGTCATCGATTCGACAGCGTCTAGGCGCTCTTCCAACGCCGCAATGTCGAGCAATGGCTGGCTGATCCAGCGGCGGAGCAGCCGGGCGCCCATGGGAGTGCGAGTGAGGTCGAGCACGGCGGTGAGGCTGTGCTTTCGCTCGCCGCGCTGGCTCTCGATCAGCTCCAGGTTGCGGATGGTCTGGGCGTCGAGCGTCATGTAGCCTTCAATGGAATAGGTAGACAGCGACGAGATCTGTTTGAGGCCCGACATCTGGGTCTCTTCTAGGTATTGCAGCAACCCACCGGCCGCCTGGGTGGCTAGTAACTTGCCCGCGCACCCGAAGCCATCCAGGGAGTCAGTGCCGAAGTGCCGAAGCAAGGCATCGCTGGCGCGATCCTGACGCCAGCGCCAGCTTTCGCTCTTGCTGATGCTGGCGGACTCTGGTAGCCAAGACGTCATCGGCAGTGACAGTGTGTCAGTCATATCGGCGGACAGCACGACCTCGGCGGTACGCAGCCGCAACAACTCCCGCCCAACGCTCAACAGCACCTCTTCCTGGTTGTCGTCGGCCAGCTCGGTGGTGCGGAACTCGCCGGTGGTGATGTCGGCATAAGCGATCCCGGCTCGCTTGCGATCGACCACGACCGCCACAATGTCGTTGTTCTGGCGGGCGTCCAGCATCGATGGATCGACGACGGTGCCGGGGGTAATTACCCTGGTGACGTCGCGCTCGACCAACCCGCGTCCTTTGGTGACTTCGCCGATCTGCTCGCAGACCGCGACCTTATGGCCAGCGGCGATGAGCCGGGCGATGTATCCGTCGGCGCTGTGGTAGGGGATGCCAGCCATCGGGATGCGATGGTCCTTGCCCATCTCGCGACCAGTGAGCACGATATCGAGGATCTCCGAGGCGGTAACTGCGTCCTCATCGAACGTCTCATAGAAGTCCCCGAGCCGGAAGAAGAGAATGGTGTCGGGGTATCGTGCCTTGATGTCGAGGTACTGCTGGCGCATGGGCTGGGTCTTGGCGGCGGGGGTCTTTGGGGATGTCGTTATGCTCATGCGTTAGCGGACCTTCCGGTTGGTTGGTGGCGACAAAATCACGATGCCGCACAAGGTATATACAGACAAGGTATTTACAGTATGGACAATGTTCGATAGCGTGTCATTCATGGGGCAACGCGAAGAGGTGGCAGGCGTGCGAGTGCCGTCTGCATGGGCGTCACCCCAAAAGGAGGACCAGATGAGTTCCTATCTTGAGCGGGCACTATCGGCAAAGGCGGATCGACGTGAGTTTGCGCTTGGGGCCGCTGGCGCATTGGCACTTGGCGCCAGCGGCGCTGGGGCGCAGGACGAGATCTCCGAGGGGGGAAATCTTCAGATTGCGATCATCGGCGAGCCGCCAGCTGTCGCAGACGCAGTTTTCACGACGGCGACGATCACGAACAACATCGCCCAGCAGATGTTCGAAGGCCTCTTTACGTTCGACGAGAGCTTCAACCCACAGCCGATGCTGATTGAGGACTATGATAGCAGCGCCGATGGGTTGGAATTCAGCTTCAGATTGAGGTCGGGGATCACCTTCCACAACGGCGATCCGCTAACCTCCGCGGACGTGGTCGCTTCCTTGAACCGCTGGGGTGAAATCAACGGACGCGGAAGGCTGATCTTCGACCGGATGAACTCGATCGAGGCGCCGGACGAGACGACCGTTCGTATGGTGTTTGACCAGCCGTCGGGCGTGTTGCCGAGCTTCCTGGCCAGATCGGAGGCGATGATCACTCCCGCCTCGGTGGCTGAGGCGGCAGGGGCCGAGCAGATACCCGAGGACCAGTTGATCGGCACGGGGCCATTCCGATTCGAGGAACACGCCATCGATCAGTACCTGCGTTTGGCTCGGTTCGACGACTACGTCTCACGGGATGAGGAGTCCAACGGGCTGGCGGGGCGGCGAACCCCATATCTCGACAGCATCGACTTCGTTCCAGTGCCGGACGAGTCCGTTCGCGCTAACGGATTGATCACCGGTGAGTATCACTTCGCCGACGTCCTCTCGGCTGACCTGGCGGAAATGCTGGAGCTCGATCCGGGAGTCGAGTCGATCAACGTCCAGCCGTACTACTGGTACAGCCCGCACTTCAACAAGGCGGCCGGGCTGTTCACGAACCAGGCGCTCCGGCATGCGGTACAGCTTTGCTTCAGCCAGAGCGAATCGATGCTGGCAGGGTTCGGGCGTGAAGAGTTCGTGCGATTCGATGCCTCGATCTGTGGTGAGGAAACCGCCTGGTACAGCACGGCGGGTTCCGATGCCTACGACAACCCTGATCTGGATCAGGCAAGAGCGTTGCTGGAGGAAGGCGGATACGATGGTGAGACGGTCCGATGGATCGCCACACGCGAGTATCCGTACAACTTCCTGATGGCCGACTACATCCGGCAGCAGATGGAAGCGATCGGCATGAACGTCGAACTCGTCGTGTCGGACTGGGCGACGCTGGTGCAAAATCGCGCCGATCCCGATGCGTATGAGATCTTCCTGACTGGTCACAGCCAGTACAGCCATCCCGCGACGCAGCCATTCAATGACCCCACATGGCCGGGCTTCTGGGAAAGCGAGGCCAAGACCGATTTGGTGAACGCCATGATCGCTGAAACTGATCCGGACGCACTCAGTACGATCATCGATGACTACACCACGCTGGTGTGGGAGGAGATGCCGTTCGTGAAATGCGGTGACAACTTTGTGCTGCGCGGAAGGCGTGCCGAAGTCGTTGGTTACGTGAACGTGCCGGACTTCTTCTTCTGGAATGTTGGCCTGAACGGCTAGGTCGCCGGTTCGGATTCTGGCCGCCTCGCCAGGAGGGCAAGGCGGCCAGGACTGTCTGCCCAAACAGGAGCCCGGTCATGGTGAGCTTCATCATTCGGCGACTAGTCTCGATGATTCCGGTGATGCTGATGGTGGCGACAGGGGTCTTCCTGCTGCTCAAGTTGACTCCTGGCGATCCAGTCGGCGTGATCCTGGGGCCGGATGCAACCGAGGAACGGCGGCAGGCACTTCGTGACGACCTCGGCCTGAACGATCCTCTCATCCTGCAGTATGTGCGCTGGCTCGGGGATGCTGCACGGGGAGACCTGGGTGACTCCCTCTTTCTCAATCAGCCTGTCTTGACATCGTTGTGGGAGCGGGCAGAGCCGACGCTTGTGCTCACCCTGTTGTCGACGCTTGTCGCGCTCAGCATTGGTCTGCCCACCGGTATCCTTGCCGCGCAAAATCGGGGCAAGTGGCTAGACATGGGGTCGATGGGGATAGCGATCCTCGGGATCTCGATGCCTACCTTCTGGCTCGGCCTCAACCTCATCCTGATATTTGCGGTGACACTGCGCTGGCTGCCGGTGGCGGGGTACGCGCCGCTGTCCGAAGGATTGTGGGAATCCCTGCGCTACATGATCCTGCCGGCGATCACGCTCGGGGTGGCACAGGCGGCGCTGCTCGCACGAATGACCCGCTCGATGATGCTGGACGTATTGTCAGCGGAGTACGTCCGCGTGGCTCGGGCGAAGGGGTTGAGAGAGCGGCGAGTCGTCTACTTTCATGCCTTGCGCAATGCCCTGATACCACTAATCAATGTGGCGGGCCTGATCTTCGCGGCGCTGCTGGGTGGCGCGGTCGTTACCGAACAGATTTTCAACATTCCCGGAATCGGACGATTGTTGATCCAGGCTGTCGGGCGGCGAGACGTGCCACTTGTGCAAGGGACGGTACTCGTGATCGCGGCGATCTATGTGCTCGTGAATCTCATTGTTGATATCTTCTCGGCCGTTCTCGATCCGCGGTTGCGGCAGACCTAGGGGGAGCAATGGCAATCACAGCGGACAGTCTGGCTGGAGCGATCGAGCGGAGAAGTCGCTGGACACAACTGCGGCTCACCGTGGGACGCAATCGCAATGTGCTGGTGGGCGGTTCGTTGCTTTTGCTCATCGTCGCGGTCGCGGTGCTGGCGCCGGTCCTGATGACCCATGACCCTTCCTTTCAGGACCCCGGCGAGCGATTGCTCGCTCCATCAAGTGAGTACCTCCTGGGTACCGACGGGTCCGGTCGAGACGTGTTCAGCAGGGTGGTCAAGGGAGCGCAGTTGTCGCTCCTGGTGGGTATCGGCGTGGCCACCGCGACGTCGATCATCGGCGGGTTCATCGGCCTGATCACCGGCTTCGTGCCTCGCGTGGACGCGCCGGTGATGCGGGTAATGGACGGGCTGATGGCATTCCCAGGCATCATCCTGGCGATCGGCATCATGGCGGTGCGAGGCGCCGAGATCAGCAATGTCATCCTCGCGTTGACCGTGGTCAATACGCCGAGAATGGCCAGGGTTGTGAGATCGGTGGTCCTGGGACTTGCGAACACACAATTCGTCGAGGCCGCGAAGAGCAGTGGTTGCACGCTCTGGAGGATATTGGGAGTACACCTGTTGCCCAACACGCTGTCTCCGCTCATCGTGCAGGCGAGCTTCGTCTTCGCCGAGGCGGTGCTGGGCGAGGCGACATTGTCGTTCCTAGGTGCGGGCGCGCCGCCCGAGGTTCCGTCGTGGGGCGGGATGTTGAGCGAGTCACGACTGTTCCTCAGTCAGGCATCGTGGACAATGATTGCGCCTGGCGCGGCATTGACATTCACCGTGTTTGCCCTCAACTTGCTTGGAGACGGTCTACGGGACATGCTCGACCCGAGGCTGAGACATCGGTAGATCGGACTGGTATTCGTAGCTTTGAGAGAGGGAGGACATCTTGGCGCTTTTTGCGGTGGCGATCACCTTTGTGGAGGATGAGGAGCGGCGGCTCAAGGTGCGACCGACGCATCGTGAGTACCTGCAGACGCTGCTTGACGCCGGCAAGCTGCACGAATCGGGGCCGTATACTGACGACAGCGGCGCGTTGCTGATCTACGACGCGGAGAACGAAGCCGAGGTGAAGGAAATCGTCGCAAACGATCCGTATACGGCGGGGGGCGTGATCGGCGATACGACGATCAAGGAATGGAACGTGGTGTTCAGTCGGATGAAGGGCTGAACACCAATCCGTCTCGTGAAGTCAAAAAGGCCCGGAAGCTCGGCTTCCGGGCCTTTTCCCCTGACATCGGATAGTCCCGACTACAGTTCCTGGTGATAGGCGAAGAGGCGATCGCCATCGAGCCGGCGCAACTTCTGGAGCGCCTCGTTCTCGATCTGGCGGACGCGCTCCCTGCTGATCTGGAGCTGCTCGCCCACCTCGGCAAGCGTGTGCTGGTGACCCTGGCCGAGGCCGAACCGCAGCTGCAGCACGAGCTTCTCACGAGCCGACAGGGTGTCGAGCGCCGCGCCGACATCCCGCTTGAGCATCGACTCGCTGGCGGCTTCGTACGGCGTCTCGGACACCTCGTCAGCGATCAGGTCACCGAGGCTGGTGTCATCCTCGTTACCGATCGGCGTCTCCAGCGAGATCGTTCGCTGGGCCGCCTGCACGATCTGATGGATCTTTTCCGGCGGTACCTCCATCGCTTCGGCGACCTCTTCCGGGGTCGGCTGACGACCGAGATCCTGCGCGAGCAGGTTCAGCGTTTTACGGTACTTCGAGATCGAATCGCCCATGTGGACCGGCAGCCGGATCGTTCGGCTCTGGTCGGCAATGGCGCGGGTGATCGCCTGGCGAATCCACCAGGTCGCGTAGGTGCTGAATCGGAACCCCTTGCGCCAGTCATACTTCTGGACGGCGCGCATGAGGCCGATGTTGCCCTCCTGGATCAGGTCGAGCAGCGTAAGCCCTCGGTTGACGTACCGCTTGGCGATCGAGACCACCAGGCGCAGGTTGGCCCGGACGAACTGCTGCACCGCCTGAAGGTCGCCGTTCTCGACGCGCTTGGCGAGATCGATCTCCTGGTCGTGGGTGAGGAGTGGTGTCTCGGCGATCTCTCGCAGATACAGCCGCACCGGATCGTTGATGAAGTTGGGGTCGAGCTTCTGAAGCACGTCCAGATCGCGTTCGAGATCGGCTTCTCCGTCGTCCCCGTCTTCGGTCGCCATCTGCGTGGTAATCTCTTCGGGGACCTCGACCTTGTCGTCATTGTTGATGTTATCTTTGACCAGGTCGTCGATCTTGGCGACACCATATGTGCCCATGTCGTCATTCATCGTTAAGTCTTACTCCTTCGTGTGGCACGCGTGGCCACGGCTTCGGAACGTCATTGTTACGAGCGTGGTTGGGCCGCCTCTACCCATTTGCTGGTTTGTATCGCAGGGAGCGTACCTGCAATGCTGATCAGACCGGACCTAGACCGCATTTCCCATAGGTCGCGTATGACTGCAACTTCGAATGCGGGGTCGAACCTGTCTCGTGCGGGGTATCGATGTGGCAAGTGATGACTCGTTCGGTATCGGAATGGTTCCGACCGGCCAGTATCATTCCTGCCCACCGCTTCAGGTATGCCAGTATAGGGATCGTTCAGCGGTCTGTAAACCCCTTGTGCGAAAATTCACGAACATTGGCTGGCTTGAACGGATGTATCACGTCTCGGAGAGGACGCCTATAGACGCCCTCTCACATTACTTTACGTATGGATGTCTCAATCGGATGTATTGCGGGACCAGTTCTTTAGACGCGTCCGGCGGCGCTCCCGCCCGATCCGCAGCCTTGGGCGGTGCCAGCGTTTCCGCCAGCATCGAACGAGTGGCCACACGCGCAACCGGCCACGGCGTTGGGGTTGCTGACAGTGAAGCCGCCGCCCATCAACGAACTGACGTAGTCGATCTCGGCGTTTTCGAGGTACATCGCGCTGAAGTTGTCGACCAGAACCTTGACGCCCTCGGTCTCGATAACCTCATCGCCTTCGTCCGCGCCTTCGTCGATGGTCATGCCATACTGAAGACCCGAGCAGCCGCCAGGAGCGACGAAAACGCGCAGCGCGTGGTCGGGTGTGCCCTGTTCCTGAAGGAATTCTCGTAGTTGGCCAACAGCTTCGGTCGTCATCGAAATCATGAGAATAGTGCCTCCGTCATGAGGTGGTGTGTCCATTTCGGGTGAGCAAGCCCACCACTTCCCTTCCGTAAGCATAGCGCAGGGAGACGGGATGTCAAGGCCGTCGACACGGACCTGCCTCAGCATTGCGCGCCATTTGCCGCACTCAGCATTTACACTGGTTTGTACAAGGACGTGACCCCGTTTCGCTCCGCATCAGGAGGTGATTATCGTGTACCAGCCTATTCAGCACGTAGCCATTCACGGGAGTCTATGTGACCAAACCACAAAAGCAGAAGAACACTGATCAATCCGGGCGACGTCCGAAGCGTCCGTCGACATCGTCCATGTCCGCCAACCCTCTTTTCCGGCGTACGCCGCCCGACGACGCGATGCGTGGTGTCGTGACTCGCGCCCATGGACTCTGGTACGAGGTTCGGGTCGACGAGCGCGACAGAACGTTCATTGCGACCATCCGCGGCAATCTCAAACAGCAATCGAAACTGACGGATATCGTCGCGGTCGGTGACAGGGTGTGGATCACCGACGCCGGCGAAGGCGAAGCCGCAATCGAATCGGTAGACCCACGGCAATCGGTATTTTCTCGAACGGCGCGCAACACGCGTGACACCGAACAGGTGATTCTCGCGAATCCGGATCAGGTGTTGCTGGTCTTCGCCGCCCGCGATCCGGCGCCGCACCTGCGGATGCTGGACCGGTTCATCATCCTTGCGGAACGGCAGGAGTTGCCCACCCGGATCGTGGTCACCAAGCTCGATCTCGAAGAGCATCTCGATCCTGATGATGAACTAGGTTCGGCCCGGGACCGGTTTCGCGTCTACGAAGCTATCTACCCGGTCCACTACATCAGCTCCGTCAATGGCGAAGGGATGGATTGCCTCCGCGAGGCGATGAGCGGGCGCATCTCGGTCGTGGCTGGACCATCAGGGGTCGGCAAGTCGAGCTTGCTGAACGTGCTTGACCCGAACAACCGGCGCGAGATCGGTTCGGTGTCGGCGGCGACTGGCAAGGGCAAGCACACGACCATTGGCGCGCAATTGTATGAAATAGCCGACGGCACCTTCATCGCCGACACGCCAGGAATCCGATCATTGGCAATGCACGCTATACCAGATGATCAGCTCGATTGGTGGTATCGGGAGTTCCGCCCGTTTGTCGACCATTGCCGGTTCCGAGGCTGCACTCACGTTCACGAGCCAGGTTGCGCCGTGCGCGATGCGGTCGAGCGTAGCGATGTCTCGGAGGAGCGATACCAAAGTTACCTGTTGGTGCGAGAGGAGAGCGGATCGTAGGTTTCTCTGGTGGGCCAGCTTGCCGCCCTCCCGGATATTTCACCCAAGCAATTCCAGGGAGGCCACCGCCATGCCAGGACACTCGGGAAAGGACGGCGTCACGGTCGAGCAGATCGCCGATGACATGCAGGAGCTGATCGAGAATCTCCTCGGTCGGCTGGAGGGCAACGATTTCACGACGACGCAATTCATCGAGGTCCTGCGTTCGGCGCCGGAGGGCGAGCGTGCGTACGATGCGGCGTGGCGCCGGTGGGGCGAGCAGGAACGCGCCAGCAAGATGGTGATCCACGGACAGGTGATACCACTCGCGCTCCGTCGCTCAGATCGCGTCTCCTGGGAGGGATACGCGCACGACGAGCCCGATGATTACGCGGTGCCAGCGTGGTGGAAGCTCACGCCGCCGACAGGATGAATGCCACACGTGGGCAGCAGTGCATCGACTACGCGGTCGGCATTGTTGCGACTCGCTGAAAGCGAAGGATGCGCCCGTGTAGAATAGAGACAAACAACTATGCTCCAGTGCGCCCACTCACGCATCAGTAGTTTGAAGATGTAGCTTATACCGGATGCGTGTTGCCAGCTTGCGCTTCGCGCGTCCCTCATTCGATAGGAAAGACCAGACCGCATGCCAAACCCGGACAATAACAAGAAGCCGCAATTTCCCCTCATGCGGCCGGACAAGGATCGCAACCGCCAACCGAAGCCCGGCGAAGGCGGCAAGGAAGATCCGGACATGCCGCAGCGTCGGACTCCGCGGATTCCCACCTGGGTCGTCGCGACACTGATCATCGCGCTGGTCGGCTGGTATATCTGGCAATTCTTCGGCCCGCAGGATGACCCGGATGTCGTCGATGTGCCGTACACGACGGTGACTCAGCAACTCGAAGATGGCAATGTCAGCCAGGCCACGCTCGGTGAAACCAGCATCCAGGTTGAACTCACCAACCCAATCAACTGGAATACGGAGGAGGAGCAGGTCGATGCCAACGCTCCCTCCGACGCGGAGAACATTCGCGAAACCGAACAGATCAACGCCACGCTGCCCCAGGGTGTCGAGATCACCGACCTCTTGCCGGCGCTCCAGGACGCTCAGGTCGTGATCGAGGGCGAGACGTCCAGCGGTTCGATCTGGACCAGCATTCTCATCTCGTTCTTTCCGTTCCTCTTGATCCTGGGACTGATCCTGTTCATGGGCCGGCAGATGTCTCGCGGCCAGCAGAACGTATTCGGTTTCGGGCGCAGCAAGGCGCGGCAAAACGACCCGGAGCGACCGCAGGTCACCTTTGCCGATGTCGCTGGCGAGGACGAAGCCAAGCAGGAGTTGATGGAGGTCGTGGACTTTCTGAGCAATCCGGCCAAGTATCACGCGCTTGGCGCGCGACTGCCGCGAGGTGTCCTGCTCGTGGGACCTCCGGGCACCGGCAAGACGTTGACGGCGCGCGCGGTCGCTGGTGAAGCGGGCGTGCCGTTCTTCAGCGTCTCGGCATCAGAATTCGTCGAGATGTTCGTCGGCGTCGGCGCGAGCCGTGTGCGTGACCTGTTCGACAAGGCCAAGGCGGCATCGCCATCGATCATCTTCGTCGATGAGATGGACGCCGTCGGTCGGCAGCGTTTCGCGGGAGTCGGCGGATCCAATGACGAGCGCGAGCAGACGCTCAATCAGTTGCTCGTCGAGATGGACGGATTCGAGACCAATCAGGAAGTCATCGTCATGGCGGCCACCAACCGTCCTGACGTGCTCGATCCGGCGCTGCTCCGACCGGGTCGATTCGACCGCCAGGTCGTCGTTGGGCTGCCAGACCGGAAGGGGCGCGAGGCGATCCTCAAGATCCACTCGCGTGGCATTCCGTTGGCCGCCGCCATTGACCTCGACCTCATTGCGCGGTCCACGACCGGGTTCTCGGGCGCTGACCTCTCCAACTTGGTCAACGAGGCTGCGCTGACTGCCGCCCGTCGCAACCGAAAGGAAATCGAGAAGGACGACTTCGACGATGCGCTCGACAAGATTCTGCTCGGTGTTGCGCGGTCGGGCCTGACAAACGAGAAGGAACGAGAGGTCGTCGCTTACCACGAGGCTGGACACGCCCTTGTTGCGCATCTCACGCCGGGCGCCGATCCCCTACGCAAGGTGAGCATCGTGCCGAGGGGCCGCGCGTTGGGCGTGACGGTTCAGATGCCGGAGGAAGACCGGCACAACTACAGCAAGACGTACCTGCTGGGGCGCCTGGCGATGATGCTTGGTGGCCGGGCAGCGGAGATGGTGATCTACGACGAGATCACCACCGGCGCCGAGAACGATCTCAAGCAGGCCACCGGCCTCGCTCGACGCATGGTCGGCATGTGGGGCATGAGTGACGACGTTGGGCCGCTGTACCTGGGCACCGGAGACGAGCAGGTCTTCCTGGGACGCGAGCTGACGCAGGACAAGTCATTCTCGGACGCAACCGCCGAGCGGGTAGATGCCGCGCTGCGCGAGATCGTCGAGAACGCGCTGCGGGAGGCGCTTGAGCTGTGCCGGACCCAGCGACACATGCTTGACGCGATGGTCGAGGCGCTGCTTGAAAAGGAAACCCTGGACGCTCCCGAGGTCGATGAGATCTTTGGCCCTGGCATCAAGGAGGACCTGAACGCCGGGTTCGACGAAGACGAGGGCCTCGCCGCCGCGGAGGAGCCGGTCGCTGGCGTTCCCACGCAGCGAGCGACGGAGACCGAACCCACCGCGTAGACCAGGATGGCGAACGGAATGAGGGTGGGTCCGCGAGGGTCCGCCCTCGTTTGTCGTTGAGCGCCGGTCAGGCCGAGACGATGTGAATTTCCAGGAAAACGGAGGGCGCATCGGTGGAACGTGGGTTCGCTCCCACGATCACGACACGATCACCCGGTTGCGCAAGTTGGCGTTCCCGGATCTCGCGATCAACCTGAATGATGAGACGGTCGATTGTCGCCTCAAGCGGCATTACCAACGGCACGACACCGTGCCACAAGGTAAGGCGCCGACCAACCTCGATTTGGTCGGTGAAGGCGATGATGGGTGCGCTGGGACGTTCTTGCGAAATGCGTTGCGCTGTGCGCCCCGTCGCCGTGAGCACGATCACCGCCTCGGCCCTGAGATCGTCAGCAATGGCACGAGCGGCATGCCCGATGGCCTGGGCTTCGGTTTGGTTGGCGTGTGGGTCTTCGATTCCGCGCAGCGCCCGGAACAGCGATCCACGCGACTGCGGATCACGCTCGATCGTGCGGGCAATGGTCGCCATCATCTCTACCGTCTCGACCGGATAGTCTCCGACCGCGGTCTCTCCGGACAACATCACGGCGTCGGTTCCGTCGAGGATCGCGTTGGCGACGTCACTCGCCTCGGCTCGCGTCGGTTGAGGTGCGGAGATCATCGACTCCAGCATCTGCGTCGCCGTGATCACCGGCTTGCCGGCCTTGTTCGCGAGCCGGATGATGCGCTTCTGGATCAGCGGCACGGCCTCCGGGCTGAGCTCGACTCCCAGATCGCCGCGCGCCACCATTACGCCGTCCGCCGCGTCGACAATCGATGGCAACACCTCTACAGCCTGGGGCTTCTCGATCTTTGCGATCAGGGGCTGCCGACCGCCGAGGTTGGCGATCAGGGCGCGGGCCTCGTGGAGGTCTTTCGCGGCCCTGACAAAGCTGAGCGCGACGAAGTCGACACCAAGCCGCACGCCAAATTCCAGGTCTTCCCGATCCTTGTCGGTGAGGGCAGGTGCGGACACCTGCGTTTCGGGCAGATTGATACCCTTCCGAGGATTGAGAACGCCGCCATGAATCACCCGGGTGGTGACGACATCACCGTTTTCCGTATCGAATTCCAGCGATGTGACCTCCAGCCGAATCCTGCCGTCGTCGATAAGGACGGGCATGCCGGGCTCGAGGTCATGCGCGAGGCGATCGTAGGATGTCGACACCAGATCGCCGGCCCCTGCAATGGGTTCGGTGCAGATGCGAAACTCCGCGCCAGGTTGAATGGTGAATGATCCGGGATCGTCAAGTTCCCCGATCCTGAGTTTGGGGCCCTGGAGGTCCTGCAAGATACCAATGACGCGGCCTGATTGGTCGGAGAGGCGCCGGATCGCATGAAACACCGCCTCGTGATCGCGGTGCGCACTGTGAGAAAAGTTTAGGCGAAAGATCGACACCCCCGCTTCGATAAGTTTGCCGATCGTGTCGGATGATGAGCTTGCTGGCCCAACGGTCGCCACGATCCTGGTCTGCGCGGAACGCTTCATTGCTACCCTCCGACAGTGTGCTGACAAGGATCGACTTCTCCTGTAGTGTGGCAGGTGTCGATTCTGTCATTGGTCGAGAGCCATCGCTGATTGCCCTTGATCGGCGTCGTAATCGCTCGCTCTGGCCGGATTGCCCACCACTCGGGCAAATGGCGTACTATCCGGGTTAGGAACATATGGTACGCCGAGGAATGCGATGACAGACACACAGCGTAAAACAGAAGCGCCCATTGCTGCTCTGCTGGAGGGAGTATCCGATGCGGAGCGCCTGGCGTTCGAGCAATTTGTCTCGGACCTGCCGGAACTCCAACCAGACATGTACATCAACCGGGAGCTAAGCTGGCTGGAGTTCAATCGTCGTGTATTGGAAGAGGCGCAGGAACAGGACGCCCCGCTGCTTGCAAGGGCGAAGTTCGCGGCGATCTTCGCGTCGAACCTCGATGAGTTCTTCATGATTCGCGTTGCTGGCGCCAAGCGCAAGGTGGTGGCGGGCATCGGCGATGCTGGTCTGGATGGGCGCACCCCGGTCCAGCAGCTTCGAGAGATTCAGCGTGTGACGCAAGAGTTGCTGACGATCCACGCGCGCCTCGTCGTTGACGAATTATTTCAGGAATTGCGCCAGGCGGGTATCGCGATCGATCGTCATGTCGACCTGGAGCCCTCTCAGCAGTCGGCGTTGCGGCGAGTGTTCGAGCACGAGATCTTTCCGGTGTTGACTCCGCAGGCAGTCGATCGCGGTCGGCGGTTTCCGCACGTTTCGAATGACAGTCTCAACCTCATTGTCGTGCTGAGAGGTGATGAGGGCTCACGGTTTGCGCGCGTGAAGATTCCTGCGTTGCTGCCCCGGTTCGTTCCGG
This sequence comes from Chloroflexia bacterium, assembly GCA_013698305.1. Taxonomy (GTDB): domain Bacteria; phylum Chloroflexota; class Chloroflexia; order Thermomicrobiales; family UBA6265; genus JACCVC01. The sequence continues at coordinate 18,486 of JACCVC010000206.1, forward strand.
TTCCTGACTCTGAGCCTGAAGCAGAAACCGGCAAGGTGTTGGCCGATCACTCCATCCCGCGCACCCGGTATACGTTCCTGGAAGACATCGTGGCCGCCAACCTCGACCGCTTGTTCCCGGGCAGCGATGTTGTTGCCGCCTACCCCTTTCACCTGTTGCGCGACAGTGATGTGGAACCGGATGAGGATGACGACGATCAGGACGATCTGCTCGAGATCATGCGAGAGACTCTATCGCAGCGCCCGTTCGGCACGACTGTCCGGATTGACATCGACAAGACCATGCCACAGCCAGTGCTGGACTGGCTGATGGACCAGATTCATGCTGACCGCCAGGATCTCTTCGTTGTGGAGGGACCCTTGCAGATGGAGGACCTGTTCGAGCTGCAGGGATTCAATCGTCCCGAACTCGACGATCCCACCTTTTCGCCAGCGTCCGTATTCGTGCCGGCGCGCGGCGATCAGGTCGATGGCGGGAACGCTCCGGAATCAGACATCTTCCGGATTCTCCGGGACAACGATGTACTGCTCCATCACCCGTATCAATCGTTCAACGCGGTGGTTGAGTTCATTCGCGCCGCCTCTCGGGACCCGCATGTGGTGGCGATCAAACAATCGTTGTATCGGCTCGGCAAGGATTCGCCGCTGATCCCGGCGCTGATCGAAGCCCGAGACGACGACACCCAGGTCGCGGTGCTGGTCGAGCTGAAGGCGCGATTCGACGAGGAGAGCAATATCTCCTGGGCGCAGACGCTGGAGCGGGCTGGCGTGCATGTCGCGTACGGGTTGTCCGGGCTGAAGACGCATGCCAAGGTCACGCTGGTTGTGCGCCGCGAGCCGGATGGGCTGCGCCGCTACGTTCATCTGTCGACCGGGAACTACAATGCCAACACCGCCCGCACCTATGAGGATATCGGCCTGCTGTCGTCGCGGGAGGACCTCGCCACCGACGCGACCGAGCTGTTCAATCACCTCACCGGGTTCGGAACCCAGGACACCTACAACACGATGTGGACCGCGCCTCGGGACATGAGGACCCGGTTCCTCAAAGCCATTTTCGATGAAACGGAGCGACACCGCGCCCATGGCGACGGGCGCCTGATCATGAAGATGAACTCCCTGGTCGATCATGCCGTCATTCGCGCGCTCTACGCCGCTTCTCAGGCCGGTGTGAAGATCGACCTGATCGTGCGAGGAATCTGCTGTCTCCGACCTGGCGTTAAGGGCGTGAGCGAGACGATCCGCGTCGTCAGCCTGGTTGGCAGGTTTCTGGAGCACAGCCGCATTTACTATTTCCACAATGGTGGTGAACCCAAAATTTATCTTGGCAGCGCGGACGCCATGGAGCGCAACTTCGATCGGCGGGTCGAGGTGCTGTTTCCGGTGCACTCCGCGGAGCTTCGGGGCCACATCCGGGAAGAGGTGCTCGACCGCTACCTGCTCGATACGGTCAATGCGCGGGCACTGCAGCCCGACACATCGTGGGTTCCGATCGAGCCGGACGAGGGTGAGGAGCCGTTCAACGTGCAAGCCTGGTTCATGCGACTCTATCGTGACCGGCAGGTCGTTGGCCCGCGCTACGATACCAGCGCCGGGGATCTGGCCGACTAGCGCTGAGCGCGTCGTCCAATGTCCGGAACTCGCCAGCCATGCGCACAGGAGCATAGGTATGATCTTCAACAACCCCGATCGAATTGCGTCACTGACGCCACAGAGCCCGTTTGGTCGGCTCGATGATGGCCGACCCGCCACGCCAGATGACCTGATCGAGCGCCTGAAACTCGTCACGAATGACGAGGCGTGGGGTGTGCTGGAGATGCGGCACAACTACCATTTTCAGTTCGAGGGGAACTGGATGCACCTGCAACCCGACGAGCCGCTGGCGGGACGTGCCGTGACCGCCGCCTATGTGCCTCTTCGGCCCGACCTCAATGAGACCGTTCAGGAGATCGGCACTGGAGAAGGCCGGTCCGGCGGCCAGAACACTTGGATCATCGACCAGCTACAGCCAGGCGACGTGCTGGTGGTCGACCTGTTCGGCAAGATCGAGGACGGAACGTTTATCGGCGACAATCTCGCCACGGCGGCTCGGGCGCGGACCGGCACAGGGATGGTGATCAACGGCGGTATTCGCGACCTGGCGCGGGTCGGGGAGCTGATCGATTTCCCGGTCTACTGCCGAGGCGCGCATCCGACCGCCATCGCTGACGTCACGCTCGTGCAGGTTAACGGCCCGATCCGGATCGGCGCGGCGACGGTCCTGCCGGGCGATGCGGTACTGGGCACGCGAGAGGGAGTCACCTTCGTGCCGCCCCACTTGCTGCAAGAGGTGGTGGAGGCGTCGGAGGACACCAGGCAGCGCGACGTTTTCGGCAAGTTGCGCCTGGCCGAGGGTGGGTATAGCTCCGGCGACATCGATGTCTCGGTCTGGGCAGATCACATAGAGGTGGATTACCAGGGCTGGCTCGAGGCGAGCGGGAAAGGGAGGTCGTGAAGAACGTCGATCATGTTGAACCCGCGGTTCCACGTCCCTGGCCAGTCTTCCGAGGAGGCACTGACGACGTTGAAGTGACGATTCGCGATGTCAAGGTGATACTGACCGCGCCGGATGGTATCCGCCTGGTCATCGTCAAGGTCGAAACGTCAGAGCCAGGTCTGTATGGACTCGGGTGCGCGACATTCACGCAACGCCCCTTCGTGGTCAAGACCGCAGTGGATGATTACCTGCGCCCATTTCTGGCCGGTCGTGACGTGCACGACATCGAGGACATCTGGCAGGCGATGTACGTAAGTTCGTATTGGCGTAATGGTCCTGTTCTGAACTGCGCGATGTCCGGGGTCGACATGGCCCTGTGGGACATTAAGGGCAAAATCGCCGGACTGCCGGTGTACCAACTCTTCGGCGGCAAGACGCGTGAGGCGGCAGATGTCTACGTCCATGCCTCAGGTGCAGAACCTGAGGCGGTCGAAGACCACGCGCGGGCGTTTCTGGAGGGAGGATTCCGCTACATTAGGTGTCAGGTAGGTGTGCCGGGCTCGTCAACCTACGGCGTCTCGAAGCGAACCAACGACCGGTATTATGCCGTGTCGATTGCCACCCATCAGGAAAGATGGAGTCCCGAAGCATACGTGCGACGAATACCGGCGCTGTTCGAGCACATCCGCAAC
>JACCVC010000247.1 GCA_013698305.1 Chloroflexia bacterium
CCGGTCGTCCGTGGCGCGGCTGGCCACAATTGCCGCTGATGGTTCCTTTCGTGCCGATCCACCTCATCGTCGCCTGGATCCTATTCGTGCCCGCCGCCGAGTACCGCAACGGCAACTACTGGATCGACCAGGACGCCGTCGAACACCTCCTCTTCGAGATTCCCGATCTCACTGCCCGACCATTGGGGGCGATCCGGGCGATCATCACCGCTCCCTGGCTCAATCACGACGCCATCCAGCTCGGCTACGTCACGGCGCTGCTGCTGCTGTTCGGCGCGATCTTCGAGCTACGCGAGGGGACGATCCGGATGCTCGCGATGTTCTTCGGCACCACCTTCGTCGCGGCTATCGGCGGCGGATTCCTGCTACACCTGATCTATCCGCAGGTCTGGGATACGACCTTCTTCGAAACGGCCTGGAACCGAACCTGGAGCGGCGGCAGCGCGGGCTGCTTCGGCATCATGGGGGCGATTGCCGCCCGTGCTCAACGCCCTGCCCTGCTGCTCGGCGTGTTCATCGCCTGGGAGTGTTTCATCTGGTGGGTGAACCTTCGCAATTACACGTCGGTCTTTCACTTCACCGCGATGTCGACCGGCTTCGTCGTGGCGAGGTGGTTGCTCCCGCCTGCTCGGAGGATGACAACCTGATTTGCCGGGGGCCATAGTGGAATCGCCACGTCATGGGATGGTGATCGTGCCCTCAACCGGGAAGCGGGCGACCACGACTGCGACGTCGCCGTTGGACTCAACGTTCTCCAGGATCAACTCAAACGTGTACTCGCCCGATTTCCACCCTGGACCGGGGATGTACCGCTGGTCCACCGTCGTGGAACCGTTCGGGAGCGTGAGCGGCTCCACCAGCGTGTAGTCCTCGACCAGCTCACCGTCTCGCGACACCTTCAGCGAGAGCCGCGCGTTCTCGACGGCCTCACCGTTGTTGGTGATGTCAGCCGAGACATCGGCGTACTGCGCGTTCGCGGCATCCGGGACCGCTTCGACCGTCACAACATTGAAGATGATCGGGTCTGGTGCGAGCGCTTCGTCCGGATCGGGCGCGGTGAGGACCAGCGACGTTTCGTAACCATCCCAGCCGCGTTCCTCGTCGGCGAGGGCGATGGAGACCTCGTAAACGCCTTCAGGGACCGACGGCGGGATCGCGATCTCGAGCGTCGTCTCGTGTCCCGGATAGACCGATCCCATCGCGACCGGAGCGTTCAGCACAACCTCGTCGTTACCCGGATCGACGAGCGTGATCTCGCCTGCAGGCCGGACAATCGCGTTGCCGGTGTTCTCGACTGGGACCCGGTCGCCTCGCCTGTCGCCTGACATACGAGGTGTATGGAAGCAGAATGTTCCCGCATCTCACCAGACGCCGGTGCTGTCTGGTGAGATGCGGGAGCATTGGCGGTGAGCTACACCGGGGAGTCAACGTCGTTGTCGTGTCCGGGTTCCTCACCGCCGCTAGTCGACGACGACGACCTCGACCATGCCGAGCATCACATGCGGCGTGCCGTCCGGAGCGGGCAGGAAGCAGATCATCGCGTACGTCCCAGGCTCCACGTCCAACACGACGAAGTTCGTCTGACCACCGGACAACGGAATCGAGTAGAAGACATCCTCCGTATCGTCGAAGGACAATGCAGGCGCCGCCGGACTTGCGGCCGCCACTGGCGAAGCCTCAGGTGAGGCGGGTGGCCCGAACGACGCGGCCAACTCCATGATTTGCTCAACGGTCGTTCCTTCCGGAACGCTGGAGAGAATGAGGTGATGCGGCTGCTGGCCCTCACTGACCAGTTGCCAGATCTGCGGACCCGCCACGATCTCCCCGGACACCTCGAAGTACATCTCGCCCATGCCGATTTCGACGATGTCGGCGGGCGCCTCAACGTCCGGCATTTCGCCGGTCACAGTGACAGCCGTCGAGTTGTTGACGTTTTCGTCTGTTTCCGGATCATAGTTGTAGAGGTTGAAGGTCCACTCACCCGGCGTCAGGTCGAGGACGACTTCGCCGGTTCCACCAGGCAAGGTAGAAACGCCTCCATTGAAAACGACATCGTAGAAGACATCAGGTATCTCCGGGGGCCCCTCACCGGAAAACGCCTCCTCGAACAGCGCGATCAGATCGTCGTTCGTGAAGCCCTCAGGTAACTGGTAGACCTCGAGATCGAGCTCCATCTCGCTCTGGTTGTTGAAGATGATGTGGTACCGTCCCGCCTCAAGCTCCGCTGGAACGTCGAGGGTGACGCCGTCGGTGGTCGTGACCTCGAGCGTTGGGTATCCGAGCTCGGCGAGCAGGGACGGTCCCTCACTCACGGGAGAGGCGACAGGGGAAGCGTCCTGGGCAGTTGCCCCAAAGACTGAAGACCCGAACAGTATCACCAGAATAACGATACCGTGAATGACACGACGCATGCGTGAACCTCCTGTGATTCGAAAGCTCGAATTCCTCATGCCCCCTCGGCTCCTGCGCGCCGGCGTTTGGACGGGGTACCAATGCAGCATACAGCACTATTTGGCTATATGCGCATGTTTCAAGCCAGGTTCTTCACAGAAACATGAGGAACCCGATCGGCTACCATGATGCGGTAGCTGGCCGCTTTCTTGAGAATCGGCAAGTCACCGGCTACCTACTGGCATACTCGACGCAGGAAAGGCCATAGATCTATGGAATCACAACGCAAGACCGTGCTGCTGACCGGCGCGACCGGATACATCGCCGGTCAGCTCTTGCCCGCGCTCCGGGACCGCTACGACCTTCGCCTGATCGACGTCCGGGACACCAACCGTGACGGCGAGCAGGTTGCGGGCGTAGAGATCGTCGATCTGCTCACCGACGATCAGGGACGGCTGGAGACGCTGATCCAGGGTGTCGATACCGTGATTCACACCGGATATCTCCGGCCCCGACCGAACGCGGTCTATGAGGACGAGCGCAAGAACGTCGACATGATGCAGCGGGTCTACGACCTCGCGCTCAACAATGGAGTTGCTCGCGTCGTCGCAGCCAGCACCAACCAGGCGGCGAAATGGTACGAGCAGCCGTACTACGCAGGTCTCAAGGATCGCGTCTCGCCGGAAGACTATCCCCGCCCGGACACCTTCTACGGCTGGGCCAAGGCGGCCTATGAATCGCTCGGGTTTCTCTATGCTTGTGGGACGCTCGGTCGGAAGCTGGAGGTGATTCAGATCCGGATCGTAGCGCCGCGCGAGATCGACGCAGCTGATTTCGAGAACACACAGAAGGCGCAGTATATCCGCGATATCACCGGCTACATCAGCGAGCGAGATATCCAGCAACTGTTCCGCAAGTCTATCGACACCGCCGATATCGAGGATGAATTCGGCGTTCCGTTTCACATCTTCTACGGCGTCTCCAACAACGCGCGCACCTTCTGGAGC
>JACCVC010000252.1 GCA_013698305.1 Chloroflexia bacterium
TCCATCGCCTCTCGAACGCGAAATGGTCGTCGACAAGCCAGCGGAGAATGGCTCGCATCGGTCATGGATGACGGCGATGCGTCGCTGGACCGGAGCAGGACTCATCCTCCTCGGCGAGCGCATTTGCCAGTACTCAGTGCGTGAGCCAGCTGACACAGGCGTGGCTTCCTGAATGGAACGTATAGGCTCAGACAGCGTATCGACCACGGTCGATATCGAAAGGAATGACTCACCATGCATCCGCAACACGAGCTCGATCACATCAATTCCGTCTTCCATCAGAACTATCGTGATGCGCACCTGGTTTTTCAGCCTAGCGCCGCACGCAGGGCGCGGCGACAGCGCGTCGCCGCCATAGGCAACAATATGCGCACCGGGATCGGAACGATGTTGATCGTGGTTGGCGACAGGATCCGCCCGCAAGCCATCTCCGAGCCTGAGAGCGCAACGGGTTCGGACGCTGAAACGTCCGGAGCTTTTGCAGCTTACATCCTGCCGGACGCTTGATGAATGGGCCAATCGTCCGAAGCCAGGAGGCGAGCGGAGCGGCGACATTTATTGGAGCAGGTTCACCATTCCCGTATCCATGTCATAGATCGCGCCGACGACCATGACCCGCCCGGTTGCCTGCGCCTCGTTGATGATCGGGGAGATCGTGCGCAGGCGGCGAACCTGCCGGCGGACGTTCTCCTCGGTAGCCGCCACGAGCAGGTCCGCCGGGTTCGATGCCCGTGCGTTCAGGACCGATGGCTCAATGGCGTCGATCAGCACGAACATCCGTCCCGGCAGGTCCTCCTTCTGCTCCACGACGCGGATTGCCGCCGTCACGGCGCCGCAGTGCGTGTGCCCCAGCACCATCAGCAGCGGCACATTGAGAAACTTGACGCAATACTCCATGCTCGCCAGGCCGTAGTCACTGAGGAAGTTTCCGGCCAGGCGCACCATGAAGAGGTCACCCGGTCCCCGGTCGAAGATCAATTCGGCGCCAACCCGGGCGTCGCCACACGCCAGGATCGCCGCGACCGGCGCGTGCTCCGCGGTGTTGGCGGTCTCGCGCGCGGAGTAGTTCCGGGGGCCAATGCTCTCATCGACATAACGGCAATTGCCATCCATCAGCATGCCCAGGGCGTCGTTCGGGGTGATGGTGGCTGCTCCGGCCTGGTTGGATGATTGACTCATGGCGTCCTCTTGATTGAACGTCGGCGCGTGACTGGACCTCTGGACATGGCGGAGGACGTGATGCTATGGGGTTGCTAACGCGAACGGCAGACGTCAGCGCTCCTGCGTCACCTGGTTCTTGAGCTCGTGGATGGCTTCGAGGGTGTCGTCGGCGGCTTCCTGGATGACGGCGGTGCCGCGATGGACGGCATCCTCAACGAGCTGGACCTGCTGCATGATGAAGACGTCGATCTCGCCCTGGGTGCGCTGCTGCTCTTCCTCGGCGCGGCGGAGAATCTCCTCGCCCCGGCGCTTTGTCTCGGCCATCAGGGCGCTTTCGGACACTAGCCGGTCCGCCTCCTGATTAGCCTGGTCCAGGATGTCGGCAGCGTCGTCCTGCGCCTCGGCGATGATCCGCTCGCGCTCCTTGATCACGCGCTGGGCCTGCTTGATCTCGTTTGGCACCGCCACCCGCAATTGGTCGACCAGCGCCAGGAACTCCTCTTCCTCGACCATGACCCGGGTGCTGAACGGGACGCGCTTGCCGAGGCTGACCAACTCCTCCAGCCGATCGACGAGGTAGAGCATGTCCGTGGCGCCGTTCTGGCTGGTCGTGCGGCTGATGCGGTCATCCATGGATGCGGGGTCCAATCTGTGTAACTTTGGTGAAGCGGGCGGCGAATCGAGTCAGGCCATGCCGTGCGCAGGGAGGACATGTCTGACCCTGGCGACCTGCTCGTGAACGGCGCCGACGATGTTCGGCGGCACCAGGCCCTCGATCGATCCGCCGAGCGATGCCACCTCACGAATGAAGCTGGAGCTGATGAACGAGTGCTTCGATGATGTCATCAGGCAGACCACCTCGATGTCGGGCGCGAGATGGTCGTTCATGTGTGCGTATTTGAACTCGTACTCGAAATCGGAGACGGCGCGCAACCCACGCACGATGGTTCCGGCGCCGATGGCGCGCGCATGCTCGACGGCGAGACCGGAAAAGCTCCCGACTTCGATCTTTTTCGCGTTGGCGTCACCGCAAGCGGCGAACGCATCGCGAGCCAGTTGGATGCGCTCCTCTGGATCGAACAGCGCGTTGGCCTTGGTCGAGCCGCTGTAAATCGACACAACCAGTCCATCGAACAGCTTGGCGGCGCGCAAGGCGACGTCAAGGTGCCCGTTCGTGATCGGGTCGAAACTGCCCGGATACACCGCCAGCATCATGTGTGGTACCTACCCCTCCCCGGACGGCGCCTCTGGTTCCCGCTCCTCACCCACTTCATAGATGGAGAAGCAGCTGTCGCCATGACAGCGGTGTTTCAGGCACTCCAGACGGCCCAACTCGTCTGGAATCTCCAGACGAGGCCAGTGCCCGATGACGACAATTGTGCCTGATTGTACCAATTGGCTGTCGCCAACGGCCCGCAACGTCTGGAGAATGTCGGGATCGGCGTAGGGAGGATCGAGAATGACGAAGTCGTAGGTGTCGCGGCGGGGTGCGAGGAACGCCTTGACCGAGGTTGTGTGGACGCGGCTGCGGTCGGCGAACCCGGTGGATTCGAGATTCGCGCGGATCACCCTGGCCTGGTCCCGACCCTGTTCGACGAAATCCGCCCATGTTCCACCCCGTGACAATGCCTCAATGCCGATGCTGCCGGTGCCGGCGTACAGGTCGAGGATTCGGTCCGGCTCAACGCCAAGGGAGAGCAGCGCGTTGAACAACGCGCCCTTGATCTTGTCGGCCATCGGGCGGGTGGCGTTGGAGGGGGGGCCCTTGAGACGCCTGCCTCGGGCGCTGCCGGAGATGACACGCATCAGGACTTTCCTTCGTCGGGAGTGACTGACCCCGACCAGAATTGCCGGAACCGGGGATAGAGATTGGGGAATTGCTGATAGGTGATGTCGCTGTGGGCGTCGAGCACTGCCTCGGCGGTATCACGGGCGATGGCCAGGAGACGCGAGTCGAAGCCATTGGCGAGGAATCCGAGGTCGGGCATGCCGCTCTGGCGCGTGCCGCCGATGAAGTCGCCGGGACCGCGCAGTTCCAGATCAGTTTCGGCCAGCTTGAATCCGTCGTCGGTGGCGACCATCGTGTCGAGCCGGATTTCGCCCTCCGGCGAGACCTCGTCGGCCAGCAGGAGGCAGTAGCTCTGGTCCCCGGCGCGACCGACCCGGCCCCGGAACTGATGCAGCTGGCTGAGGCCAAACTGGTCCGCGCCCTCGATCATCATTACCGTCGCGTTGGGGATGTCGATGCCGACCTCGATCACCGACGTCGATACCAGGATGTCGAACTGCCGCTCCCGGAAGGCGGTCATCACCTCATCCTTCTTCCTCGACGCCATGCGACCATGCAGCACGTCGACGCGAAGCTCGGGAAAGACATCCGACTGCAACCGCTCGGCTTCTTCGACCGCCGCCTTGGCCTCGGAGGTGTCGGTCGCCTCGACCAGGGGACAAATCACGAACACCTGATGCCCCGCCGCGACCTGTTCCCGGACTCGCTGGTAGGCCCGATTGCGGTCCCGCCCGACAAATCGTTGCGTCTCGATGGGGATACGTCCCGGCGGGCGCTCATCGATCACCGAGACGTCCATGTCGCCATAGAGCACCAGGTTGAGCGTGCGCGGAATCGGCGTCGCGGTCATGGAGAGCAGGTGAGGGACCACGCCATGCGCCTTGGTGACGAGCTGGCTGCGCTGCCGGACGCCGAAGCGGTGCTGCTCATCGATGATGACGAGGCCCAGTCGGCTGAACTCGACATCATCCTGGATCAGGGCGTGGGTGCCGACGAGGAGGTTGATCTCACCTTCGGCCAATGCGGTGAGCATCCCGCGTCTTGCCTTGGCCCGCGTGGAACCGGTGAGCAGCGTCACCTTGGGACGTTGGTCGTCGGGCACTGACTGGTATTGCTCAGTCAGGTTGCGAAAATGCTGCTCGGCGAGAATCTCGGTCGGAGCCATGACCGCCGCCTGATGTCCACTCGCCATCGCCATCAGCGCCACCGCCGCCGCGACGACCGTCTTGCCGGACCCGACATCTCCTTGTAGCAAGCGAGTCATCGCGTGAGGTTGGGCGACATCGCTCAGGATGCCGTCGAGCGCTCGTTGCTGCGCTCCGGTGAGCGTAAATGGGAGACTGGAGAGAAACGTGTCCAGCCGTTCCCGATCGATGCCGAACGGAATGCCGGGTATCGCGGAGACATCCTGGCGGCGCTTGACCAGCCCAAGCTGGAGCAAGATCAGGTTTTCCAGCGTCATGCGTCGATGAGCGGCGGTGGCCGCGCTCATTTCGGGCGGATAGTGCAGATATTCGTAGGCATCCTCCAGCTTCGGCATCCGGGTCCAGACCTCGGGGTCCATGAAGGTCCGGATGTCCGCCAGCCAGTCGACCAGGTTGGGGCGGGTGCTGTCCAGCGCCTGCCGGGTAAATCGTCGCAAGTTTTTTTGATACAGCCCCTTGGTGAGCGGATAGACCGGGACGAGGTGATCGGTGGTCACATTCGGGCCTCCGATCTTGTCCCACTCGGGCGACACCATCTGGAGCTTGCCGTACTGGCGCTCTACGGTGCCCGCGGCGTAGATCTCCTCGCCATCCCGGAGGTTGCGCGCAATATAAGGATTGAAGAAGGTCAGGTGCATCACGCCGGTGCCATCGTCGAGCTGCATGTTGACGCGAGTTGGTCCGCGGCCTGAGCGATGCTCACGAATATCGCTCACCCGACCGCGAATCAGCACGTGACCGGCGTAGTCGAGGTGGGTGCCGATCTGGATCGGGTTGCGGTAGTCGACGTAGCGGCGCGGCGCGAGGTTGAGCAGGTCGATGATGCTGGTAATCCCGAGCTTCTCCAGCAGCGGCGTCTGCTTGGGGCCGACACCGTTGAGCTCGGTGATCGCGGCATCGACCGGCAGGCGTTTGGGCCTGGTCGTTGATTCCTTCGGTTTGGGCTTTTGACGACCGGCGCGGCGCTCGCCCGCAACTGCGTTGAGCACGCCCTTTTCGACAGAAGCATCGACCAGCCCGAGACGCGGTCGCATCGCCTTGAGGTCGTTGGCCAGCTTCTCGACGTTCTGCCTGCGCTCAGCGGCGGCGTCGGGCAACCGTTCCAGCACGGCGATGCTGTCTTCGAGCGCGGTTTGCATCTCGTTGGTGGCCGCCGCGGCCGGAATCAACTGCCGGTAGGCGTTGACCGCAGAGCGGATCTCCCGCCGGGCAGCGCCGGACGCCGCCCAGAGCAGCCGGAGCGATTGCAAGGTTCGCTCGAACTGCTGCTCGGCGGTGGGCGTTGAGGGTGGCGACGTTGGTTGGGCGTGTCGAACCACGCGGGAGATACTCCTTGGACTACGGGGTGGCGGGCGCACACAGGCGCAGGCTTCTAGGAATTTTGTCATATGGATTCCGTCGACCCCAATGGGAACCAATCAATGATGCATCGGCGCGGCCAGCGACCAATATCCGCCTATCTGGGCAAGCGGGCGGACACCCTGCGGGGTCCGCGACCTTACCGTTCCCAGGGCGTTGGTGTCCCAGATCTCGACTGACCATCCCGATCTGCGTCACTCGCTCTGGGCTACCTCAATGGCGAGGCCGAGGGCACCTGGTCCGATGTGTGTGCTCAGGACGGGGCCGATCACCGCCGTCTGGACGATGGAATCTCCCGTTGCGAGCTGGCCGACCCGGTCGATTAGCGCCTGCGCATCGTCCGGCGTGGTGTTGTGCAACGCCGCAATCCGCTGGATGCCGGACAGGTTTTCTGCAAAGTCCACCAGTGCGTTGATCGCCTTGCGGCGGGTGCGAGTGCGCTCGAAGGGGACGACAACACCTTCATCGACGCGCAGGAGCGGCTTGAGCTTGAGCATCGACCCCACCAAAGAGGCCGCCTTGCCGATGCGCCCGCCTCGCCGGAGATGCTCGAGCGTCTCCACGAAGAAGATGACGTGGTAGCGACTCTGCTGCATTTTGAGACGTGCCGCGATGACGTTGGCGTCGACGCCCTGGCTGGCGAGGTCGGCAGCGTGAATCACCTGATAGCCACATCCCAGCGTGCCGTTGAGCGAATCCAACACTTCGACGCGGATGTCATCGGCGACAGCGTCCGCCGCGATCTGGGCCGACTGGACAGTACCGCTGAGGTGTGACGAGAGCAGCACGCAGACGATTTCCTCGTGGTTTTGTGCCAGCTCACGAAAGGTCTGCTCGAACAGGCCGGTGGACGGCTGCGACGTCGTCGGCAGCTTCTCCGCCGCGCTGAGCCGCTCCATGAACTGTTCAGAGGTGAGATCAACCTGATCCCGGAACGCCTCGTCGCCAAAGTGGACATTGAGCGGGACCATCGTGATTCCGCGCCGCTCCCGGATGTCGGGCGGCAGGTCGGCGGTGCTGTCGGTGACGATGGCGACACGTGATGATGAAGTCATGCGAGTATCCTCCGGTCCCGGCGTGAAACGTATCGTTCCATAATACTGCGATCATTCAATGGAGATGATATAGCGATAGTGCGGCTGGCCGCCCGGGTGCGTCTCGATTTCGGCGTCGGGCCATTTCTCGCCGAGCGCCGCTTCGAGGGCCTGCTCGTCTTCAGTCGAGACACATTCGCCGACGAAGATGGTGATCAATTCCGGATCGTCAGCGCCGGAGGTTTGCAGTGTCCTCAGGAATACGTCGACGTCATCTGCGCCAGCAACGGCGAGCTCGTCATTGATCAGGCCGATCAGCTCCCCCTCCGCAATGGTCACGCCGTTGAGCTCGACTGATCGGACTGCGCGGGTGATGCTGATCGCCAGACTATCGCTGATGGCCCGGTCCATTTCCGCGACATTCTTCTCGATGCTCTCGTTCGCGTTAAATGTGGTCAACGCCGAGAGCGCAGCCGGAATCGACCGGGTAGGGACCACGCGCACCGTTTTCTTCGTCAGTGTGTCTACCTGATTTGCCGCCATGATGATGTTCTTGTTGTTGGGCAGCAGGATTACCTCTTCGGCGCCACTCGCCTCGACGGCATCGAGCAACTCCTGCGTGCTGGGATTCATGGTCTGCCCGCCGCGCACGATGGCGCTCGCCCCGAGCGACCGGAGCGCTTCGGAAATTCCATCTCCGGCGGCGACGGCAATGACAGCGATGGTCTCGTTAGCCGCATCGTCAGTTGCCGCGTCACGAGTGTTGGCTTCGACAACGGCATCGGTTCGAGCGTTTCGCTGGGCCGACAGCGCATTGGTTTGCCGGCTCATGTTGTCGATCTTGATCTGGTCGAGATCTCCGAGTTGAGTCGCATATAGGAGCACCTCGCCGGGGTTGGTGGTGTGGATATGAACCTTGAGCATCGACTCGTCACCAACGATCACTGCGGAGTTGCCCATGGCGGCGATCTCCTCCCGGCAGCGATCGGGATCGATCTGGTCGCCGAACACCATGAAATTGGTGCAGTAGCCGAAGGCGTCTCCTCCATGCGCTTCTCCCACCATGTCGAGAAACGCCATATTGGCGCCTACTTCGTGCGAGGTGGATGCGGGTGTCGAAGGAGGCAACTCGGTTTCGCCACGGGCGGTGCGGGCGAGGCCGTCCAGGATGTACACGACACCCTGACCGCCGGCGTCGACGACGCCAGCTTGACGTAGAATATCCAGTTGTTGCGGCGTATTATCGAGTGCGATCTGTGCGCCATCGACAGCGGCAGCGAGGACATCAAGGACCGAGGGATGTGACCGGCTCTTTTCCCTTGCCGCCTCCGACGCTGCCCGAATGACGGTGAGCATTGTCCCTTCGACCGGTCGCATCACCGCCTTGTATGCAGTCTCGAGCGATCCGTCGAGCGCACGAGCGATGTCGCGACCATCAATCTCTTCGGTGGCGCCCAACCCGGATGCAAAGCCGCGAAAGAACTGGGAAAGGATAACGCCGGAGTTTCCTCGCGCGCCCATGAGCGCCCCGTACGCAAGTTTGGCGGCGACGGCGGACGTGGTCGCATTCGGATCGAGACCATCCACTGCTTCGAGGGCACCCTTCATTGTCATGGCCATGTTCGTGCCGGTATCGCCATCGGGTACAGGGAAGACGTTGAGGGAGTTGATCGCATCGCGATTATGCTCAAGCAGGGCAGCAGAAAAGGTGAAGCCGGAGAGAAGCTGTTTGCCGCTCCAGACCGCATGGGTGGTGGCAGTCGAGGTCACGTCGAGCCTCCACTGGCCTTGCTCACCCGGAGGCCATCGACGTTGACGTTGACGCGGTCGACGGACATCCCGAGCATGCTTTCGACCCGAAACCTGACCGTTTGCATCACGTTGGTGGTGACGGTGAAGATGGGCGTGCCGTATTCAACCACGACGGACAGATCAATTGTGACCGTGTTGTCGATGACCGTGACGTCGATGCCTCGTTCGGCGGAGGTGATGCCGAGTCGCTTGCCGATGGCGGAACGAATCGATCTGGGCGCCATGTCGACAATGCCGTAGCATGACAGTACAGCGTCATGCACGACCGAAATGATGGCGTGATCGGATATCTCGATGTTTCCTCCAGGCTGTGACAATTTTTCGGGATCCGAT
>JACCVC010000283.1 GCA_013698305.1 Chloroflexia bacterium
CTGCGTCCAGAACAACGCGCCGGCCATGGAGACGATCAGGGCGAGAATCAGCGCGCCCGCGATCACCGGCGAGTTGAGCGACCACCAGGGCGTCTGCCGGTCATGGGTTCGTGGTGGTATCCAGCTGACGCCGCCGCCAGACCCGACGAGTACACCGTTGTGCATGAGATCCTCCTTGATCCGTTGTCGGGCGCCGATCGCTCCAGATGCCATTGCCGCCTGCGCCGCCAGCTCATGTAGCTGACAGGCTCCGGATAGCGCCTGGGCGAACTGCCCCGGCGGGACGTCGTGTCGCGATGGCTCGGTGCCGGGCGTCCCCGTCACGAGGCCATCGAGCCAGTGATCGAATCGGGATTCCGGGTCGGCCCCGGATTGTAGTTGGGGGCTGCTATGACGTGACATGGTCGTCCTCGTGGTGTGGCGGCGCGTATCCCATCTCGGTCAGGGCAGAGCGCATGGTGGCATAGGCGCGGAACTGGGCGGACTTGACCGCCGAGGGGGTGATGTCGAGGGAGGTGGCGATCTCGGGACCGGTGAGCCCGGCCAGCCGCAGCTCGACGATGCGGCGCTGCCGCTCCGGCAGGCACCCGAGCGCTCGCTGTACGGCGGCTTCGCCTTCCCGCGCGAGCGCCTGGTCTTCGGGAAGGCGATCCGGGTCGGGCAGTTCAATGGAAGGTCGATCCCCGAACGGATGCCGCAGGCGGTCGAGCGAGAGGTGGAATCGCCGTCGGCGGTGATGGTCGACGATCGTGTTGTGGGCGATGGAGAACAGCCAGCTCCGGAAGGTCGATCCGGGGCGGCGCTCATCGATCTGATAGGTTGGCAGCGCCTTGAGCACCCCTTCGAAGATGCGGGAGGTGGCGTCCTCGGCAGCCTCCGGCGACTCCAGGCGGCGCAGGCAGTAGAGGTAGACCGGGTCGAACCAGGTTGCGTAGATCGCGGAGGCCGCTTGGGGGTCGTGCTGCGCCGCCCGGATTTCGGCCAGCGTCGTGCCGACGTCAGGGGATGCATCGGCAGATGCCCGATGGCGCTTACGATCTTCCGATGTCACCACGCCGTCGGGTTTGGCGTGGGCTCGCATGGCGTCCATGCACCGGCATCCCTCGATCTGGACGTTCGAACCTCTGAACGCCCGGGCGTTTCAATCGTCTACAGAGAGGGTAAACGCCGGTGGGGGGAAATGGTTGCGGTAGGGTGGTGTCGGATGGGAGTTGCCTGGCGTGCGGAGGATAGCTACGACAATTGCGGCACAGGTCGGCACGGTTCGACACCAAGCAGTTCGCACTTGTCCGCCATTTCGGCACAGATCGCGTTGGTGAGGTTGCGTATCACTGTGTGGCTTCGTTGCTCCAAAGGCGCATGAATCACCTCTGCGCCGCGACGACGTGGGATATGGGCCACTACCGCCAATGCACCCATAGATGCAAAGACGGGTTGAACACACCATTCGCGATCGTCGCTCATCAGGCTCTGAGCGTAGACGGAGCAGTCTGGGTCTGGCTGGCCCTACCGATCATGGAAAACGGTGGGAGCAATACGACCGTTGAGCAGGTGGCCGCGATTTGGCTTCAGAAAATATCGACGGATGAGGTGTTCCTCGTCCGAAATCTCCACGACCTCCATCAACGCCCCTTCTACACAAGACGATTTAGCTGGTCCAGAACGTCCTGGTCCGTCACTACTGGTATGTCCTTCCATACGACAGACTTGCCATTCTCGGTGTCAATGCGGACGCCAGCCATGGTCCCGTCTGCATGAACGCGCAACTGGAAACGGGACGATTGCGACTCCCATTCAACCAGGACACCGCCGTCGGGGGAAGGAACCGCGTCCACGACCGCGCCATCGTCGTAGATTGGGAGGCGAAGCGACTGCACGAGGATGTGGTCGACCGTGGCTATTGCCACCGGTGATAGTGGCTGCGCACCATAGCTGTCCCAATTCTGCGGAAGGGAGGAGAACGACCGGATTCTCTCGATCGTGGGGGTAATCGCGGTATTCGCCACGGCCATTACATGTTCCTGTTCACTTCACGGGTCAAACCCATTTGCCTCACGCGGTGACGGGTTGCTTTTTCGGCCTTCCCGGACGGCGATCGCGCATGGCGTCGACCTCTTCCGGCATGAACACCAGAGAGTTACCCACCAACTGGCCGAGGTTGCGCGACTTCGCGAGCGCGGCCACACGACCTCCTGACAAACCAAGTTGCCCCGCGACTTGTTCACTAGAATACAGCTCTGGTAGCTTGAACGCGCCTGGCTCAATCTCGATAGGATCCCACTCAGGCGAGGGCGCGGGGATCGGGTGATTGTCCTCGGCTGACGTCGTGATCCACAACGCCAAAATCGTTTGGGCTTCGTTGCCGATCTCGTCCCATGTTTCGGCAAATCCAACGATGCCAGCAATGTCCGGGAAGACGATCTCCCAACCGTCACCATCTGGGTTGGGAATTGCGGCGAATGGGTATTTTGCGGTAAGTGCCGTTTGTGATGAAAGGAACTTCGTCATTTCGTCTCTGCCGTCCCCTGATCCACGATGGCGGCGCGGAGCCGCTCGATCTGGGCATCGGGATCGTCGACCTCGAC
>JACCVC010000273.1 GCA_013698305.1 Chloroflexia bacterium
GACAAGCAGGAAGGCGGAGCATCAATGCTCCGCCTTCCTGCTTGTCTACGGTTTCGGTGCGGCAATCCTCAGGACGCCGCGTTCAGCGGATAGTCGTGAACCTTCCGCCCTTCGTCGCCCTCGTATGCGCGATTGGTTTTGAACGGCTCGAACGTGCCGTCGGGAGCATACGGTCGGCTTCGCTCCAGCAGCGCCGCGATCTCCTCATCCGTCATCGGCTGGAAGCCATCGGCGACCGCCAGGTTCTTGTGCAGGATCTCCAGCGAGTCCATCCCGGAAATCACCACCGACGCCGGCAGTCCGAGCGCGTAGCGCAGCGCTTCCTCCGGCGTGATGTCGCTGCCGCTCTTCGGGACGTGACCACCGGCGTTGCTCTTCATCCCCAGCACGCCAATCCCCTGCTCGATGCACATCGGCACGATCTCGTGCTGAAAACTCGAGTAGTGCGCGTCGAAGACATTGAGCGGAAGCTGCACCGTGTCCCAGGGTATCCCCTCGGTCAGCAGTTGCCGGTGTATCTCGGGCGACTTGTGGCCGGTGAAGCCGATGAATCGCACCTTGCCCTGCTCCTTCGCCCGGATCATCGCCTCCAGCGATCCTCCCGGCGCGAGGATCATCTCCGGGTCGTCCTCCCAGACCACCTCGTGCAACTGCCAGAGGTCGAGGTAGTCGGTCTTGAGCCGCGTCAGGCTCTCCTCGAGCTTCCGCATGGAGTGATCGGCTCGGCGGTCGTGGGCGCAGTCCTTGGTCATCAGGAACGACCGCTCCCGCCAGTCGCCGTCGGCCAGCGCCAGACCCATCCGCCGCTCTGACTCACCGTTTCCGTACTCCCAGGCGTTGTCCAGAAAGGTCGCGCCGCCATCGATAGCCTCATGCACGATTCGGATCGCCTCTACCTCATCGGGGTGCGCCAAGTGGGCGCCGCCAACGCCGAGAATCGACACCTCAACGCCTGTCTTGCCCAGCGGTCGTGTTGGAATCGCCATTGCTTCCTCCTAATCGGTACAGTACATTCGTCGCTGCCCCACCTTATCGCACCATCGCAAACCTCGCGCCATCCGCTCACCGTGCCGCGTGGCGCCGACCCTGTGTCGGCCCTTGAATCAAGATCACGGCAGCTACTGCCCAACCTACGGCGGTTTGCAGGTTGCTTGATTGTCGTTCCAACACTACGACCACGTAGCGGCAGACCCTGTGTCTACCAAAGGTGGTGAATCGCCAGATCGGGCCGATACAGGATCGTCCACTACGCATCAACTTTCATGAGATGTGCCTTAGCATCCGCTGTAGACCCTTGCGTCATCTTCGGTTGTGGTGCATAGTTCTTCTGGCTTACTGACCGGTCGGTCAGGACCAATCTTATCATCATGGCACAAAACTGTCAGGACCGTTCACCGTTCATGAGTCAACGTGCTTCTTCCCCCACCGTCACACCGGATTGTGGCCACGGTGCGCCAGCGGCATCGGCGCGGCATCGGATTGTGGCCCAAAGCCTCGCGCTCTTCTCCGACCGCGGCTACAACGGCGTCAGCATGAGCGAGATCGCCAGCGCCGCGGGCATCACCAAGGCCGCGCTCTACTACCACTTCGCCGACAAAGAAGAGCTTTTCCTCGAAGCGGTGATCACCAAAACCGCAAGGTTGGCGGCGGAGCTCGAACGCATCATCGAGTCGACCGATGAGCTGAACAAGCTGCTCTACGACATCGCCCTGTTCCTGCTGGACGATGGCCTGGGCGAGTACCGGCGGCTGCACCTTGACCTTTTGACCATCGTCCCTGAAGCACGCCGCAAGGCCAGCCTGCGCCAGGTTGGAGACCTGCTGATGACGCTCGCCCCTCGTTTGCGATCCGAGCAACGCCAAGGCAGGCTGCGAGACGACATGGACATCGACGCCACCATGCCGCTCTACTTCGCCATGATCGGCGGGCAGATCCGGCGCCTGGCCACGTCGCCATCGCCTGGCGATGAACCTGTCTCAAACAAAAATCTCGCCGCCCTCATCGTCGAGCTCTGGCTTCACGGCACGAGCGCACGCCACCAACCCGGAGAATAGACCTTCCATGTCAGCGAACACATCCGCCGCTCCAAAGATCACCCATCTCTCCCATATGTCCGGCAAGCAGCTCTACATTGCCATGGCCGGCATCATGCTCGGCCTGTTGCTATCGGCGCTGGACCAGACCATCGTCGGCACGGCCATGCCCCGGATCGTCACCGACCTCGGCGGGCTGGAGAGCTACGCCTGGGTGACGACGTCCTACATGCTCGCCAGTACCGCGTCGGTGCCGATCTTCGGCAAGCTCTCAGACATCTATGGACGCAAGTGGTTCTACATCGGCGGTCTCGTGCTGTTCATGATCGCGTCGGCGCTTTGCGGGCTCGGCCAGTCCATGTTGCAGCTGATCCTGTTCCGGGGTCTGCAAGGCATCGCCGGCGGCATCATCATTGCCAACGCCTTCACGATCATCGGCGACCTCTTTCCACCCAAGGAGCGCGGCAAGTGGCAGGGCCTGCTGGGCGCAATGTTCGGCATCGCCAGCGTGGTAGGCCCGATCCTGGGTGGGTGGCTTGCTGACGGGCCAGGATGGCGCTGGGTGTTCTACATCAACCTTCCGGTCGGCGTGATCGCCATCGCGGTGCTGCTGATCGGCCTGCCATACATCCGACCGCACGGCGTCGCGTCGATCGACTGGTGGGGAGCGGGCCTCATTGTCACCGGCATCGTGCCGCTGCTTCTGGCCTTCACCTGGGCAGGAACGGAGTATGCCTGGAGCTCACCACTGATCATCGGCCTGCTGGCCATGGCCGCCGTCGGGATCGGCGCGTTCATCTTCACCGAAACCCGCGCCAAGGATCCGATCATCCCCCTCAAGCTGTTCCGGGACCGAATCTTTTCGATCTCGATCATGAGCTCATCGATTCTCGGCGCGGCCATGTTCGGGGCGATCCTCTACATCCCGCTCTTCATGCAGGGCGTACTGGGGACATCGGCCGCCGAGTCCGGCCTCGTGCTCATGCCAATGATGCTGAGCATGGTCACCGCCAGCATCGTCGGCGGTCAACTGATTTCCCGCACGGGACGCTACAAGTGGGCGATCGTGTCCGGCCTGTTCCTGATGCTGACCGGCATGTTCCTGCTCAGTCGCATGGGACTCGGCACGACGAACCTCAGCGCGATCCGCAACATGATCGTCCTGGGCCTTGGCGTAGGACTCGTGATGCCGACGATCACTCTGGCGGTGCAGAACGCGTTCCCGCCACGCCAGCTCGGTGTTGTCACCTCATCCCTCCAGTTCTTCCGCTCCATCGGCGGTACCATCGGCATTGCGCTGATGGGCACCTACCTCACCACCCAGATCAGCACCAACATCACCCGCGACGTGCCCGCCGAGACATTGGCCCAGACGCCGCAGGAGGCGCTTGACGAGATTACACCACAGGCGCTGGCGAATCCGGAGGCGCGGATCGAGCTTGAAGCCGCGTTCGACGCGATTCCGAACGGCGATCAGGTCTTCGCCAACCTGTTGGAGGCGATGCGCGGAACACTCGCGACCGCCATTCAGGACGTGTTCTTGATCGCCACCGGCGTGGCGGTGTTCGCGGTGATCATCGGCATGTTCCTGCCGGAACGGACCCTTCGCACGCGCAACGACGACGAGCCGGAACCATCTGATGCCCTTGCCGCTGACGGCTCCGGAGCCGCGCCGACTACGCGACCGATCACCGGCGCAACGGCGGCTTCAAACGACTGAGGAGCCCGCCTTGACCGCCGCCTACAGAACCTACATGCGCCGCCTCTGCGACATCATCGAGGACATCATCTCCACTCAGGGCATCGCGATTGAAACGGCGGCCGACTGGATCGCCGACACCATCGAGCAGCGCGGGGTCGTTCATCTTTTCGGCAGCGGACATTCTCACATGGTCGCCGAGGAGGTCTTCCATCGAGCAGGCTCCCTGCTCCCGCTCAACCCGATGCTGGACGCCAACCTGACCCTGTTCGGCTCGGTCAACGCGACCCTGCTCGAACGCGCGCCGGGGTACGGTAGGGTGGTTGTCGGCAGCCACGACCTTCGCCCTGGAGAGGTCGTCATCGTCGCCAGCAACTCCGGCGTCAACCCGGTCCCGATCGACGTTGTGCTGGCAAGCCAGGAGCGCAGCGCCCGGACCATCGCCATCACCTCAGACGAGCATTACCGGGATGCGCCCTCTCGCCACGAGAGCGGCCAGCGGCTGGCCGAGGTCGCCGACCTCACCATCGACACGCGAGTTCCAACGGGGGACGCGGTCGTGTCGATTCCCGGCGTAGACACCCCTGCCGGCGGCGCGTCGTCGGCGGTCGGCGTGGCGCTGATAAACGCGCTGGTGGTCGAGGCGGCGTCCCGGCTGCACCAGCGAGGCGTCAAGCCGCCCCTGATCCCGACCATGAACCTGCCCGGCGGTGATGAGGAGATGGAGTCGCTGGTCGAACAATGGGGCGACAGGTTGCCGTTGCTGCGCCGGGCCTGATCGAATACGAATCGCTTCCTGAACACATCGGGCAACGCCAAGGCGG
>JACCVC010000276.1 GCA_013698305.1 Chloroflexia bacterium
GGCAGTGCAGGCTGATGTCATTCCCGACGAGTACCTTGATGGTGATGTCGTTGTCATTGTCTGTGGCCGCAACATCGCGCTGGAGACGTTGAGCGCCGTCCTGCGCGGCGACAACGCATGATCCTGCGTCCGAACCGCACGAACGTAGGGCGCGGATATCTGTCACCAGTACAAGCGGACACCCATCGGAGTCCGCGACCCTACCGACCATGTCGCAAACCGCAAAGGCAGCCACACAACCGTTACAAATCAACCGCAGCGATCTGCTGCTTGACAGGTGCGGACATGCCCCACCGCTCGACCATCTTGCCGTTCTCAAATCGAAAAATCTGCATGCCAAGGATACTGATGGGCTTGCCCGTTGCCCCGTGGCCCATGAACGGACCCTGGTGCGTGCCGGTCAGCGTGTAGGCGAAGGCGACGTTGTCGTCGTCGGCCACCATGTGATCCACCGCGACGCTGGCATCCGGAAACGCGGTGGTCCGGGCGCTGTTCAACATGCCTCGTCACCGCTACTCGTGTTCGGCGGAACCGTCCGAGTCAACATCCGCCGCGATCGCGCGCAGGGCAAGAGCCAGGTCACTCGCCGAAGGAGCGCGCTCCGGATCGGTCAGCCACTGCGCAAGCACGCCGGTCATCAGCGCGTGATAGAACGAGCCGACCGCCCGTGCCGTCCGCTCGTCGTCCGTGCCTTCGTTGGTCCGGAACAGCGGCCCCAAGCCAAGCCTGCCCTGCTCCATCCCTTCGGCGAGAATCCGCCGCACCTCTGGCACTCGGTCGATCTGCGCGAAGCTCTCGAACGACGCGAACCAAAGACTTCGATGCGTCGCGAAGGACTCGATCACCTCACTCCAGATCGCCTCAAAGCGCTCGACCGACCCAGCATCGGGAACGCCTACGGTCGCGAGGGCGCGACCAAGCTCGTCGCCCCACTCCCCAATCGCCTCGACCAGGGCCGCGTTCAACAGTGCCTCCTTCGTCCCGAAATGGTAACCAATCGCCGCCAGGCTGACGCCGGAGGCGGTTGCGATATCGCGGGCCGATGTGTGCGCGTAGCCTTTTTCGTACAGGCAGCGCATTGCGCCATCCAGCAGAGCCTCGCGATTTCCCATACTTTCAGTCCTTGTCCCGGATTGGCACAAACGTCTTGCACAATCGTCTGATACGATTGTACTATATCGATCAGACGCCTCATGCGACGGCGTGAGACTCAACCAAAGGCATACCACAAAGGAGCACACCGATGTTCAGACGCCACTCCGGAAATCCTGCCAGAGCCGCCGACGCTCTCCGACTTGTCTCTGTCAGCAAGGTGTACGGCGACGGCGCCAACGCTGTCACCGCTCTGGACGACGTGACGCTCACGCTGCCGGCGGGCAGCTTCACGGCGGTGATGGGCCCGTCCGGCTCGGGCAAGAGTACCTTGCTGCATTGTGCCGCAGGGCTCGACCAACCAACCACCGGCCAGGTATTCATCGATGACAAGGAAATGACCGGAGACGAGGCGGCTCTCACCCGGTTCCGCCGGCAACGGATCGGCTTCGTCTTCCAACAGTTCAACCTCCTCCCCGCGCTGACCGTGCTCCAAAACGTCACCCTGCCACTGAAGCTTTCCGGTCGCAAGCTCGATCATACCCACATCAGGATTGTCCTGGAGCAGGTCGGGTTGAGCGACCGGCTCGAACATCGGCCAGCCGAGCTCTCGGGAGGTGAGCAACAGCGCGTTACCATCGCCCGAGCCCTGGTGACCAACCCCAGCATGATCTTCGCCGACGAACCGACCGGCGCACTGGATACCAGGAACGCGCGGAGCATCCTCACGTTGCTGCAAGAAGCCGTCCGCGACTTCGGCCAGACCGTCGTCATGGTAACGCACGACCCGGTCGCCGCCTCGCATGCCTGCTCGGTGCTCTTCCTGGCAGATGGCAAGTTCGTCGGGCGGCTGGACAACCCGACTGCGGAGGCGGTTGCCGAGCGCCTGACCCACCTCGGCGATGACATCGCGCGGCAACCAGTCGCGTTGGGAGCATAACCATGTTCAGACTCGCACTGCAATCACTTCGACACCGCACCGGTGGTTTCATGGCAAGCTTTATCGCGCTATTCCTCGGCGCAACGATCGTGATGACCTTCGCCTCGATGCTTGACACAAGCGGGGGCAGCTCGGTGACGAGTGCCGACCGGGATACGTTGGTCATCATGGCGAACGTCGTTGGTGGGTTTGCCCTGGTCATCGTGATCTTCGCCGCGACATCGACGCTCACCCTGTCGGTCCGGCAACGCGGCGCGGAGATGGCGGTGTTGAAACACGTCGGCGCGACACCGGCCCAGATCGGCCGCATGATCGTCGGCGAGACGACTATCGTCGCCCTCGCCGGGAGCCTGCTGGCGATCCTGCCGGCTATGCTCGGAGGCTGGCTGCTGCTCGAGGCGCTTGCGTCCACCGGTCAGGTTTCGGCGACCGTGCCGTACCGCTTCGGACCGATTGCGCTCGGTCTTGGACTGGGGATCAATCTCGTCTCTGCTACCGTCGCCGCGGCATTGACCGCGAGGTCGACCACTCGGAAGCGCGCGAGCGAATCGTCAGCGGCCGCAATGATCGAGACTCCAGGAACAGGCAAGAAGCGAGTCATCGCGGCCGTTGTCTTACTCGCGGTCGGTATCGGCCTGGGGGTCGTCACCGCGACGGTGTCCCGCGAGGAAGGGTATGAATCGATGCAGACGGCCGGACAGGCGTCCATCTGGGCGTCGATCGGGTTCGCACTTCTCGCCCAGGTTCTGCTGCGGGCGATCATTACAGTCCTGGGCCACCCGCTGGCACAAATGACGGGCGCAAGCAGCTATCTGGCGTTGCTGAACCTGCGCCAGAGATCCCACCAGATGGCGAGCATTGCGATGCCGATCATCCTGTTCACTGGCCTTGCCACCGGCACGCTGTACATGCAGGACATCGAGAACAGCGTGACCTCCGTGGAAGGAGTGGCGAAGTCCACAATTCAAAAGAACATCGAGACGTTGAATTACGTCTTTGTCGGGATGATCGTGCTATTCGCGGCGATCATGCTGATCAATACCCTGGTCGCAGCGACGACCTACCGAAGCCGGGAGTTCGGGCAGCAACGACTCGCCGGGTCTACGCCCCCTCAGATGCTGTCGATGGTAGTTGTCGAGTCCATCGTGCTTGCCGTCACTGGCGTGCTGTTCGGATCGATCGCCTCGCTGGTTTCGGTAGTGCCTTTCAGCATCGCCCGGACTGGCTCGCCAGTACCGGACTCCCCGGCCGGCATCTATCTCGGTATCGTCGCCGTCGCTGTCATCATCACCATCGTACCCACGCCCACCACTACGCGGCGGGTGATCCGGACTTCCGCTGTCGAGGCCGTCGCCGCCTGATGCACACGAGCCTTCACGCAAAACAGCAAGAGCGTCCCACCGCGCGGCGATGAAGAGCTTCACATCAACAGAGCGGGTGATGCACAAGAGTCAGCACGAGGCAGGCAGACACGACAGCGCCCGGACCATTGGCTGGTCCGGGCGCTGTTCGTCGCGTCACATCGGTGTCTGTTTCGTCCTACGCCGCGTCGCGGTGGACCTGGTTCCGGATCACCGCCGGGGCCAGCACCTTGCGCGGCCACAGCGCCGCGAGCGCCGCCGCGATCAGCACCGGCCAGGCGATCCCCGGCGCTGCCCGGTTCCCGTCCTCAGGGCCGGTTGATTCCGGCTCCTGAGGATCGAGCAGGTGCGCCGCGTCGCCGCTACCGGTGTTCGGCG
>JACCVC010000309.1 GCA_013698305.1 Chloroflexia bacterium
TGATCGTGATGCGAGAGCAGTTCGACCACGAGCAGAACCGCTCGATCACCCGGATCGACGAGGCGGTCGCGCCCTACACCCGGTTCGTGCGGTCGTCACAGGGCGAGATGGAGCGGATGCGGGACGATCTTGACGGCATCCGCAATGAGCTTGCCTCGCTGCGGCACCAGATCGAAGGGCCACAAGTCGATGATCGCGAGCCGCCGGAGCCGATTGCCCTGCCGGAGCGCACGGCGAGTGACATGTAGCGCTGATGCCGGAGCGGTCTTGATCCTGGTCGATGTCCATGGTAGGTTGAGGGAAAGCGTCCGATCCTCACGGCTACGCGCTCGGGCCAATGTTGAATGATCGATTCCCGCCCAGCGCCGCCAGAAAGCACGGTGCGATGCCTCACGCTGCACACCATCATGCGTAGTCATCGCTCGCTCGACACGAAGCCCATTTCCAGCATGGTGCTCGTGTTCGCCGCCGTGCTGACGATCCTCATGCCGGTCAACTACCGCGCGGGAGCCGATCATGTCCACGCGCATACGGTCTTCCAGACCTGGATAGACGCCGCGACCGGGCGGTCGCATCATCATCATGAGTACGATCATCATGACGCCGCCACGTTGGCCATCCAGCCGGACACCGCCGAGCCGCTAACGAGTCACATGCCGATCCAGCATGCAAATCTCCTCGGCGCGCTCAGCGCACTGATCGCGCTCATGTCGGTGGGCGTGCCTATTCGTCTGGTCTGGCCCCGCGGCGATCGCCTTGCCGGAATTATCCGCCGTCTGGATCCTCCTCCACCGCGTGCTTCCCCTGCCTGATCATCACGTTCCAGCATTAAAGACACAAGGAGCACAATATCCATGAATCTCACCTTGTCACGCGTGCCACGCGTACACGGCTTCTTCATGATCGGCGCGATCGGCGTGATTGCCCTCGTGATGGCGACGATGCCTCTCGGTGCATCCGCGCACGAGACGCGGACGGTCGCAGACGACTACGAGTTCGTCGTCGGGTTCGTCAACGAGCCGGCTGTCGTTGACGAGTTCAACGGCATCTGGTTGAGCGTTGCCAGTGGGGACGAGCCGGTGGAAGGGCTTGCCGACACGCTCCAGGCGGAGGTGTTGCTCGGCGAGGAGACATTAGAGGCTCCGCTGCGGCCTTCCCACGGCGAGCCTGGCGTCTACGTGTCGAACTTCATACCCACGGCGGAGAGTGACTACACCTTTCACTTCTTCGGCGAAATCGATGGCGTCGAGGTTGATGAGACCTTCACGTCCTCACCGGAAGGTTTCGATTCGGTCGCTCCACGCAGTGACTTCGAGTTCCCGGCGGCGCAGGAGGAAGGCAGCGCTGAACGCACGGTTGCGATGCCGGTCCTGGTCGGGGTCGTGTTGGCAGCGCTTGGCGGAATTGGCTTCGCTGTCAGACGACAACGCGCGTAAGTTCGGCCCCCATTCTACATTGGGTGACAATGCAATGTGGCATGGCGGCGAAATTTTCGCCGCCATGCTGTGGATTCATGCTTGCCCGAAGGATGCGCCATGTCATTCCCTTCGTTTCAGCAGCCAGAGGCATACCATGCCGAATGTGGACCGGACTGCCCCGCACCATTGCGTGCGCGTTGCGTATGCCCGCTGGCCACTGAGGGCCGGGGCTACGGACGTGTGCGTCGATGGTTCCTGGGGGCAATGGCGGCGATGCTGTTGACCGTCCTGGCAACATCAGGTGCGGGGGCGCACGCCGCGTACGAAAGCAGCACGCCAGGAAGTGGCGATGTCGTTGCCGAGGCGCCCGACCAGATCGCGGTCCGTTTTACTGAACGCCTGGAACGTTCCTACAGCCAACTCCAGCTTTTCGATAGCGGTGGCGACGAGGTTGAGGGAACTGTGCTGGAGGAGGGCAACGATGAGTACACCATGGTACTCGAGCTGCCGCGTGAAATGCCCAATGGCACCTACTCCGTGCTTTGGCGCACCCTCTCCAACGACGACGGCCATACCGCGCAGAACTACTTTGCATTCACCATCGGATCGGACGCCGATGTCGCTCCGATCACGATCCCGTCTTCAGGTGATGAGCCTGGAGGTCCCTCGCAGTGGTTCCAGACCGCCTCCCGCTGGGCCGCCCTGGCCGGACTTGCGGCGTTGCTCGCCGTCTGGCCGGTGTGGTCTGCTGTCGTCAGACCGTCGCTCGGCCCGGTGTGGCGATCCGCTCCAATGATCGTCCAGCGCATGCATCGGTTTGCGCTTGCCGCCATGATCCTGGCGGTCACCGGGTCTGTTTTCGCCCTCATCGTACAAGCCATGACGCTGCCGGACGGCACGTTGCTCGACAAGGTTCTTAACACGCTCGGCCAAACGCGTTATGGCGAGCTCTGGCTCTATCGCCTTGCCCAGCTCATCCTGACCGGACTGATCCTCTCCTTCTGCGCGTGGTGGTTTCCTGGAAGACGACCGCTTCCGGGAATCGCGGCGTGGCTGATTGCGCTTGCCCTGCCGCTCCCGTTCAGCCTGATCGCCCACGCCGCCGCCCAACCCGCTGGGAGGGCGATGGCGGTCACGGCTGATGTGATCCACCTCTTCGCCGCCTCGGTCTGGATCGGTGGGCTGCTCATCCTGACGTTCGTGCTCTTTCCCGCACTGCGCGGCGTCTCGGCGGAGCAACGCCGGTCGGCCCTGTCAGTTGCTATCCCCCGATTCTCGGTGCTCGGGCTGATAAGTTGGGCGGCGTTGGGGCTGACTGGCTTCTATGCAGGCTGGTTGCAGGTCGGAAACCTGGAAGCGCTCCGCTCCACTGACTACGGTCAATCCCTGTTGATCAAGCTGGGCTTGCTGGCTGTGGTCCTTGTTCTGGCGGCGATCAACCTGGTCGTAGTCGACCGGCGGATTCGCCGGGCTGTCATGTCCCAGGTGCCGATCTGGAGCAGGCGTCTGCGCTGGACGGTGGCCGTTGAGGTGGTGTTGGTGTTTGGCGTGCTCGCGGCGGTTGGGCAGATGACCAGCCTGCAACCCGCCCGCGAGGCGCTGGCGGAGCAGTCCCAACAGATTTCGGTTCCGTTCGAGCTGGATGGAGGGAACGCCCAACTGCTGCTGGCTCCTGGCGTCGCTGGCGTCAATCACTTCCGGCTGGAAGTCCCCGAGCATCAGGTGTCGGCGGAGACCGAGGCGCTGCTCCGCCTGACGATCCCGGCACGGGAGGACATGGGAACGCAAGAGCTTCAGTTGCCGCGCGTGTCGGACGGCGCGTTCGAGTATCACGGCAGCGAGCTCAGCATCGCGGGCGACTGGGAGATGACGCTGATCCTGCGGGAACAGGGAGCAGCGCCTATTAATGCCGTGGCCGAACCGACGATCGGGGCCAGGGTGCCGGATGTCGATCTGCCGGGAGAGCCATGGCGGTTTGATCCGGTCGGAGGGGTGGTCGGCTTGCTGCTGGTGATCATTGGATTGAGTGGGTTGGTTTTCGTCGCCTACGCTTCAACCGGTTCGCTGCGCAAGGAAAGCGGCGGCATCGGCGGCGCCGCGCTGCTGCTGGGCGCCATCCTGATCCTCCAAGGACGCATCGACCCGGCTCTGGCCGTGGCAGAAGGCGCGATCGATCCGAACGACACCGCAATGGTGGAGCGCGGCGAAGCCGTCTATCTTACCAACTGCCTGTCATGCCACGGTGCGGACCTGCGCGGCTCTGGTCCGGATGGTGCGGGCATGCAGCCGCCTCCGGCCGACTTTTCCGCGCCGCATACGATGACGCATACACCGGAGGACCTCGTGTACTGGGTCAGAAGTGGCAAGCAGGGCGCCGGCATGCCGGGGTTCGATGATGTGCTCTCCGATGGAGATATCCGAGATGTTCTCAGTTACATCGAGGCGGAGCAGGAACACTTTAATCACAAGCCCTGAGCCGCGTGGTTGATCAGCGTAGCAAGGTGACAGCGCCATGAATGTGATTCTCGCGGTCATGGTAAGGTGGGATGAAGCTAACAAGGGTAGATCTCACAACGGACAGGAGCGATTACCATGCAACGATGAGTGATGACGCCGTCGATTGTGCTACTGCTCGTGATCATCGGGTTTTGCTCGGCGATCACCGTGGTCGCGCAGACGCCCGAGGCGACACCGGGAGCGACATCGGTTGCTTCCGAGGTCTCCCCGTGTCATCACGCAAGGCGTGCAAAGTGACGACCATGAGTGACCAACGCCAGCATGAGCATCATGAGCATGCGGAGGAGCAACCAGCCCAACGTGTCAACCGTCGACCGTTAGCCATTGCGCTGGCCATCACGTCGGCCTTCCTCGTGGCAGAGGTCATTGGCGGCATCCTCACCAACTCCCTGGCGCTGCTGGCCGATGCCGGACATATGGCGACCGATGCCGCGGCTCTTGCCCTGGCGCTGTTCGCGGTG
>JACCVC010000279.1 GCA_013698305.1 Chloroflexia bacterium
GCGAGATTCAACGCGCTGTCCGCCGATCACCTTGAGTATGCCGACGAATCAGGCGTTCGGGCGATGGCGCAATCTGGAACCGTCGCGGTGATTTTGCCCGGCGCGTTCTACTTCATCCGTGAGAAACACAAGCCCCCTATCGACCTGCTCCGGCAACACGAGGTGTCGATGGCGGTCGCGACCGATTCCAACCCTGGCACCTCGCCGTTGACCTCGATCCTGCTGGCGATGAACATGGCGGCGACGTTGTTTGGGACGACCGTCGACGAGTGCATCGGGGGCGTCACCCGGATCGCGGCGCGGGCGCTCGGGATCGAAGCAGAAACTGGATCTCTGGAGCCTGGCAGGTGGGCCGATCTCGCAATCTGGGATATCGACAGCCCAGCAGAGCTGGTCTACAGCATCGGGTTCAACCCGCTCCACCAGCGCGTTTGGAGAGGTCAATGACGACCATCACGATTCAACCAGGTTCCGTGTCGCTCGCCGAATGGAAGGCTGTCTACCGGGGAGCCGTGCCGACGCTCGTTGCAAGCAGTATCCCAATCATTGAGGCGAGCGCCGCGACCGTCGCCCGGATCGTCGCCAAGGGCGATCCGGTCTACGGCGTCAACACCGGTTTCGGCAAGCTCGCCAACGTCCGCATCGACGCCGGCGACCTCGAAACGCTGCAACGCAACATCGTCCTCTCCCACGCGGCGGGAGTCGGGGAGTCGACTCCGGCGCCGGTCGCGCGGCTGATGATGGCGTTGAAGCTGTCCAGCCTGGCCCAGGGCGCGTCGGGTGTTGGGCTGGAAACGGTAGAGCTGCTGGAGGCGATGATCGCCCAGGAAATCACTCCCGTCATTCCGGCGCAGGGATCCGTCGGGGCGTCGGGTGATCTCGCGCCGCTGGCGCACATGGCGGCCGTGATGATCGGCGTCGGCGAAGCGTACACGCCGTTGGGACGCGTCCCTGCCACGGAAGCGTTCGCGGACGCTGGTCTGGAGCCGCTCACACTCGGCCCAAAGGAGGGGCTGGCGCTGCTCAACGGCACCCAGTTTTCCACCGCGCATGCGCTCGCGGCATTGTTCGTGGCTGAGAACCTTTGGCAGTCCGCGCTTGTCACCGGCGCGCTCTCGACCGAGGCGGCTCGCGGCTCCGACACGCCCTTCGATGCCCGCATTCACGAGTTGCGCCGCCACCGGGGCCAGATCGAGACCGCCAGGGCGCTCCGGGACCTGATGTCCGGGAGCGATATCCGGGAGTCGCACCGGATAGGCGATCCGCGCATTCAGGATCCGTACAGCCTGCGCTGCCAGCCACAGGTGATGGGAGCCTGCCTCGATGTGCTGCGACAGGCGGCGTCGACGCTGGAGAAAGAAGCCAACGGCGTCACCGACAACCCTCTCATTTTCAGCGCGAGCGATGAGGCGCTTTCGGGTGGTAACTTCCACGCCGAGCCGGTCGCCTTCGCCGCCGACATGATCGCGCTGGCGATCTGCGAGATCGGATCGATCAGCGAGCGCCGGATTGCCCTGCTGATGGACGATTCGCTGTCGGGCGTTCCGTCATTCCTGACGACCAGGCCGGGACTCAACTCCGGCTTTATGATCCCGCACGTCACCGCCGCCGCGCTGGTGTCGGAGAACAAGCAGCGAGCTACGCCGGCCAGCGTCGATTCGATCCCCACGTCGGCCAACCAGGAGGACCACGTCTCGATGGCGGCGCATGGCGCGAGACGATTGTTGCCGATGGTCGACAATGCCACTGCGGTCGTCGCCATTGAGTTGCTCGCCGCCGTGCAGGGGTGTGATTTTCACGATCCTCTCACGTCGAGCGAATCGCTCGAAGCGGTCAGACGCATTGTCCGAGTCGACGTGCCGCGTCTCGACGATGATCGCCCCTTCCATCCCGATATCGAACGGGCGATTACGCTGGTACGTAATGGCGTAGTTGTAGAAGCAGCGTCCGTGGAGCTACCCGCCGTAGCCGCCACTTCGTAGGGGTCGGCCTCTGTGCCGACCCGGTGGACGCGCCATGTCGGCATCGCTGATGACGCATATTGTCCGCCGCAAGCGGCGAACCGGGCAGACGCGGAGTCTGCCCCTACGCGACCGAAGGAGGGGACATCTTGACTTCTACATCCGCAAACACCGCCCGCGTGGTTCGGGCCATGACCGGCACCGAGCTTTCCGCGAAAAGTTGGCTCACCGAAGCGCCGCTCCGGATGCTGATGAACAATCTCGATCCCGACGTGGCCGAACTTCCCGAGGACCTCGTCGTCTACGGCGGCATCGGACGCGCCGCCCGCAACTGGGAGTGCTTCGACCAGATCGTCGCGTCCTTGAGGGACCTCGAATCCGACGAGACGCTGCTGATCCAGTCCGGCAAGCCAGTCGGCGTCTTTCGCACTCACGCCGATGCGCCCCGCGTCCTGATCGCCAACTCCAACCTCGTGCCGCACTGGGCCAACTGGGACCACTTCAACGAGCTCGACCGCAAGGGGCTGATGATGTACGGCCAGATGACGGCCGGGTCGTGGATCTACATCGCCAGCCAGGGCATTGTCCAGGGCACGTACGAGACGTTCGTCGAGATGGGCAGGCAGCACTACGACGGCGAGTGGACTGGCAAGTGGATACTCACCGCCGGGCTCGGCGGCATGGGTGGCGCTCAGCCACTGGCGGCGACGATGGCAGGCGCATCCTGCCTCGCGGTCGAATGCCAGCAGAGCCGGATCGACACGCGGCTTCGCACCGGTTACGTCGACGTC
>JACCVC010000331.1 GCA_013698305.1 Chloroflexia bacterium
CTTCGGCAGCTTCTTGCCAACGATCGACTCCCACGCCTTGGGATCGGTTGCCCCCTCGGTGACGATGATCAGCACCCGCGCCCGTTTGTCGAGATGCAGCCGGCTACGCAGGTTGGTCGCGTCCGGACTCTGCGTCAGCCCGAGCAATCCGCCCAGGCTGGCGGCGCCCGTCTCCCCCGCGATGATGTTCTGCTCCGCGAGCAACCGCATCGCGGCGCGGGCGGCATCGTCCGGGATCGTGATCGAGGCGTTGAGCCCCGCCCGCACCACTGGCCAGGCCACGGCAGACGGCTGGTCAGCGATAAGCCCGGACATGATCGACCCCTGCGGCTCCGGCACGACGGTCGGGGCGTTCGCCTTGAGCGACTGCATCATGCAGGAACTCTGGTCCGGCTCGACGCCGATCACGGTCGCGGGCGGCATCCGGTGCCGCGCCGCGACGATGGCTGCGGCGGCGAGGGCGCCAACCCCCATCGGGATGAAGAAGTGCGACGGCAGGAACCGGGTCTGCTCGGCCAACTCGAGGAACAGGGTGCTGTACCCCTCGATCACCCAGCGAGGGACGGTGTCGTATCCGGGCCAGGCCGTGTCGGAGATCACCAGGCAACTGTCGCTGGCGAGCTCAGCGGATCGCGCCACGGCATCGCCATAGCCGCCCTCGATCACTTCGACGGTCGCGCCCTCGGACTCGATCGCCGCGATTCGCGCCTTCACCATGTTCGCGGGGACGATGATGTGCGCCTCGTATCCCAGCATGGCCGCCATATGCGCGACCGCTCGCCCGTGGTTGCCGTCCGTTGCCGCGGCGAAGCTGATCGTCTCACGGTCTTTCAGCTGCGCCTTCAACTCATCGACCGTCTTCCATCTGTGATCGAGGTCCGGCCATCGCGCCGCCAGCGACCGGTAGATCGCCCAGCTTGCGCCGAGGATTTTATAAGCGGGCAGGCCAAACCGGCTGGTTTCATCCTTGACCAGCACCTGCTCCAGCTTTAGCTCGTTCGATACGGGGTTCAGGTCGTGCAGGGGCGTCGGATGATACCCGGGCAGTCGTCGATGGAACTCGGCTGGCGAGATCGGGATCGACGAAACCGGATCAAGGTCCGGACTCAGGATCACCGGTCGTTGCCGGAACCAGATGTCGCTGATAGTGGCGCTCATGCGTCATCCCCCAATGGAAGTAGCGATTCTAACCAGTCGATGGCCGCCCGTGTCTGGGCGAGCCGGAGCCGGAGTACCATGCGGCGTTCCAGCGCGTCGGCGTCGGCGACCGGCGCGTTGACCTGGCGTTCGAGCGATCCTGCCAAGGTGGCGAGGACGGCCCGTTGCTGTTGAACCAGGTCATGTAGCCTTTCCGGCGCCAGCCGTCGCGTGAACAGCAGCTTGAGCAGGAAATCCAGCCGAATCTCACGCGTGGCCTGCACCGGTTCGCGCAGCCATGTGTGTAACTGGCTGGCGCCTGCCTCGGTCAGCGTGTGAATTTGCCGGTCGGGCCGATCGCTTTGGCGCTCAACCTGTGTGGTCAACAAGCCAAATCGGTCAAGCTTTTTCAGATGATGGTAAAGCATGCCCGGTTCGAGCCGAATAATCTCTCCCAACGCCCCGACAGTATACTGCCGTGCCAGATCATAGCCGTGAATACCCTCGGATTCCGCGCTGGCGAGCATCCCGAGCAGGCTATGTTCCGCGGGTCCGAGTCGCAACCGGCGTGAAGGTGGCGACTCGCTTCGAGCTGTGTCAGACATGTCTCTTGTCCTTCCAACCCGAAAGGGTTCATGGGACGACACTCATTCCGCGGGTTTGTGATCGTCCCTGATCAGGCGGTGGCCAGAGCCTCGTCATGCTGGATGCTCGCCGCATCTCGTGGGATGACATGCACCCGCGCCACGCGGAGGCCATCCAGCTCCTCGACGATAATTCGTTCGCCACCGGGCGTTTCGACCTCGTCGCCGGCATGCGCAGGTCGGCCCAGGCTAAAGAAGACGTAGCCGCCCAGTGTTTCGACGTCGATACCGTCTTCGGTCAGGTCGATGGCATGATCACCGCGAAGCTCGACCAGCGAGATCAGGCCATCGAGGTGGATCGCGCCGACCGGGCCATTCCGATCCGGCTCGTGCTTCTGGTGCTCTTCCTCGAGCACCCGGCCGATCAGCCGATTCACAATGTCCTGCAGCGTCACGATGCCTGCGGTGCCGCCATATTCGTCGATCACGACCGCCATCTGCACGTGGTTTTCCTGCATGTGCGTCAGCACTTCGGACACAGCGAGCGTTTCCGGGACCAGGGTGGGTTCCATCATGTAATCGTTGAGGCGAAATGCGTCAGCCTGGTCGGTGGCGGTGAGCGTCTGAACCCGGTCGTGCGCGCCGCTGCCGCCATTGACGTTGCTTGCGCGGAACTCTCCGCCAGAACGCGCCTCAATGCGTTGCAGGAACACCGGCAGCATGCGCTTGATCTTGATGATGCCGATGATATGGTCGGTGTCCTGTTCGTAGACTGGCAGCCGGGTATATGGCGTATTCGACGCGGTCTTGATCACATCATCGAGGTTGGTATCGACGTCGATGGCGGTGAGCTCGGTTCGCGGCACCATCACGTGACGCGCCTGAAGGTCGGTAAAGCTGAACGCGCGGCTGACCAGGTCGTGTGAGCTCTGATCAACCAGGCCAGCCTCGCGACTTGCTCCCAGCGCGATCAGCAGTTCCTCGCTGGATTGCAACAGGGCGTGGCCGCTGGCGGGCTCGAAGCCGATCATCTTCACCACCTGGTTACCAACCCAGTTCAGGCTGTTGATGATCGGACGAAAGATCATCAGGAACACGTGAATGGGGGCGCCGACCAGCAGCGACATCTCTTCCGGGCGCTGGAGGGCCATGCTCTTGGGCGCGAGTTCGCCGAACACGATGTGCAGCGTGGTGACGATGGCGAAGGCGACGATGAAGGAGATGGTATGTGTCACCGTCGAGCCAGCCGTGAACCCAAACGCTTCAATGACGGGGGTCAGGACGACCTCAAGGGCGGGCTCCCCGATCCAGCCGAGCGCGAGGCTGGCCATGGTGATGCCGAGCTGGGTGGCCGCGATGTACGTGTCGAGATGGTCGATCCGTTCCATCACCACGGAAGCGCGCCTGTTTCCCTCAGCGGCGAGCTGTTGAATGCGAGTGCGCCGGACAGAGACGAGGGCGAATTCGGTGGCGACGAAAAAGCCGTTGGCGAGCACGAGCACGATAATGGCGATCAGGCCAAACGCAGTACCTATCAGGTCCTCCAGACATCGGATGTGAACGTCGCAGAAAAACAACTCGCGGTCATATCCGTCGATATGATCCATTCACGGATATTCCGGGGCGACCGCACCATGAACGATGTATGTCATTTTAGCCGATTTTGCCGTAAATATCCATGTTTTCGGCAGAATTGACACGGGAGATCAAGCGGCTCATGCTACGATCTGACCGTAGGGCCGGCGACGGATGATCGGGCGAGGATGGCACCATTGTGGCGGGAAAGGATTCATCGCGACCACTCCCGGATGAATTGTCGGATCTCGCCGCGCTCTTGTCATCGCAGGTTCGCGCTCGCGTGCTCGCTCACGTCATCACCCATCCTGACGCCCGGTTCTCATTGACGGAGTTGGGCCGGACGCTGGGATTGGCGGTCAGCAGTGTCCAACACGAATGCTACAAGCTGGAAGCGCTGGGAGTGCTGTGGAGCCAGCGGGAGGGATCGTCGCGTCGATATGCCCTCCAGTCCGAATCCCTTGTCGTCGAAGCCCTGACACGGCTGGTAGTGGCGACCGTCGGCGTACCATTGTCGGTGGAAATGGCGCTGCGTGACTTGCCCGGCCTGGACGCGGCGACCCTGCTCGGTGTGATCCCGGCGCGGGCGGGCGGCACCGCGCTGGTGTTGATCGGCGACCTCTCGCTGGAGACGGTCGAGCTGGCACAGCACCGGATCGCCTGGTTGCTCGACGTCGTCGACGATGCGATCGAGATCGCCTTCTTTCGACCCGAGGAATGGCTGCAACGGCGGGATGCCGGGCATCCGTTGGTTCGTCGCCTGCTCGACCTGCCCGTCCAACTTGCGTTTGGCGACGTCCGAGAGCAGTAAACTATCTTTTCAACGATGCGGTTGCGGTACAGGAGGTGCGGTGTTATGGAGCGCTACATCACGAACGAGTCTGGTAAGCGCACGGCGGTGATACTTCCTGTCGAGGAGTACGAGGCGCTT
Organism: Chloroflexia bacterium; assembly: GCA_013698305.1. GTDB lineage: Bacteria > Chloroflexota > Chloroflexia > Thermomicrobiales > UBA6265 > JACCVC01. Next base: position 4,228 of record JACCVC010000331.1, read on the forward strand.
GTGCGAATCGCCGAAGACGCGGAAGACGAGCGCGTTGTAGATGAGTCATTTGAGGAGATGCGGGTGCTGAGAGATCGGACCGGTGGGAAAGCCACCCGGTCACTGGACGAAATTGAAGCTGAGATCGAGCGCGAGTCAGAATTTCGCCAGGGTTAATGCTGGAGGAAGGGAGTCCACCTCCTGAGCAGTGACGAGACGCTGATGTACCGGGTAGAGGTGAGCCCGCGTGCCGAGCGTGACCTGAAGAAGCTGCATCGACAGAACCGCCAGGCCTACGGGCGGGAGGTGCCTGCCATTCGACGCCTCGCCGACGATCCACGCCCACAAGGGTGCAAGCCATTGAGCGGTCAGCCGGCATGGCGTATCCGGATCGGTGACCACCGTGTGATCTACGCCGTTGCTGACATGGAGCTTACCGTAACGATCCTCGGCGTAGCGCATCGCCGGGATGTGTATCGCAGGCGGACACTCGGCTAGCGCCTCCTCGACCTGCCGGTCCAACTCGCCTTCGCCGACGTCGGGTCAAACCACGACGCAACCGAAAACACGTAGGGACCGGCCTTGTGCCGTGCCGGTCCGGTCCGGTCCACCGCAGGTGGACAATTCCCGATCAGGAGCCTCACTTGACGACACCACGAACCGGCCCAACCATGCTGATCGGCCAATCGGGCGGCGCCACCGCCGTCATCAACGCCAGCCTGATCGGCGCCCTGGAAGCCGCCCTCGACAGCGGCAAGGTTGGCCGTATCCTCGGCATGCGGCATGGTATCGAAGGGGTGCTGAAGCGCGACTTCATCGATCTGACCTCGCTCAGCCAGGAGCGGCGAAACCTGCTGAGGTTAACTCCTTCGTCGGCGTTGGGTACCGGGCGGTACAAGGTCACGCCGGATGATCTCGACCCGATCCTCGACCAGTTGGCGCGAGATGATGTGCGATACCTGCTCTATATCGGGGGCAACGACTCGGCCGATACCGTGCACAAGCTCGCCATGCATGCCGCCCGGCGCGATCAGAACCTCGCGTTCATGTCCATTCCCAAGACGGTCGACAACGACCTGGCCGAGACGCACCACTGCCCCGGCTACGGGTCGGTCTGCCGGTATATCGCCAATTTCACGCGGGACGCGATCTACGACACCTTTGCCTCGCCCCAGCTCTACGCGGTCAAGTTCATTGAGGTGATGGGGCGCGACGCCGGTTGGGTCACGGCCGCGGGCGCGTTGGCGATGACCGGCGACGAGGCCGATCTTGCCCCCTTGCTGCTGTTGCCGGAGCGCCCCCCGCGGGACACCGATGAGATCGTCGCGCTGATCAAGGATGATGTCGCGCGCCGGGGCTGGTCGGTCGTCGTGGTGCCGGAGACCCTGCAGGACGCCAGCGGACGATACGTCGGCGGCGACACGCCGAATTTCGTCGATTCGTTCGGCCATGAATACTACGCCAGTCCTGGTGCGGCACTGAGCCAAGTGCTGACCAGCGCCGGGCTGCGGGCTCGATATGACAAGCCGGGAACGTCGGCGCGAATGTCGAATGTGATGGCGTCATCGGTCGATCTGGCAGAGGCGGAGGCTCTGGGCGCCGAGGCGGCCCGTCTCGCCATCGCGGGAGAGACGGCGAAGATGACTGCCTTGCGCCAGAACGATCAGGGCGGCATGGACATCGTTGCGGTGCCGGTAGAGCGGGTCGCGAACCGGGTTCGGCTGCTCGACGACGCCTTCATCGGCGTCGACGGCCACAGCGTCACCGACGCCTTCCACGACTACGCCCTGCCGCTGCTCGGCCCCGATCCGT
>JACCVC010000334.1 GCA_013698305.1 Chloroflexia bacterium
GCAAGCAGGCTCTGCGTCAGTCGCTGGCGAACCCAGAGCTGAGCGCTAGTGCATTGGCGTATGGTCTGATTGCACCGGACGCCGCCGGCTGGCAACTGACTCCCATCTGGTGTCCCTTCTGCGGCAAGCACCGCCTGAACGCTCGCATCGACCGCGAGAGTGGCGACATTTCCGGCCGCTGCGCCGGGCGCTGCTTTGGTGACGGGATCGTTCTCGACGTCAGACGCACGGCGTCCGGGACGATGGCACTCACCAGCATGAAATCCATGCTGACGCGCGAGCTGATCGACCTGCATCAGTACTACCGGCAGGCGTTGGCTGAACATGGCGGAGCGTGTCAGAGCTGCGGGCGTCCCGCTACTCTCGAACGCTGGTCGCCGGATGAGCCATCATCGCTGGCAAACCACCATCCCTATGGCATCCGGTTGTTGTGCCGCGCCTGTGGCCTCGAGAGCGGCGCATCACTCTGGCATCTGCTGATCGACACACCGGTCGCGCAACAGTTCTGGCGCCGCTACCCACGGATGCGGGCGCTGCCGGTACGTGAGGTCGAAGTCGATGGACGCCTTGCCATGCTGAGCGGCTTCGCCAGCAGCGATTCCTCCGCCAGGCTTGATATCCTTTCAGCGACCCACACCTACGAGATTTTGCACGTCGACGGCGCCGTCGAGCGATGATAGCGACACTCCGGCAACGCGACTTCGCACTCGCCTGGCTCGGCGGGCTGATCTCGATGATGGGCGACTGGGTGCTGTACATCGCCCTGCCGCTGTACGTCTACCAGCTGACCGGCTCGACCCTGGCGACGAGCGCCATGTTCATCGCCGAGCTGATCCCGGCGCTGTTGTTCGGGTCCGTCGCCGGGGTCTTCGTGGACCGGTGGGACCGCAAACGCACGATGGTCATCTCCAACCTGCTGCTCGCGGTGACCCTGCTGCCGTTGCTGGCGGTCCGCTCCGCCGACTGGGTCTGGTTGGCATACCTGGTGGGCTTCGTCCAGTCGTCGATCTCCCAGTTCTTCCGACCGGCGGAGAACGCGCTGCTGCCGAGGCTGGTGGATGAGGAACGCCTGCTCAACGCCAACTCGCTGAATGCGCTCAACAACAACCTCGCGCGCCTGCTGGGCCCGGCCGTAGGCGGGTCGGTGATGGGACTGTATGGCATCTCCGCCGTCGTGCTGGTTGATGCCGTCAGCTTCCTGGCGGCCGCCGGCATGATCGCACTCATCTCCACGTCAGGACGGATCGAACGGGCCGGTGCGGCCACCACCGAGGTGGCTCAGCGGGCCTGGAGAAAGGTCTGGCGGGAGTGGATGGAGGGCGTGACACTCGTCCGGCGTCATCGCGCAGTGGCGCTGCTGCTGGGCCTGAATGGCGTCGCGCTCCTGGGTGAGGGTGTCTTCAGCGTCATGTTCGTCGTCTGGGTAGGGGATGTCCTCGGTGGCGGCTCGCGCGAGCTGGGCTGGCTGATGAGTGCGCAGGCAGTAGGCGGGTTGCTGGGGGGCGTCCTGTTTGGCTCAATCGCCGACCGTTTCTCACCGGTACGCCTGCTCGGCGTCGGGAGTATCATCTTCGGGATCCTCGACCTGGCGCTATTCAACTATCCCCTCTTCGTCTCCGGTATCTGGATCGGCATCGCGCTGATCGGCCTGGTGGGCATCCCGACGATCGGTATCGGGGCTGGGTTCACCACGTTGCTTCAACGCGCCGTGCGGGACGAGTACCGCGGGCGGGTGTTCGGCATCATGGGCACGACCTCCGCGCTCCTGCAACTCGCGGGCACCGTGATCGCTGGCGTGCTCGGTGGCGTGCTCGGTCCCATCGTCCTGCTCAACATCCAGGGTGGGTCGTATGTGCTGATGGGACTGCTCGCGCTCGTCGTCCTGCCGATGGTGCTGCCTCGAGAGGTGGCTGAGCGAACGTCACCGGATTCGACGGTTGGCGCCGGCGTCAGGTCCGACTAGACCGATCCATCGATTACCGCAATTCCCGGCGCACGAGAATCTCGCACCTGTGCTCGCGTTCACGGAAACCTCACGCCCAGCTTGATTGACCGCTCCGGGTGCTCGTCGATCATCCGGTAGGCATCGACGCTGTCTTCGAAGGAGACGATGGGGGTGATGATGCCTTCGATGATGACCCTGTCACTTGTCAACCAGTCAAGCCCCAGCGTCACCAGCCGCTCCAGCGTCCAGGCAGGGGCATCCCGCATCGGCAGGCTCTGGGCGCGGGTTGACACCAGCGTGAGCCGGTTGATGTAGACCTCCTCGCCGAGATGAAGACCCGCCGCCTCCCGCCCGTAAAACGAGATGACGCAGACCGTCCCGCCGAACCGGGTCGCCCGGACTGTCTGGTGCACAGCCGGAGCACTGCCCGACGTCTCGACCGCGACATCGACGCCCAGCTGCGATAGCTGCGACGGCTGCTCGGCATACCCGCCGACGATTCGCCTGGCCGGTTCTTGCGGCGTTGCGTCTGAAAAAGAACCGGTCAG
>JACCVC010000336.1 GCA_013698305.1 Chloroflexia bacterium
TCGTCCGCCAGTGATCGGATACTGGCAAGCTCGTCCAGCAACCAGACCGCGCCGCCGCCCATGTTGGTGGTGTTCTCGATCGAGATCAGGCTGGTGCGCGAGGCGTGGGTGCCGCCGGCGGAGATCAACGCCGCGACCTGCTCGGCGGTGAACCTCCCTCCCGGCGGGTCGATGGTCTTCAGCAGGACGTTCGCCAGCATCGCGGGACCGCCCGCCTCAGACTGGGCCGGATGGGCCCAGCGGTCCAGGATGACGGCGTCGCCCCGACGGCAATGCACCGTGAAGGCGATGGCGTTGCACATGGTGCCGGACGGCAGGAAGAGCGCGGCCTCCTTGCCGGTGAGTTTGGTGACATGGTCCTGAAGGCGGTTGACGGTCGGGTCTTCGCCGTTCTGGTCGTCCCCGACGGGGGCGGCTGCCATCGCCTGGCGCATCGCGTCGGTCGGTCGGGTGGCGGTGTCGCTGGAGAGATCGATCATGGATGTGGTTCGTCTTCCTGACTGGCGCGCTGCATGCATCGTCGCCATCGTACTCGCAACCTCTGGATCCGGGAATTCCCGAAGCGACGTGGTCAGGTAGCCTCGCACCTGGAGCTTGCCCTGAGCGCAGTCGAATGGGTGCGAGGACCGTTCCGCTACTGGTGTCTTCGGTTTATTGCAGGTATGGCTAATGTCGGAGGCACACGTTGATTGCCGCCACCACGACCCCGGACACAAGGTCCGGGGCTACCTGAACGTGCGTCTTATACGACCATTCACGCCTGCTGATCGTCCGCCATCACGACCTCGATATCGAAATACTGTTCCTGGAACATAACCGCCTCGCGAATCTCATGCGCGGTCGTCCGCGTCCCAGCGGGCACGACGACCAGCTTGTCCTCGATGTCATCATGCCGAACCACAATGGCGATCACTTCACCGAGAAACGACGACACCGGCACACTCACGCCGATGACGTACACATCGACCGGCTGCTCGTCGCCGGCCTGCGTACCGGGAATGTATCCGTAGTTGACCGGATAGATGGTATTTGGATGCTCAGGATGAGAGCTGCCCATTGGCCGGTCGACCACGACCGCCACCTGTTGGCCCAGCCATGCGCGGAGCAGGGTCTCACGAGGCATTGGTTGCCGTCTTTCTGGCGCAATGCGTCAAACACCCTGGAGGTTGCCGGGAAAGAATGGAAGCGCGATATTGCGGCGCGTCGCGGTACTCGCCTGAGCTCGATGCATCCATCGTCGTGACCGAGCCGACGGGGTTGATGTCGATCTCGACGGTTGCCGTCTCGATGTTCGGGTGGGTGAACGACACGGTCAGCAGCCCGCCCTGTTCCGGGGTGACATCGCCGTGGATGCCGGTGATCGTGCCATCGGCCCATTCCCAGCCAACGGTCGAGAACAGTTCGGCCTCGGCGATCTGCCACAATGCATTCGGCAACGCCGCCCACCCGCGATAGTGACGACGCAGGTCACGCACCGGTGCCGACCGATGCACCAGCGCGGAGAGCATGTCTGCTTTCAAATGACCCCAGTAGCGCCCGTGCGGCGCTTCCAGCGCGGTCGCTGCAAACCGGTGACCGCCGAAGTGGGTACAGCGCCAAACCCGGGTGGGCGTGTCAGTTTGGTCTGCCATGGTCCGGAGCAGCTTGTAGATCGGATAGCCGATGGTCGCGCAACAGGCATCGATCGCGCCGTGGGTGCAGACGAAGAACTCGCGGGTGATCTGATCGTCAGACTGCCGGGCGGCGATGATGGTCGGATGGTCAGGCTCGAAGGAAAGCAATCGCAGGTAGTCGACCACGTCGTCCGAGGGGACGAGATAGCTGGCTCGCCGGTAAGCGGACGCGATTCCGTCGCCCTGCTGCAAGTCGATGATTCGGGACGTGCCTTCCGGGCTATAGGCGGCATCGGGCGCGATGCCGATCATGCCCCAAGGCTCCTCCAGGTTGTCGTAGACGTCGTGGACGAGTTTCTCAAGCCCGTCGGGAGCATGCCTGCTTCGCAGGGAGTTGTACGCCCAGGGCAGTGGCAGCTCGATCAGCATGATGCGCTGCAGCGACCAGGCGGACCCCGCCGGATCTTCACCGCTGGCCTCGGAGATCGTCGAGCACAGGGTGATGTTCTGGCGTGTTGTGGCGGTGGACGGGCTTGTGTCGATCATGGTGGGTACCTGTTGTTACGAGTAGCGAA
>JACCVC010000008.1 GCA_013698305.1 Chloroflexia bacterium
GGATCATCGGCCTGACGGAGCCGTGGTTCGGGGTCTTCGGGCAAGACTTCTCGGGCCGCGACCTGATCCTGCTGATCGGCGGATTCTTCCTTCTGTTCAAGGCCACGATGGAGATTCACGAGAAGCTCGAAGGCCACGAAGAAACCGCGAGCAAGAGTGCGCCAGCATCATTCATGAGTGTGATCATCCAGATCATGCTGCTGGACGTCGTATTCTCGCTCGACTCGGTGATCACCGCGGTCGGTATGGCCGACGATATCGCCGTGATGATCGCCGCCGTCATTATCTCTATCGGCGTGATGCTGGTCGCGTCCAAGTCGATCGCTGACTTCGTGCAGAAGCACCCGACGGTCAAGATCCTGGCGCTCAGCTTCCTGATCCTGATCGGCATGTCGCTGGTGGCCGAGGGCTTCGACCAGCACATTCCGAAAGGCTATATCTACACCGCGATGGCCTTTTCGATCATCGTCGAAATCATCAACCTGCGCGTAAAGTCCAACACCAGGGGGCAGGAGCCCGAGCCAGTTCAGCTCAGCAACCGATACGCCGGTGAGTACACCGTCGAGCGATATGCGGGTCGAGCCTCTCAGGGCAAGTAACGCTTGGCGAACATGCAACGAAGTACCGAACGGGAGTCCAGCGTTTGCCGAACTCCCGTTCAGTCTGTCCGGCTTGTCGTCCGCCTGACGCTTGCCCCGAAGCCAGTTTCCCGGTACAACACAAGCATTCGTCATCGGGGCGGTAGCCATCGCCCACGTCAGGAGCGAAATCATCATGGCAACGAAGCCTCGTGTCGCGGTTACCCGAATCATCCCGGACGCCGGCCTCGACCTCATCCGTGACGCGACCGATATGCGGTTGTGGAAAGACCCATTGCCGCCATCGCCGGCTGAGCTCGACGACCTGCTGGCCGACGCTGTCGGCGCCCTCACGCTGCTGACCGACAAGATCGATGATCCGCTGCTCGCCCGCCACCCTCAACTGCGCGTCGTCAGCAACTTCGCCGTCGGTTTCGACAACGTCGATGTCGACGCCGCCACCGAGCGCGGCGTGGCCGTCTGCAACACCCCTGACGTCCTGACCGGGACAACCGCCGAGATGGCCTTCACCCTGATGATGGCCGCGGCCCGGCGTGTGTCCGAAGGGGTCGACTACGTTCGCGACGGCAAGTGGAAGACCTGGGGTCCGACCCTGCTGCTCGGCCAGGACATCGTCGGGGCAACGCTCGGCATCGTCGGGTTCGGGCGAATCGGTCGGGAACTGGCCCGCATGGCGCGAGGCTTTAACATGAAGCTTCTCGTCTACGACACGTATATCGATCCGACAGCCGCCGATGAGTTCGGCGTGACCTACGTCTCGCTGGGCAATCTGCTCCAGGAGTCGGATTTCGTCTCGCTGCACATGGCCCTCAACGACGACACGTACCAGATGATCGGCGCCGACGAGCTGCGGATGATGAAGCCGACCTCGGTGTTGGTCAACGCCGCCCGCGGTCCGGTGGTGGACACCGATGCGCTGGTGTCAGCCCTGCGCGACGGAGAGATCTTCGCCGCCGGGCTGGACGTGACCGACCCGGAACCGCTACCCGCCGATCACTCGCTGGTGTCGTTGCCCAACTGCACCGTCGTTCCGCACATCGCCTCGGCCACCGTCGTGACCAGGGATCGGATGGCGACGTTGGCGGCTCGCAATCTCCTGGCGGTGCTCAACGGCGATACCCCCGAGGCAATAGTCAACCCGAAAGTGCTTGAAAGATCGCAGCGAGACTCCGGGACATGACCGAACGCAGCCTCGACGATCTTCGTGATCCGATCCGGAGCTGGCTGACCGAGCATCGTGATGATGCCGAGCGATTGCTGTTGTCTCTCGTGGAGGTATCCTGCGTGACCGGCAACGAGGGGGCCGTCCAGGATGTAGTCGAGAGGGCGATGCATGATCGCGGCTGGGCCGTCGACCGCTGGGAGGCCAGCCGCGAGGAGACCGAACCGTACCTGGTCCATGTCGGCGAGCAGGCTGTATACGACGGTCGGCCAAACCTGATCGCCAGCGTCCCTGGAAAAGGCGACGGCCGCTCACTGATGCTCCAGGGGCACGTCGACACGGTCGAGATCGGCGATCCTGCTCTCTGGGAAAGAAATCCAGCAGGTGAAATTCTTGGCGACCGCCTCTACGGGCGTGGCGCGTGTGACATGAAGGGCGGCATCGTCTCGATGATGATCGCCCGTCAGGCGCTGGCCGAGCTCAGCATCGACATCCACGGTGACGTCCTGCTCGCGACGTCGGTCGGCGAGGAAGATGGCGGCCTTGGCGCGCTCTCCACAATTCTGCGTGGGCATCGCGCCGACGGCGTGATCGTCACCGAGCCGTCGCAACGCTCGCTCGTGATCGCCCAGGGCGGGTCGCTGGTGTTCCGGATCACGGTTCCCGGCAAGGCGGCCCATGGCGCTGCCCGATGGGAGGGCGAGTCGGCGCTCGAGCACTTCATCCCGATCTTCAACGACTTGCTGGAGTGGGAACGCGAGCGCAACCGCGACCTCTCCCACCCGCTGTATGACCACCTGCCCAACAAATTCCCGATCAGCGTCGGGCTGGTTCAGGCGGGCAACTGGGCGTCGACCGTGCCGGAATCGCTGGTTGCCGAAGGGCGGCTCGGGTTCCTCCCCGGCGAGACGATCGAGGAGATGCAGGCCGCCACCGCCGAGCGCATGGACCGCGTGGCGCAGGCCGATCCGTGGCTGCGGGAGCATCCACCGACGCTGGAGTGGTTCGGCGGGCAGTTTGCCTCCGCTGAGGTCTCGCCGGATCATCCGCTGGCGGGGACTGTTGCCGAGGCGCATCGGGCCAGCACCGGCGAGGCGGTGTCGATCCAGGGCGTCACCTACGGCGCCGACATGCGACTGTTCCTCCAGATCGGCGACATGCCAACCGTGATCTATGGCGGCGGCGATGTCCGCCTGGCGCACGTCGCCAACGAGTACATCGAGATGTCGGAAGTGCTGCTGGCCGCCGAGACGATGGCGTTGGCCATTGCCTCCTGGTGCGGTTACGACTATCCTGCCACCGGTATCCACACCGAGGCGTAGGGGCGAGTTCCGGCAGGATACTCGCCCGGTTCGCCGCTTGCGGCGGACAATCGTCCCAATCGGCACGCTGATACAAACCATTACCTGCTGAAGGATCTAACCGGTCCGCCCGTCGACGCAACAAGGAATCTTCATGACTTCAACCGCAATGACTCCGACCCGCGCCATGACCAGCGAGGGCCTTCTCACCCGCATGCGAACCGCGTCAGGGGCGCAAATGTCCCCTGATGGCCAGGAGATCGTCTACGTTGTCTCCGGGATCGATCCCGACACCAGCAAGGGCGTCAGCCAGCTCTGGCTGATTCGGCTCGAAGACAAGTCCACCCGCCAGCTCACGTTCAACGGCGCCGTGAATCGTGCCCCCGCTCTTTCTCCGGACGGCAATCACATCGCCTTCGTCTCCAACCGGGACGGCGACGACCGCTGGTCGCTCTGCGTGATGCCTCGGGACGGTGGCGAAGCGTCGACCGTGGATATGTTCGAGAAGGCTCCGCTCTCGCTGGCCTGGCGTCCGGACGGGCAGGCGATTGCCGTGGCCATGCCGATCGGCGGCGTGCCCGAAGGCTCGGCCCGCGTCATCACCCGCATCGACTACAAGCAGGACAACCGCGGCATCATCAACGATGAGCGCCATCAGGTCGTCCTGGTCTCGCTCGATGCGAAGGGATCGCGGCAGCTGACGCATGAGGCGTTCGATCACCAGTCCCCGCAGTGGTCTCCGGACGGGACACTGCTGGCGGTTAAGCAGACCCGTCTCAACGGCATGGTGAGCCACCTCCTGCTGATCGACACCGACGGCCACGAGCAGGCCAGGATCGGGACCGATACCGGCACGATCGGCACCTGGTCGTGGTCACCAGACGGATTGAGCATCGTTTACGACGGCGCCGAAACACCCAGCCCGCAGTCTGACTACTACCGATACGACGTCAGGGCCGGGACATCCCAACGCCTTACCGACGACCCCGGATTTTCGTCGGTGTCCGGCTTCCCGACAATCTCCGGGCCAGACCAGCCGGTCTGGATCGGGCCGAACTCCGTCCGAGTCCACGGCATCCAGGCGGGCGCCAGCGGCATCTGGGAGTTGGATACCCAGACCGGCGAACTGGACAAGATTGTCTGGTGGGACGCGACCCACGCTGGTTTCAGCGCCGATGACTCCCACAACCGGATGGTGCAGGGCAGGTCGTCGCTGGAATCCAACGGCGAGTTGGTTCTGCTCGATTTCGAGGCTGGCGACACCAGGCGCATCACCCACCTCAACGACGAATTGTTCGAAAAGATGCCGCTGGCTCGGGCCGACAAGATCACCATCGACCGCGAGGGTTGGGCCATCGACGCCTGGGTGCTGAAACCAGCGGGGTTCGATTCGTCCCAGACCTACCCGGTCGTGCTGGATGTCCACGGCGGTCCGCACGGCAACTACGGCTACAGCTTCAATGCCGGCGCGCAGTTGATGGCGTCTGCGGGCTACGTCGTCGTCGCGGCGAATCCGCGCGGATCGGGAACCTACGGTCGCGCGTTCGGCGAGGCGGTCCGAGGCGACTGGGGCGGCGAGGACTGGCGGGACCTACTGGCGGTGCTGGACACCGTGCTGGAGGAATCGTGGGCCGACGCCGACCGCACTGCCATCTATGGCTATTCCTACGGTGGGTACATGACGTCCTGGGCAATCGGCCAGACGGACAGGTTCAAGGCGGCGGTCTGCGGGGCGCCGGTGTTCAACTTCCATTCGTTCTACGGCACCAGCGACATTGGCCACGTCTTCGGCGAGACGCAGTGGGGCGGCACGCCGGCTGAGGTTGGCGAGTGGATGACCGAGCGGTCGCCATCGACCTGGATTCACCGCGCCACTACCCCGACGCTGATCGTCCACGGCGAGTCGGACCACCGCTGCCCCATCGGGCAGGGGGAGGAAATGTTCGTCGCGTTGCTCAAGGCCGGCTGCGAGGTCGAGTTCGTCCGCTATCCCGGCGGGTCGCATCTGATGCTGCGGGGAGCGCCCCTCGCGCT
>JACCVC010000043.1 GCA_013698305.1 Chloroflexia bacterium
CACCACGACACTCTCGGCGGGCGCTGATCCCTTTCGTCTCGATCCCGAGTCGGTGAGAGATGCGCTGGATGACGGTGTTGCCTGCGTGGTGGTGCAATACCCGAACTTCTTTGGAACGATCGAGGACATCGAGCGGATTGCGGTCATCGTGCACGAAGCGGGAGCGCTGCTGGTTGTGAATACCACGCCGGTACCACTGGCAATGCTTCGATCACCCGGATCGCTCGGGGCGGACATCGCGTCGGCGGAAGGTCAGCCGCTCGGAGTTCCGCCCGGATATGGCGGCCCTTACGTCGGCTTGCTTGCGACGGGAAAGAGTCACGTGCGTCAGATGCCAGGAAGACTGGCGGGCATCACGACTGACGCCACCGGCAAGCGCGGCTACGTATTGACGCTCCAGACACGCGAGCAGCACATTCGGCGCGAAAAGGCGACCAGCAACATTTGCACGAATCAGGGTCTGATGGCGACGGCCGCCACGGTGTACATGTCAATCATGGGTCCGGAGGGATTCCGCGAGGTCGCACAGCGCAGCTATGCCAATGCTCATTACCTTGCCCGGCAGGTCAGCGCAAAGCCTGGCTATGCGGTGATAAACACCGGCGAGTTCTTCCACGAGTTCGTCGTCAAGTGTCCCGAATCCGCGGCCACCACAAACCGGTTATTGCTCGATCAGGGGATACTTGGCGGACTTGATCTTGGCACGGTCGAACCAGGCATGGCGGCGTACATGCTGGTTTGCGCCACGGAGCTTCATACGCGATCGTCAATCGATCGATTTGTCGAGGCCCTATAGCGATCTCGTGCGTCGCAAATGGCTGCTGATATACTGCTTTGTGTTCGTGCGATGGGCGGGAAGCACGGGTGCATATATGAATCTGGCGCTGCCGCGTAGTAGTTTGAACTGACGGGATACCTGTGTCGAAACCAATTGTGGCCCTGGTGGGGCGACCCAACGTTGGCAAGTCCACGCTGTTCAACCGTTTGATCGGAGAACGGCGGGCCATTGTGCAGAATGAGCCAGGCACTACTCGCGATCGCGTGTACGGCTCGTCTGACTGGAATGGCGTTGACTTTACGATCATCGACACGGGCGGGCTGTTGGAAGAGACAGATATCCCTGCTGACGAAACGGAGTTGCGTCGCCTGATCGCCCGGCAAACAAGAAACCAGGCCGCAATCGCCATCAGCGAAGCCGACGTCATCGTGATGCTGGTCGACTCGAGAACCGGGCCGACTCCGCAGGATATCGAGATCTCGGAAATGCTTCGGAGGTCGAACAAGCCTACGCTGCTGGCGGCGAACAAGGCGGAGCGCAGCGACCTTCGCATTGGAGCCTACGAGTTCTACGATCTCGGTTTGGGGGAGCCGGTTGCCATCTCTGCCTATCATGGTAATGGAACCGGTGATCTGCTCGATCGCATCATTGAGGAGTTGCCCGAAGGTGAGCCGGAGACCGAGATCGATGGCCCCAAGATCGCCATCGTTGGTCGTCCCAACGTTGGCAAGAGCCGATTGCTCAACGCCTTGCTCGGGCAGGAACGCGCCATTGTCAGTGACGAGCCGGGCACTACGCGCGACAGCCTGGACACGGTGATCGAGTGGGAAGGCCGGCAGGTCATGCTGATCGACACCGCCGGCATTCGACGCAGGGGCCGGGTGGAGGCGGGGATCGAACGGTTCAGTGTCATGCGCTCCATGCGGGCGATCGATCGCGCCGATGTCGTGTTGCTTGTGATTGATGCAACCGAGGATTTTACGGCTCAGGACCTGCATATTGCAGGCTATGTCGAAGAGCAAAAGAAGGGCATGGTCGTCGTCGTCAACAAATGGGACCTTGTCGACAAGGATTCCAAGACGATGAATGAGTACCGGACGCGGGCCCAGCGTCAGCTCGATTTTATGCCATATGCTCCGCTCACGTTCATCTCGGCAATTCGGGGCCAGCGAGTGTCCCAGGCGCTTGAAGCGGCGTTGGAGGTGGTGGAGGAGCGGAAAAAGCGGGTGAGTACCGCGGCACTGAATCGACTGCTCAAGGACGCCGTGGCTAAGCATCCGCCACCGTCCAAGCCAGGCAAATGGGTGAGATTTTTCTACGCGACCCAGGCTGATGTCGCGCCACCGACGTTCATCTTCTTCTGCAACGAGCCGAAGATGATTCACTTCTCCTATCGTCGCTATATAGAGAATGAGCTTCGAGAGTCATTCGGGTATACCGGCACTCCACTGCGGATTTCCTTCCGCGGACGCCACGATACGCCGTAATGACCGGGCTGGCGATTGCCGCCGTCGCGATCGCCGCGGCGTACTTCTCGGGCAGTGTGCCGTGGGGCGTCGTGCTGGGACGCATGTTCAAGGGCGTCGACATCCGCAACTACGGTAGCGGCAACACTGGCGCTACCAACTCGCTTCGATACCTTGGATGGAAAATCGCTGTTTCCGTCGGTGTTCTCGACGTGTTCAAGGGACTCTTGCCCGTGGTGATCGCACGGTGGCTGGGCGCTCCGGACGGGTTGGTCGCCGTGATGGCGGTGGCGGCGACAATCGGGCACTGCTGGTGCCCGTTCATGAAGTTTCGCGGCGGCAAAGGGATGGCTACCGGCGGCGGAGCGGCAATCGGAATGCTCCCGATCCTCATCCTGATGCTTCCGCTGATGATACTGATCGTCGCGATTACCAGATACGTGTCGCTCGCGTCACTTATCGTGACCGTGACGGGGACAACCATGGCGTTTGCCTTCGCGGCGACGACCGACTTTCCGTGGAGTCATGCGGCGGCGGTACTCTTTATATCGGTTATCGTCATCGGCAAGCACCGAGGCAACATCGCACGTCTCAGGGCAGGGGAGGAGCGACGGTTCGGCGCGTCCGAGGTTCATGGCGAAGCGGACTAGTCTTTATAGCCCCTTGGGTTTGCCTGGAACCACTCCCAAGCGGATCCGATCATTTGATCCAAAGTGGAGTTGCCAGGTGACCACTCGAACGTCTCGCGAGCCTTCGACGAATCCGCGATCAATGCGGCTGGGTCTCCCTCCCGCCTGGGACCATAGGTGATCGGCAGCGATTGCCCTGTGACTCGTTCGACCGCGTCAACGATTTGCTGCACCGAGAAGCCACTGGCGGTCCCCAGATTCATGGCCCCCAGTGGTTGATCCAGTTGTTCAATGGCGGCGATGTGGGCGTCGACGAGGTCGATCACATGGACGTAGTCCCGAACTGCCGTGCCGTCCTCCGTATCGTAATCGGTGCCGAAGATCGTGAACTGGCCGCTCCCGTCCAGCAGCGTCTTCAGCGCCACTGGGATCAGATGGGTTTCCGGGTCGTGATCCTCGCCTCGGTCTTTGGTCGCGCCAGCCACGTTGAAATACCGAAAGATTGCGTGGTTGATGCCATAGCGATCGGCATACGTGGACAGCATTTGTTCGGTCATCCATTTGGACTGCCCGTACGGATTGATCGGTCGCTTTGGTGCGTCCTCGTGTATGGGGAGCGATTCAGGTTCGCCATAGACAGAGGCGGTGGACGAGAGGACGAATCGCGTGATCCCCGCCTTGCGCGCCGCTTCGAGTAAATGCAACCCACCGCCGGTGTTTGTCTCGAAATATGCCCCCGGCTCCCTGACGCTTTCAGGCACGAGCGTCAACGCCGCGAAGTGCATCACCGCATCCGCCTGGGCGCATCGGACCGCCGTCGAGGTCGCGGCCCCGTGTCGAAGATCACATTCGACGATGGTCGCTGAAGGGTGGACGGACGCAGGATGTCCCCTCGCGAAGTTGTCGATGACGGTGACGTTGTGCCCGGCTTTCACGAGCCGTTCAACCGCGATGCTGCCGATATAGCCGCCGCCGCCAGTTACAATCACGCGCATCTGAAGTTCCCCTACCGAGCGGCATAAAACCGCTAAACACTGCCCAAATTGAGGGCAGAAGCTCGCAATCACCATGGTACACTTCGGCAATTATCGGCGCTTGACCATGAGCCCTAGCCCGCGCAATGTTTGAAGATTCCAACATGTATCAGCGCCGAATTCGTTCCAGGGAGAATCTGCCATGACCGCCTCCGAATCGCTTGCTGCGTTCGATCCAGAAGTTTCTGCCGCGGTCGGGCGGGAGGAGCAGCGACAGCGCGAAGGCATCGAGTTGATCGCTTCCGAGAACTATGTCAGCGAAGCCGTCCTCGCGGCTGTCGGTTCGGTACTCACCAACAAGTATGCCGAGGGCCTTCCTGGCAAGCGATATTACGGGGGTTGCGAGTTTGTCGACGTGGTCGAAGAGTTGGCCATCGACCGAGCGAAGGTCCTGTTTGGCGCCGGGCACGCCAATGTCCAGCCGCACTCCGGCGCCAACGCGAACCTGGCGGCGTATTTCGCGCTCTTGGAGCATGGCGACACGATCCTGGGGTTGAGCCTCTCGGAGGGAGGTCATCTGACCCACGGAACCAAGGTGAATTTCTCCGGTCGGTTCTTCAACGCCGAGATGTATGGGGTGGACGCAGAAACAGGCCTGCTGGACTACGATGCGATCCTCGCTCAGGCGAAGGAGGCACGTCCACGTGGCATCATCTGCGGCGCCAGCGCTTACAGCCGCGTGATCGACTTCTCGCGGTTTCGGGCGATTGCCGATGAAGTGGGCGCATACCTGTTCGCGGACATCGCCCATATCGCCGGGCTGGTTGTGGCAGGGGAGCATCCAACCTCGATCGGTCACGCGCACATCACCACCACGACGACCCACAAAACGCTGCGGGGGCCACGCGCAGGACTGATTCTGTGCGGCGAGGAGCACGCCAAGGCGGTAGACAAGACGGTGTTCCCAGGTATGCAGGGCGGACCGCTCATGCACGTAATCGCTGGCAAGGCGGTGGCGTTCCTCGAAGCGATGCAGCCGTCATTCAATTCCTACGCGCGGCAGGTGATCGCCAACGCGCGAGCCATGGCAGCGGCGATGCAGGAACGCGGTTTTCCCGTGGTCTCCGGAGGCACAGACAATCACCTCTTCATGATCGATGTGGGCTCAAAGGGCATCAGCGGTCGCAAGGCTGAGCGTATTCTCGACACGGTGGGCATCTCCGCGAATCGAAACACGATACCCGGCGATACGCGACCTCCGACTCAGGCGAGCGGTCTGCGAATAGGTACGCCAGCGATGACCACTCGCGGCTTTGCGGAAGAGGAGTGTGTTGTGGTGGCGGACCTGATCGCGCAGGTACTGGAAGCTCCGGAGGACGAATCGGTGCTGAAGAGAGTACGCGCAGAGGTACTCGAGCTCACCGTCGACTTCCCCGTTCCCGGCACGAACCCGTCCGCCATGCCAGTCGGTGGCTAGAATCGAATGGCGGCAAACGCACGACGCGGTTCGGCAGCTTTTGCCGAACCGCGTTGTGCGTTTGGGCAATGTTTGCCAATAGGAACCTACTGAAGCAGTAGCTCGAACCTGAGTCGTTCTTCGTCGCTGTGGTCTTTACGATCCAACAGACTCCAAATCATCGAGAATAGCTGCAGAATGTACCGCCCAAGCAATGCGCCAAGCACAAAACCTGCGGTCGCCGCCCCAATTGTGGCCAATGTCAGCGTGAGAATGCTCGTGTTGGATTTCATTGGCGCACCTTTCCTCGCGGCACATGTTCGGGTTGTTGGCGGATGCTCTACTGGATGTCGAGCACGACCGGCGCATCCTGCCAGAGTTCTTCGAGGTTGTAAAAGCCGCGAAGCTCATCGCTGAAAACGTGAACCACCACATCGCCATAGTCGATCAGAATCCAACCGGACGCAGCGTCGCCTTCGATCCTGCTCGGCCTAGCCTGGCGGGATGCCAGCTCTTCGGTCAGTTGCCTGGTGATTGCCCGAAGTTGCCGTTCGTTTTCGCCTGAGCTGATAACAAAGAAGTCGGCCAACGTTGAAATGCCCCGAATATCCATCACTCGCGTATGGTTCGCCGGCGTATCGGCAAGGATGTCAGCGATCGTAATCGCGAAATCGCGAATGTCCTCTTCGGTGGTCGTGGATATTGACTGGGATCGTTGCGTCACATGCACCTCGTATATTTCTAGAGTAACGATGAAACCAACGTAGCGTAAACAGTGGGCCCGGCAGGGATCGAACCTGCGACCAAAGGGTTATGAGCCCCGTGCTCTACCGCTGAGCTACAGGCCCGAACTGTTCGCGCCTCAAGTGTAACCGGGGCAGGGACCGGGTACCAACATCATCAACGTGCCCACCGCTAAGATGGCACGAACCAGCGTGGGCATTCGCCCACGCTGGTTCCGTTAATTGTCACTCCCACGTCGAGTGCCGAGCACCCGGCTAAGACCCGGCGGTAAATATCTCAAGCTGTGTTGCGGTGCCCGGCAGGCATTGAACTTCGGCCGAGATCAGGATCGGATTCCCGACGCGCTCAAGCAGTTCCATACGGTAGATTCCAGGCAGTATCCAGACGAAACCGCCCTGCTCGAATTGGTCCTGCCACACGACGACTCCGGCCTGGTCGCGAATTTCATAGATCTCTCCCGCACCCTGCGGGAACTTGAGCAAGGAGCCACGAACCCAGGTCGTTTCCCCTGCCTGGATGTTCACCCGAATGCTCTTCTGCTCACCACTCGGATAGAGCCAGCTTACGTCGCAGATGCCGACGTTGAGCTCCACGCGATTGGAGTCCGTGAGGGTGACGCTGAACGTCTCGCCATCAGGGTTGGAATCGGTCGCCCCGGTTGCGCAGGTGACGGTCGCTCTGGGAAAGATGTCAGCGAAGGCTTCGATCTCAAGGATGCCCGTCTGGACGACGACTTGTAGCTCTTCAAGTACGGTGAACAAGGCGACGTTCAACTCCTCCGCGCTGCCAGCGCCGAGGTTGAGACCGCCGCCGGCATCGGCGATGCACTGGAGGGTTGCCTGTTCTTCTTGCGTCAGGCCGAAACCGATGACGTAGGTCGTCACGGCGACATCGCCCTCAGCCAGCGCGCTCGCGGCGGCACAGGGATCGCCATCACATGTTTCGAGACCATCAGTGACCAGGACAATTGCGTTGACTTCGCTTTCGCCCGGCGGCGAGAAGTCCTCCGCCGCTTCCTGCAACGCAAGGGTGATCGGCGTCCATCCTACTGGCTCGTAGGTTTCGACCGCGGCGCGAAGTTCATCCTTGTTGATGCCGTCAATTGGGACCACCAGGTCGGTCGAGAGGCAACTCTCCGCACGGTCTTCTTCCTGATTGCTGCCCTCGTGGCCATACACCCGGAACCCGACATTCACCCCTTCGCGCTCCGGAATGGCGTCGATGACATCGTTCAGCACATTCTTGGCGGCGTCGATACGCGTCACACCCGGTGTGATCTCCTGTGCCATGGAACCGGACGAGTCAAAGACCAGCTCCACGTTCACGTTCGCGGCGTTCGCCTGGGTCGGATCGGTTTCTTCGGCCTGGAGGGCGGCGCTCCGGTGGATATTCGCGAGGCCTACCTGCTCTGACGCGAAGGTGGCAATCGCCGGATTCATGACGACGAGCAGCGTCAGCACGGCCATAAGTCCAACGAGCCGAGCATGTAACTTCGAACGAGACACGTCACGCATTGATGATCTCCTCCCGCATCAACTGGAACAGAGGTACTGTTGGCTCACACTGTAGCACCACTTCCGTCCTGCTCACGCACGCTTCACGCTGATACTGACCGAACAGGAACTCAGGATCTGTCGGGAGGGCGAAGTGCATTATGCGTGCCATCATAGGCAATCTGAAGTATGGTGGCGTGAATCGTGCGCTTTCCGTTCGAGACAAGCAAGAGTTCATCTCGTTCACTTTAATCGCAATCGCGCGGGGCGCTGAAATACAGGGAGTAGAGCCATGAGATTCCGGCGGTCATGGGTTGCCGCATTGATGGCACTGTTGGTATCGAGTTCCTTCATGCCTCCTTCCTTCGGGAGCATCGTCGCGAACGCTCAACAGGCCGAGTCCACAGGCGGCTTGCCCGGCGAGATTTCAGTCGACGGCGAGCGCTATACATTCGACCGGGACGTGACCGTCGACGTCTCGCAACTCGAGCAACGTTCCGACGACACAGGCGCGACAGTCTACGTCAGACCCGAAGGCGATCTGCTGGCGGCATTCTATGTTCCCTCGACCACAGTGGATGGCAACGCTGGCCGCTATCTACCCCAGTATCTGAATGCGCCGGACACAACATGCCCGAGCGAAGCTCTCAATGTAGGCACTATCCAGGGCGACGGCGGCATCTTCGTCGCTGCCGGCCTGGAGACCGATCTCACCCCAAACACCCTCCTCGAGATCGGCTCCACCGACGATGGCCGCTCGATCTACGCCGTGTCGGCCGAGCAACCGTTCAACGAACTGTTCGCGACCGGTCTGGACGAGGGACTCGTTCGATACCTGCTGGTGCCTGAATCCGGGACGCCAACGACGTTGCCTCAAACCTTCACCTTCGCGGGCCAGCAGTTCCAGCTTGCGTCCGAGCAAGGCGTACCCGGTGAGGAACTCGCAAAGGTGGGCTGTGCCGGTCAGCTTCCGGCGTTGACCAGCGCGGGAGAGACCGTGCCGCCGTTCGGCAACGTGTATCTCCGGGTGGGAGATCGACCAGTCCAGTATGTCGCCGTGGACGCGCCGGTAGGCACACCGGCACCTGCTCTCGCGACGCCGACCGGTACACCGCTGGCTCCTGGCACTCCAGAGGCGACAATCGTCGCCTCACCGAGCGAAACTCTGGTGCCGATTGGCCCGACCGATCCTGAGGAAACCCAAGTTCCACCGACGCCAGAGCCTCCGACCGTAACACCAGCCCCGACCAGTACGATGGCGCCAACGAGCACTGCCGCGCCGACCGGAACCCCTGGGCCGACGAGTACTCTCGCGCCCGCGGAGACGGTGGCGCCGGCGGAAACTCCAGTTCCGACCAGCACCTCAACCATTGTTCCGACGCAATCTGCCCTGGCGACCGACACGCCTCAGCCGACCACTCCTCCTGAAGCGAC
>JACCVC010000103.1 GCA_013698305.1 Chloroflexia bacterium
CACCGAGCCTACACAGCAGGTCGTTGCCCGACCCGCCATGGAGCACGTTGTCGCCGTCGGTACCGACCACCACCTGGCTTCCGGAACCACCCATCGCGGGCGCCTGAACCAGCGAGTATCTGCCAAACTGCCCCTGACCTGTCCCTGACTGGGCAATCGCGACATCGCACAGGTCGTCACCGCTCAAGTCCTGCGCAGTCACCGCTTGGGCTGAACCGAACACGGTCAAAAGCATGGTCGCTACGAGGCCGACGGTGAAAAGTCGTTTCATGGTCCGATCCTCCTGACGCATTCGCAATTCCAAGCGCTGACGGTCGTGGAGTCGTGTGAATGCTCACCCACTGGCGAAGTTGACGGCGGTTGCCTCGAAAGCCTGTTCAATCGTACCCACCCTACATAACGCGGTCAATCAAGCGGCAGAGCGTTACGCCTGGATGCGTTCAGTCGCCTAATGGAGGAGTTGGTCTCTCGCCTTCGTCGGATTCAGGTCGAGGCCACGAGGCTGCCGATGGCGGAGCGTCGCGACCAAGCTCGTGCTCCAGCTCCTCCAGGGCGGCGCCGCCGGCCATGAGCGAGCTGATCTGCTCGCGGCTAGTCTCACCCTTGAGGTAGGTGCCTTCAGACCGGCCCTGACTCAAAAGCGTGAAGCGGTTGCCGATGGCCCAGGCGTGGTGGACGTTGTGAGTGATGAAGATCACCCCCAGGCCTTGCTCCCTGGCGCGGGCGATGTACCGCAGCACGACACCAGCCTGCCTGACGCCGAGCGCGGCGGTTGGCTCATCCAAGATCAGGATGCGGGCGCCGAAGTAGACCGCCCGCGCGATGGCGACGGATTGCCGTTCGCCCCCGGAGAGCGTCCCGACCGGCTGGGACGTGTCGCGGATGGCAATGCCCATCTGGTTGAGCTCGACGCGGGTAATCTCGTCGGCGGTGGCGACATCGAACCGTCGGAACGGTCCCCATCCCGCCGTCGGCTCGTTGCCCAGGAAGAAGTTCCGGGAGATGCTCATCAGCGGGATCATCGCCAGGTCCTGATAGGCCGTCGCGATCCCGGCCCGGAGCGCGTCGCGAGGCGAACCGAACCGAACCGGATCGCCGTCGATGCGCATTTCGCCGTTGTCGGGCGGGTGGACACCGCTGAGGACCTTGATCAGCGTTGATTTGCCCGCGCCGTTGTCCCCGAGCAGGCAATGCACCTCGCCGCTGAACACGCTCATCGAGACGTCGTGCAGCGCCCGGACGTTGCCGAACGACTTGGAGATACTGGCGACATCGATCAAACCCGGGGCCGAGGAAATCGTCATCAGCGGACCTTCATTGCACGCACGCGGACGAATTGATTGAGCAGCACCGCGAACAGCACCATGCTGCCGAGGAACACCTGGAACCAGTCGGAGTCGATGCCGACATAGATCATGCCCTGCTGGACCATGCCGTAGATCAGCGCGCCGATCGCAGCCCCGATGGCGGAGCCGTAGCCGCCCGTGAGCAGCGTGCCGCCGATGACCACGGCGATGATCGCATAGAACTCTCGCTGCTCGCCCTGGATTACATTGGCGCCGCGCAAGGCGAGCACCTGTATGACCGCCACCAGCCAGGCGGCAACGGCGGTCACGATGAAGAGCGAGATCTTGACCCGATTGACGGGCACGCCGACGTTATGGGCGGCCTGTTCGCTACCGCCTGAGCCGAATATCCAGTTTCCATACGGCGTGCGGATCAGCACCCAGGTCGCAAGTGCGGTCAGCCCGATCCACCAGAAAATGGAGATGGGAAACCCCGCCCCCAGGATCATGATTTTCGAGTCGAAGAGCCGTTGGGCAGATGCATATCCGGCTGCTTCGTCGAGGTCGCCAACGTTGGTGCGCCCGGTAACGATGCGGGTAATGGCGATGGTTAATCCCCGGATGACGAAGAGCGTGGCGAGGGTGATGATGAACGATGGCAGGCGGGTTAACCGCACCAGCAACCCGTTGCCAAAGCCGACGGCGATGCTGACGAGCAGCGCGGCGAGCATCGCGAGCCAGAGATTGAGTTCGTATTCGACCGCCAGAATCGAAATGATCATGCCGGCCGCGCCGATCATAGAGCCGATCGAAAGATCGAACTCCCCGCTAATCATCAGCAGCGAAACCGCGATTGCAAGGATTCCGAGCTGTGCCGCCACTTCAAGGTAGCTCGCCGTGCCGCCCCACGAGAGAAAACCCCGATCGCCGGCGGCGATCGCGAAATACGCCCAAAGCGCGATCGCGCCCGCCAGGGCCCCGACCTCGGGTCGCAGCAGGAGGCGACGGAACATGCTCGATTGCTGGAGCCGGTCGTCCTGTTTGAGCGGTCGATCTTCGGAAGTGGCCGCGTTGGTAGCTGACATCTGGCGCGTTCTTCCATGTGGGGCGGATTCCATCGGGATACCCGCCCGGCGGGCTACAATGAATCTCACAAACATTGACGCGTAGTGGCATATTCCTTCGGCGTTGCTCAGGACATGCCTGTATCGGCCCGATCTGGCAATTCATCACCCTAGGCAGACATAGGATCTGCCGCTACGCGTCCGTTTTGTCGGAACTCAACTCACTCAACTCACAAACCGCCATTGCGAAACGAGAGCAGGAGACGCAACCTTAATTGCGCCCCCTGCTCGAGTGTTATCGGGTGCCTTCCTCGGTCAGGTCGATCACCTGATCGACGTTGCTGGCATCGACGATGCCGGGGCCGGTCATCAACACGTCGTTGGCGACGGTGTTGCCGTTGGTCTGGTAGAGGGAGAGCAGCACGATCGGGAGATACCCCTGCAGGTACTGCTGCTGGTCAATGGCGAACAGCACAGTGCCGTCCTGGATGCCCTGCAGCACGTCCGGCGAGAGATCGAAGGTCGCGAGGGCGACGCTGTCAGTGGCTCCGGCGGCGTCGATCGCCAGCAGAGCAGGCTGCGCTCCGGTCGGGCCGAGGGCCATGATGCCGTCGATGTCAGGATTCGAGGTGATGGCCGCTTCGACGCGCTGTTGCGCCTCGGTCGGGTTGTTGAGGTCGACCACAAGCTGCTCGACCGTGCCGCCGCTCTCGCCAAGTCCATCAGTGAAGCCACGGCAACGGTCCTCGAGACCGACGTTGCCGGCTTCCTGGATCAGGCAGATCGCGGTGGTGACGCCGTTTTCACCCATCAACTGACCGCCGCCAAGACCTGCTTCGTACTCGGTCTGGCCGACGTGCAGCAGCAATCCAAGCTCCTCGGCGGTCTCAGCGCCGGAATTGATCGAGATCACCGGGATACCGGCTTCGACTGCCGCCTCAATGGACGGGGACAGCGCATCGGCATCGGGAATCGAGACAACGATGCCGTCCGGCTCGGACGCAACGGCGGCGTCGATCAGCTGCGACATCGCCACCATGTCGAACGTGGTCGGGGCCTGGTACTCAACTGTCACGCCCATGTCCTCTTCGGCCTGGGCGGTTCCGCGCTGGACGACCGACCAGAAGGGATCGGATGCCTGGCCGTGGGTGACGACGATAAAGCGAAGCTCTTCTTCCTCCTGAGCGGACGCCACGCCAACCGAGGCGGTGGTGCTGAGCAGGAGCGTCAGGACAAGCAGGAATCGGGACAGGTTTCTCATGCGGGTTACCTCCTGAACAAAAATGATCGAATCGCCGATTGGACCCGGAACGCGGGAGCCACTTTCGAGAAAGTGGCCAAACTCCCGGCTGGCATTCGCAACGAGGTCGGTCCACTGTCGACAAGAGAATCCGCCACCATTCCCATGGAACGTATCCACTGTCCGAAAGCATGTGCCGCCAGCACGTGTACGAAAAACAACCTTGTGCGTATGGCGCAATGATACAGCCCTGCCCCGTTGATGCAAGGCGCGAGCTTCGCGACCACCAGCCAGGACTGCACAAACCACCCGCGAGACACTTCTGCCACGCGGGTGTTCAGACGGGTAGGGTCAGTTTGCGAGGTCGGCGCTACCGGTTCGTCATGAACGTGCTGAGGAAATCGTTCTGGTCGGAGAAATAATCCTGCCCGATTTCCTTGACCTTGGAGATCAAACCGTCGTCCGCGCCCTTCGTCTGCAACTGCGAGACGACTTCGTCCTTCGATGCCGGGAAGTTCAGGTCTTCGGCGTACTGCTTGATGTCACCAATACTGCCGAGCTCGCCAGCGTTCCCGAGCGCATTCTTGACCTTGTCGAACATGTGATGCCTCCGTGCTCATCGCAACCACCTGCGTGGTGAATCCGATGTTCAGAAGCACACGGCGCAAGGGCTATGCCACGTCTGGTTGCTCTGCGGCGTCTGGTGACTGCCACGCCTCTGGCACCGCCGACAGCCGCTGAACCTGAGCTTCGTCCGGCAGGAACCAGGCAACGCCGATGGTGATGATCACGAGGACTGGCAGGCTCCGCATCGCGTTTTGCAGTCCGATCGCGTCGGCAAGCGCGCCGAAGAGCGGTGCGCTCAACGCGGCGGCGATAAAGCTCAACCCGAGAATCAGGCCGGACGCCATGCCCGCTCTGCCCACCATCAGTTGCTGCGCCATCACCAGCAGGAGGGGCCCGGTGGAGGCGGCCAGCAGGCCGACCAGCGCGCCGGTGGCGAAGGCTGGCGGTCCCGGAAATTCAGCGAACAGGATGATCGCGGGGATAGTGAGCCATAGGGTAGCGAGGATCACGGTGCGTCGTCCGTACCGATCGGCCAGCGAGCCCGCGCCGAGCGCGCCGACCGCGCTGCCCAGCACCACCGTGGTCGCGAGCGGGCCGTAAAATCCCGCGCCGTAGCCGAGGCGCTCGTACCAGACCGGAATGAAGTTCTGCACGCCGATGGTCGGCACCATCCGCAACATCATCACCAGGATGACGATGGTGATGACCGTCAGTGGCAGTGACGGGGCTCCCCGCGCCCGCGCCGCCGCATCCTGATACCGGGAGCCGGTAAAGGAAACGTCTCGCATCACGAGCAGCATCCAGATCGCGATGCTGAGGCCGGGCAGGATCATCACCGCTGTGCCCCGCACGCCGAACACGGTGAACAATACCGCGCCGACGATCGGTCCCAGGGCGACGCCAAGGGTGCCACCGGTGACGTACACCGACATCGCGGTGTTCTTCTGCCCCTCGGGGATCACCGCGTTGGCGTTGAGCGCCCCGAACGGGTGAAATGCGCCGGAGCCAAGCCCCGCCAACGACGCGAGGATCAGCAGCGTCTCGAAGCTCGGCGCGAAGCCGATGGTCGCGAAGAGGAGCGCCGTCCAGGCCATCGCCAGACCGGTGAATCTGGTACCGAACTTGTCGGCGATATAGCCAAACAGCGGCTGGGAGATAGAGGAGACCCCGCCATAAGCGAGGGACACCAGCGCGACGGACTGGAGGTCGAGATCGAACCGGTCGGTCAACAGCGGGTACAGCACTGGCAGGAGCCCGGCGTACATATCGATGGTGAAGTGCCCGGACGACAGGATCATCAACGGTCGGTTTTTCAGGACGTCGTAACGGGATGTTGGCATTCTTGCCATTGACGTTTCTAGCCTCTGTTAAACGGGTCGAGGATCCTGTACGGATGTTGGGATGACACCTGCCCGTGACACGCCAACGTCGTTGTACCCTCCGGCGTCGCGGAGGTCAATCGCACCTTTTCGATAGTACCCGCCGAGTGCGTGGAGACATGCTTGCGGGACTACTGCGAAATCGCCTACACTACTACCCATTGCGCTCGGGATGGCCACCCATCCCGTTTTGTGGTGCGCTGCCCCAGGAGCATCTACACCAGGAGACACCAGACCGACATGGCGAAAGATACCCAAATGCCGGAGCTGACACGCGACGACGTAGCGGCCCTGATCGACATTTTGCGCAAGGCCGGGCGACCGATGACGACCGACGAGCTTGTTGCCGCCTTGCGAGAGGCCGCCGCTCAAGGTTAAGCCGCCTCACAAACCTCCATAACCTCAACGTCGAAATCGTTTCAATTCACGCACGGGAGACATCATCTATGGTGGCAGAACACACGGAACCTGCCGTTTCCTTCAATGGCACCAAGGCGCAGAAGGAGGTAGCGGAGCGGGCGTTTCAGGCGCTGCGAGCCAGAGGCATGTTCGGCTCGAGCTATGCGCCAATTCAGGTGAGCCTCGCCTCGCTGGAGGCGTATCTGACGTCGGATTCCGAGGTTCGCGCCGATACCATTCACAAGGCGCTCGCCGCCAATGATCAGGTTTTTGCCCTGATCACGGTGAACGACGAAGCGTACGTCGTTACCTCACGACAGGGCACGCCGCCGCTGGAGATGCGACTCGACAACCGCCACAGTTTCCCGGAGCGATTCATCACGCCCGAGCCAGCGCCGGAACGCCCACTGCGGACCGCCAAGCCGGTGCCGAAGATCGTCATCAACGCCGAAATCGCGGCCCAGATTTCCGACACGCGCGACGAGATCGCCAGTGTCGAACGCGATCTCGAAGTGCTGGACGGGATCACTGCACCACCAGAACGCGAGATGGGCGGCGTGACGCTGGAGCGCCTTGCGAAGGATGTCCCGCCGGTTGTTGAAGAAGCGCCAGTCGCCGATATCCCCGGGTCCGAGACGGACGAGCCAGTGGCAGCCGAGGCGCCTGTCGCCCCGGACGAGTCCACGCTGAAACTGGAGGAAGTCGAGGAGGAAGCCGCCCCTGAGCCAGAGGTTGTCCCAGAGGACATAGCCCCTGTGGCCGAGGTGGTGGCAGCCGAGCCGGAAGAAGTTGAACAGCAAGCAGCGGAACTGGTCGTCGAGGAGACGCCGGAGCCAGTTGCGGTCGTCACCCCGCCGGTGAGCCAACGCGAACCCATTGTCGAGGAGGTCGCCGCGCCGGCGCCTGTGCCAGCGCGCCAGTTGTCGGACTTCTCTGGCTTCACTGACGACGCGCTCAGTGCGGCGATACAGGAACGGATCGAGAAGGAATCCCGGTTCGCCAGGTTCGGTGATCGCTGGATGGCCGAGGATCAACTCGTCCGGCTCAGCCGTGGCAACCTCCGCCGCATCGCCGACGACATCAACGAGCAGGAGCGGCCGCTGACCGATGACGTGCTCGCGCAGGATGTGCTCGGAGCCCGGCGCAGCTCGCCTGACTTCGCCACTATCCGGTTCGCGCTGAACTACCGCCTGTCGTCCGAGCGCGGTTTCGAGTTCATTGGCACCCACGATCAGCCGTTCTGGGGTACGACCGAGCTTTCCGCTATCGGCACCACCCGGCGCAAGGCCAGCGACATCGGCACGGACTACCGGTATCTGGTCGACGAGGCGCCGCTCGGGTCTACCGATCCCCGCTCGGCGACCTCGGTCGAGCACACGCTTTCGTTTTACGAGTTCACCTATGGACTGCTGCCGCTCGACGAGAAGCTGCAATCACTCCTGCCCGCTCCGGTGATGGCGGAGCAGCGGGCGGCGGTGATCACGGTCGAGATTCCCCAATTCGAGAACTCGGTTTACCTGGTCGAGGTCCGCTATCCGACCCAGACCCGTGGCGGGTTCCTGCTCGGGCTCGATGACTTCTACGAGGAAAAACTGGTGCCAGGCGCGATGCTCTCAATCCAGGCGACCGACAACGACGGTCACTACAAGATCGAATACCTGGAGGATGATGAGCAGCAGGATCGGTTCCTGGAGCTCGACGACCGCCGTGCCGCCAAGTACGTGTTCCGACCGCTGACATACGACACAGCCGTGTCGAGCGAGTGGCTGGTTACGGAGGGTCGATTCCCGCGACTCAGCTCCGAGAAGCCGTTGAGCGAGCGACGTCGACGGCGGATCGAGGATGTCGTCGAGGCGACCTTCGAGCGAGTGGGCGAGCAGGACGGCAAAACCTGGACGGCAACGTTCGATGATGTACTCGTGGCGGTCAACATCGAACGACCCGCATCCGAGACCTCGCTCCGCTCGGCCATCGAGGGAATGCCCTCGGTGTCCGATGACGGGTCCGGTATTCTCACTTATGACTCAGCATCCTGATGATGACTTCGACGGTATCCGGGTATTCGCTCCTGAAACGGATGACGATGGTCTGGATGCCAGCGAAGTCGCGGAGGAGCCAAAGCCGGGTCTCGACGAGGTAGAAGCGACGCTGCGTCGCGGCGTGTACCCGCGAAGCGTGCTGATTGGCCTGTCAGACCTGTCCGCCCGCGACGTGCGGCAGGTGCGACTATTCTGGGATGCCGTCGCGCCTGATGTCCGAATTGCGGTCGTCAGCGAATTGAACGACCTCGCGGAAGAGCGTGTCGACTACCTGTTTGGGCGAGTGTTGCGCTCACTGCTCGACGACCCGGAACCGGCCGTGCGGCAACACGCGATCACCGGACTCTGGGAAGTGACCGACCCCGATTTGGCGCTGACCCTGATCGCCATGCTCAATGACGATCCTTCCGAGGACGTTCGGGCGGAAGCGGCGCGAGCGTTGGCCCGGTATGCCGAGCAGGCAGAGCTGGGCGAGTGCGATGACGCTCTGGCGGAACAGGTGCGGAACGCGCTGCTCTCGACGATCGAGGATAGCGCCGAGTCGCTGCATGTCCGCGCCAGAGCTCTGGAAGCAGCGTCAGTCTTTGCGCGAGACGAGCGAATCCATTCCGCGATCGACTTCTTCTTCGACGAGGATGACACCGGGTTCCGGGCGACGGCGCTCTACGCAATGGGTCGGTCGATGAACTCGGAGTTCCTGCCCCGGATTCTGAACGAAACCGCCAGCGATGACGCTGAGCTCCGATTCGAGTCGGCGCGGGCGGCCGGTCGGCTGGGCGACACGACGGCACTGCCGGTGCTTGCCGATCTCGCTGGTGACGACGACGCTGAAGTCCGGCAGGCGGCGATTAATGCTCTCGGGGAGGTCGGCGGAAAAGCAGCGATACGCCTCCTACGCAGTATCGCGGAGTCCGCACCCGAGGCGGACGAGGAGTTGCTTGAGGCGGCACTTGAGGAAGCGTCCGCCGTGGTGGATCCGCTGCTCCTCGACACGGACGATTCGTGACAGACGAGATTCGCAAGATCATTGCACGTCAGACGACGACGATTGGGGGATCTCATTTCCACCACAGAGGCCGCGGCAACGAACGTCAGCAATTCGCATCCCGCAGTCGCGTGGAACGCCCGGCTGCGAGAGCATGGCGGCCATTTGCTGCAATCGTGGACCTGGGGCGACTTCAAGCAGCGCCACGGCTGGATTGCTGAGCGGATCCTGGTCGAAGGACCAAACGGCACGGCGATGGCGCAGATCCTGTTTCGGCGGCAGGGTCCATTGAGCATAGGATATATTCCCCGTGGCCCGATGATTGCCGGGGACGCCGAGACGCTTTGGCCGGAGTTGTGGGCCATGATCGACCAGGCGGCTCGCCGCCAACGAGCCATCTCCGTGATCGTCGAGCCGAACGAGCCGTTGGGACTGCCTGGGACATTTCACGATGCCGGGGTGGTGGCTGGTCCAGCCCACTTTCAGCCGGAGCGCACGGTGGTGGCGCCCCTGCTGGATGACGATGCGCTGCTCAAGCAAATGCACCAGAAAACTCGATATAGCGTGAGGCTCGCCTACCGACGCGGAGTCGATATTCGCGATATGGTCCGGTCGCCTGAGTCCATTGCGACCTTCTACGGGCTAATGCAGGACACTGCTCAGCGCAACGAGTTTGGTATTCACTCGCTCGACTACTACAACGATTTCGTCCAGATGTTTGGTGATGACGCGGTGATGCTGGGCGCCTGGTCGGAAGGCCACCTGGCGGCGGCGGTGATCTCCGCGACCTTCGGAGACGAAGCCGTTTATATGTACGGAGGCTCATCCACGCAGCATCGCGCACATGGCGCCGCGTTTGCTCTGCAATTCGAGGCGATGAAGTGGGGGAGAGGGCGCGGCGCCAAACGTTACGACCTCTGGGGCATTCCACTCCAGGATCCGGAGTCGACAAAGTCCGAAGACTCCAACACGATTGCTGGTACCCGTGGCAGCGATTGGCGAGGTCTGTACCGGTTCAAGACCGGCTTCGGTGGGGAGATCGTCACCTACCCGCAGACAATGGAACGCCGCTACGTGCCCGTTCTTCCCTGGCTTGCCCAACGCCTGAACATCATCCACGGATAGTAGCAAGCATGTACTCCCATTTGCGACCATCAACGCGGAATGTCACGCTCGGAACGCTCGCCGAGACACTTCACGGTTCCCGGATCATCGGCGACCCTGCGACGATTCTGACGGATATCACCTACGACTCTCGTTTCGTTCGACCCGGCGGGCTGTTTGCGGCATTGATAGGCGGAGAGGTTGACGGGCACGACTTTGCCCGGCGAGCCGCCAATGCGGGGGCGGCGGCGCTGCTGGTCGAGCGCGAGCAGGATGTCGAGACGCCGCAGATCGTGGTTTCGGGTTCGTCCCGTGCAGCGCTGGCAATTGTGTCCTGTGAGTGCTACGGACATCCTTCCCATGAGTTGACCGTGATCGGCATCACGGGGACCGACGGCAAGACCACCACCTCGGCGATGCTCGAAGGGATCCTTCAGGGCACAGGACACCAGGTCGGTGCGATAGGAACGGTCGGGGTACGCATAGGTAACGGCGACAGCTACGACCTCGGCCACCAGACCACGCCCGAATCCAACCATGTCCAGCGATATCTTCGCGAGATGGTCGACGCCGGGATCCGATTTGCCGTGATCGAGGCCACGTCGCATGGCCTGGCGACACACCGGCTGGACGGTGTGCGGTTCGCGATGGCGGGCGTCACCAACATCACGCACGAACACCTCGAGTATCACAAGACGATCGGCAACTATCGTCGGGCCAAGGCGACGTTGCTGGAACGGGTTGCCTCACACGGAGGCGTCGTCGTCCTCAACAACGAGGACGAAGGTGCACGGTCGATCCGAGGCTACGCTGACGGAGCCGACTGTCGGACCTATTCCGCGATGGGCAAGGACGCCGACATCATGGCGGTCAACGTACAGATGGCCGGCCATGGCAGCGCTTTCGATGTTGTGGTAGGCAACAACGTGTTGCATGCGATGCTGCTGCCGGTGCCGGGTCGGTTCAATGTCGCCAACGCCCTCTGCGCCCTGGGTCTGGCGGAGGCCTGCGGCGTGCCGATGATAGAAGCTACCCGTGCGTTGGAGCGAGCCAAGCCGGTAGCGGGCCGGATGCAGCCGGTTGATGTCGGTCAGCCGTTCCGGGTGATCGTGGACTACGCGCATACGCCGGAGTCGATCCGAACGATCCTCACGCTCTTGCGCAGCCAATACACGGAGGGCCGGTTGCTGGTGGTAACGGGAAGCGCCGGGGAGCGGGACGTCGAGAAGCGTCCATTGCAGGGCGCCGCCTGTGCGCAGGTTGCCGACATCACCATCGTCACCAGCGAGGACCCGCGACACGAGGATCCCGACCTGATTATCGGGCAGATCGTCGAGGGCGCGGTCAATGCGGGTGCGGTTCGTGGGGAAACTGTGTTGGCCATCACCGACCGGAGAGAGGCGATCACCGTCGCCTTCGATTTCGCAGAACCCGGTGACTGCGTGCTGCTGGCCGGCAAGGGTCACGAAACCAGCATCATCTGGGGCGATGAGCATCGGCCCTGGAACGAGGTCGACGTTGCCGAGGAATTGTTGAGGGATCTCGCGGAACGAAGCGAGTGAACACAGGTTTCTGCCTGCGTTCTCGGCACGTTCATGCCAGGCCGGGCAACGCGAATGTCTGTGTGACAAGATACACCACCGGAACACGACGCCGACGCCAGCCCGATACCAAATCACTCCACGCATCGCTGGAGTGATTTGTTGCCCCCGGGGTTCAGTCATCACGAGTTTCCCGTATCTTCTCCGGCTACTAAAGGATCAGGGCTTGGGCGCATCCGGCGCCGGCGCCGTCTCCGCTTCGGCGGCGGAGACGGCTGCTTCCCTGAGTTTCGCCCTGGCGTCCTGAGCTGCGTCCTGACGAATGTCGAGGCCGAGCTCATCGAGCTGCTCTGGCGCCACGAGGTCCGGCGCGTTGAGCATAAGGTCAATGCCGCGCTGGTTCTTGGGGAAGGCCATCACGTCGCGGATGTTGGACTCTCGCGCCAGCACCATGATGAGCCTGTCGATGCCTGGCGCGATCCCACCGTGAGGAGGCGCGCCGTACTCCAGGGCATCCAGCAACGCGCCGAAGCGATCCTGCTGATCTTCAAGCTTGTGGCCCATCAACTCGAAGATGCGCTCCTGTTTCGCACGGTCGTGAATCCGGATGCTGCCTCCACCCAACTCATAGCCGTTGCCGACCAGGTCATACTGCTTCGCCCGGACCTTGCCCGGATCGCTCGCCAGCAGGTGCTCGTCTTCCGGGAGGTAGCTGGAGAAGGGGTTGTGAGTGGCATCCCAGCGGTTGCCTTCCTCGTCCCACTCCAACAGCGGGAACTCCACGATCCAGCAGAAGGCGAGGACGTTCGGATCGGCCAACTCGAGACGTTCGCCAAACTCCGAACGCAGGGCGTCCAGTGCCTTGGCGACGATGGCGGGCTGATCGGCGACCAGCAGCACCAGGTCGCCCTCTCCAGCGCCAATGCCAGTCGTCATCGCCGTGATCTCATCGTCTGACAGGAACTTGGCGATCGGCGACTTCAGCCCCTGTGCCTGGAGCTGCATGGTGGCAAGCCCTTTGGCCCCCGCCTGCTTTGCCAGGTCGGTGACTTCGTCGATCTGCTTTCGGGTGTAGTCGCCGCAGCCAGGCACGACGATGGTCTTGACCTGGCCTCCGCCATCGAGCACGCCCCTGAACGCCTTGAACTCCGTGTTGCGGAGCGCATCCGAGACATCCTGCAACTCCATGCCGAAGCGCAGATCGGGCCGATCGTTGCCGAATCGATCCATCGACTCCTGATAGGTAAGTCGCGGGAAGGGTCGCGTCTGGATGGTCATGTCCGAGAACTTTTCGGTGATTTCGGTGTACAACTGCTCGGTCAGTTCCATCACGTCATTCTGGTCGACGAAGGACATCTCAAGGTCGAGCTGAGTGAACTCCGGTTGCCGGTCGGCACGTTGGGCCTCGTCGCGGAAACATCGGGCGATCTGGAAGTACCGATCAACCCCGGACACCATGAGCAACTGCTTGAGCTGCTGCGGCGATTGCGGCAGGGCGTAGAACATGCCGGGGAACTGACTGCTTGGCACCAGGTAGTCCCTGGCGCCTTCCGGCGTGCTCTTGATCAGCAACGGCGTCTCGATTTCCAGGAAACCTCGCTCATCGAGAAAATCACGCATGTGCTTGACGACACGATGGCGCTGGATCATGTTGTCCGTCATCCGGCGGCGGCGGAGGTCCAGATAGCGATACTTGAGCCGCAGGGACTCGTCGACGTCGACCTCTTCGTTGATGTAGAAGGGAGGTGTCTTCGACCGGTTGAGGATGGTCAGCGCATGCGCCTCGACCTCGAGCTCGCCAGTTGGCATGTTCGGGTTGACGGTACCCTCGGGTCGCTTCAGCACCACGCCCGACACCTCGATCACGAACTCGTTGCGAAGGTCGCCGGCAAGCTCGTGGGCGTCCTTCTGGACTTCGGGATTGAAGACGACCTGGGTGATGCCGAACCGATCCCTCAGATCGATGAAGATCAAACCACCGAGATCGCGACGGCGATTGACCCAGCCCTTGAGCGTGACCTTGTTGTCAGCGTGGTCGAGGCGGAGCGTTCCGCACGTGAAGCGATCGATCGTTTCCGGTTGCACATCGAGGCCCTGCATGCAGTCTCCCTGTTTTTGTGAATGATTGTTGTCATCGGCGGATCGCTTGAGCAATCGACGGCCAACATGTGGCCCCGGACCTTGTGTCCGGGGATTGATCGTTGTTGTTGTTGCTGGCACCCGCACACAAGGCGCGGGGCTACCTGGGCGTCAATCGGACTCACTAACATACTGATTCAGCGCATCGCGAAGCACAGCATCCGGGTCGTCGCCAGCGGCAATGATACCCGCAATCACAGCGAGCATCTCACCGCCTGGCCCAGCAGGCGCGGGTTGATCCGGGGTCAACGGATGCTTTTGCAGCACTCGGGCAGCTCTGGTGAGGGCTGGCATCGAACGCGGCTGGCCGTCCGCCGCCTTCTCGGTCGAGGACAACTTGCCCGCCGCCTTCTCCTCCGCCTTGACCCGTTTCCACAATCCCACGACGTCCAGGTCATCGTGATTCGAATCGTCACCGAAGACATGCGGATGCCGCCGGATGACCTTGGCGGTGATGCCCTCGTAGACGTCCTCGAGCGTGAAGTGACCGGCTTCCTCCGCGATCTGGGCGTGCATCATGATCAGCAGCCCGAGATCGCCCAACTCTTCAGCGAGGTTGTCCATGTCGCCGGCGTCGATGGCATCGAGCGCCTCATACACCTCGTCGATCAGCGCGTTGCGCAGGGATTGAGTGGTCTGCTTGCGGTCCCAGGGACAGCCGTCAGAGGCGCGGAGCCGGGCGACGATGTGCTGGAGCGTGCGCGGATCGCGATGGGCGTCGAGAATAGGGAGGGAAGGGATCACCGCGACAAGCACGTCGGCTCCAAGGTGAGCCACATCGCGAACACGGATGTCATCACCACCTTCAGGCGGGTAATCCTCAGTCGTCAGGACCAGCAATTCGTGATCTGGGGGGTAGTGTCGGTTCAGCACCGACGCCAGCGCCTTGAACTCCACCGGCTCGCGGAGCGCATCCATCACGACTGGCCATCGAGGCGTGAGCGGCAGCGATCCGCCCGCGAATCTGTTGTTCTTGCCGGCTTCACGGACCGTTTTGGTCAAGAGAATCTGCACGTTGTCGTCGCGAAGATCGAGACCACGGGTCGCGGCTATCTCTGCAAGCACGTCAAAATCCATCGGCGGCAAGGTCCCTTCTGATATGTGCTTCAGCGAACGAAGGTCGACATGGAGTCGACCCGTACGGGCGGATGGGACGGCTTTAAACAGACTTGGAGAAACGCCGACACAGGGTCAGCACTACGAGGACGAAGGCTTGTCGGAGGACGAGCCGATGCTGAGCACTGCCATGAAGGCATCCTGCGGAATCTCGACGCTGCCGACGACCTTCATCCGCGCCTTGCCCTCCTTCTGCTTTTCGAGCAGCTTGCGCTTGCGGCTGATGTCGCCTCCGTAGCACTTGGCGAGGACGTTCTTGCGCATCGCCTTGATCGTTTCGCGGGAGATGATCCGGCTACCGATCGACGCCTGGATCGGAACATCGAACATCTGCCTCGGGATCAGTTGCCGAAGCTTCTGGACAAGTTCCCGGCCCTTGTAGTAGGCGTCGTCGCGGTGCGTGATCACCGACAGCGCGTCGACCGCCTGGCCGTTGACCAGCACGTCGAGCTTGACCAGATTCGCCTCCCGCATATCGGCGAGGGAGTAGTCGAGCGACGCGTATCCCTGGGTGCGGCTCTTGAGCTGGTCGTAGAAGTCGACGATCAGCTCGGCCAGCGGGATGTCGTACTTGAGCTGAACGCGGTCCTCGTCGAGGTATATCATCTCTTCGAAGAGCGCCCGGCGGTTGGTCGTCAGGTCCATGATCGCGCCGATGTACCGAGACGGCGCGATCACGCTGAGGTGCATCCACGGCTCGCGGATCGCCTCGATCTCGCCAAAGGACGGCATGTCGGACGGATTGTCGATGCGCCGGATCTCGTCGGTGTTGATCATCCGGACCTCGTACTCCACGCTCGGGGCGGTGGCGAGCAGGTCGAGGTCGTACTCGCGCTCCAGCCGCTCCTGCACGATCTCCATATGGAGCAGGCCCAGGAAACCGCACCGGTAGCCGAACCCAAGCGCCATCGACGATTCAGGCTCATAGGTGAGCGAGGCGTCGTTGAGCTGGAGCCGGTCGAGCGCGTCCCGCAGAATCGGGAAGTCCTCACTGTCCGCGGGGTAGAGGCCCGCATACACCATCGGCTTGGCGGGACGGTAGCCTGCGAGTGGCGTGGCGGCAGGTCGCTCGGCCAGGGTGATGGTGTCGCCGACCTGGACGTCCTTGACGACCTTGAGGCCGGTGGCGATGTAGCCGACCTCGCCGGTAGACAGCGAGCTGGTCGCCTGCATGTCCGGGTTGAAGAAGCCGAGCTCGATGGCGTCGGTGTTCTTCTTCGTGCCCATCACGCGAATTTCCTCGCCGTCGCTGATCGAGCCGTCGACAATCTTGACGTAGGCAATCACGCCCTTGTAGGAGTCGTAGTGGGAGTCGAAGATCAGTGCGCGCAACGGGTTCCCGTCGCCGTCTGCTGGCGGAGGCGGGATGTTCTTGACGATCGCTTCCAGGATCTCCGCCACGCCGGTGCCGTTTTTGGCTGAGGCGGGGATGATCTCGTCGTCCAGCAGGCCGATAAACTTGCCTACCTCCTTGGAAACTCGCTCGGGATCGGCGTTGGGCAGGTCGATCTTGTTGACCACCGCGATCATGGCGAGGTCGTGTTCCATCGCCAGGTAGACGTTGGCCATCGTCTGCGCCTCGATCCCCTGGGCCGCGTCCACGACCAGCAGGGCGCCTTCACACGCGGCAAGGCTGCGAGACACCTCGTAGGAGAAATCGACATGGCCGGGTGTGTCGATCAGGTTGAGCTCATACCGCTCGCCGTCGCTGGCGGTGTAGCCCATACGCACCGCGCGCGCCTTGATGGTGATGCCCTTTTCCCGCTCGAGGTCCATGGTATCGAGCATTTGCGTCGACATGTCGCGGTCGGCGATCGTGTCCGTCCGCTGCATCAAACGATCCGCCAGGGTGGATTTGCCGTGATCGATATGAGCGATGATGCAGAAGTTGCGAATATGGGCGGTGGATGATTGCTCACTCATAGGCATGGGGGATATGGGCATTCCAGTCGTATAGCGACGTATCAAGGGATGATTCGTGGGCATGCCTATGCGGACCGATAGTCAGCAAGGCGTACGACAAGTATAGCGAAACCGGCTTCAGGCGAGATCAGCAACGGAAAAACCTTGACAACAGGAACATACCTCCGTAGCATTCGAATAATTCCGACTAATATAGTCGGAATTAGATGTCGCCGTCTCATGACTGCCTGCTCGACACTGCGTAGAGGCATCGAGGAGGCAGATATATGACGATGAGCCAGCACTTCAGCACGGAAGGAAAGTATCATGCCTGATCAACTGTTTTCACGCCGATTCGTGACGACGAGCGCTACTGGATCGGTCATCGGAGCCTTGCTGGCTCAACACAGCGCGGGCGCCAGCGGTACTGCGCAACTGTCTGCGACACCCCAACCGACAACGTCCGCGCCGGACTTTGCGTCAGCGGTGGACGCCGGGCTCGACTACTTCCGGCAGCGAGCGGCTGATCAAGCGCCACTCGTCAAAGCGCTGCGAGATGCTATCGCGAGCGGTGATCTTGAGATGGCGAAAGCCGCCTATGTCTCAGCCCGTCCGCCGTATGAAGAGATTGAGGCGCTGGCGGCTAACTTTCCTGAGACGGACGAGGCGATTGACGCTCGTCCATATGCCTTCGACGAAGGCGAGAGCAGCCCGGACTTCAAGGAATTCCACAAGCTGGAAATTCTTCTCTTTCGGGACAATGACCTCGATTCCGCACTTCCGGTGGCGAACGAATTGATCGGGACCATCGAAACGCTGCAGCATGATTTAACCATGCGAGACAACTTCAGCGCTGCGGGACAGTTTGACGGCATCATCGCGCTCGCGAATGAGGTGGCTTCAAAGAAAGTGTCCAGCGAGGAGGAAACCTGGTCGGACCAGAGTACGGTGATTTTCAAGCATAACTGGATCGGCGTCTGGAGCCAGTACGAACCGTTCGCACCCGCGATAGAGGCAGTCGAACCCGCAATCGCGGCGGACGTGGAGACCTCCTATCAGGAAGCAATGGCGATCATGGACTCCACCTTCGAGCCAGATGGCGTCACCGCGATACCCTATTCTCAGGTATCTATGGAAACCCGGAGCCAGATCGTTGCGGCCAGCTATTCCCTGCGCGATGCGCTCCAGGCAGCGCGTGACGCCATTGGTATAGGAGTTGCGTAGGGCGGGTTGCTCGAGCCAACGATGAATGGAGTTTCGACATGGTGGATTTGACCTTCCAGAACGTCCAGTGGTGTTCACAGCATGGCCATCCAGTGCTGTTTCTTGGCTTGCCGGACCACGACCATGGAATGGGGATCGCCATTTCGGTCGAGGACGCACAATCTTTGGCTACCCAGCCGTTTGTCACCAACTCGACTCGCTGTCAGATGTACGAGTTGCTGGAAGCATGTATGCAAGCGTTTGGATTTCACCTAGGTGGCGTTACCGTTCGCATCGGGAAGGATGGGATGACCGACACGTTGATGCGGCTGGACGGAATCGCCACGTCGGCGGCATTGTCGGCGCGTTTTGCGGATGGCATTGCGTTGGCCCGGCGAGCCAACGTGCCAATCCGGATGGCGCAAAGTGACGCAGACCGAATCCGCACCTCCAGTTCATGTGCAGAGAAAAGCGATGACGTTATGTCATTGCAACCGCATCGCCAGGAGCCGACACATCCTCCGCGAAATCTACTCGAGGCCTTCATAGAAACGCTCAACCTGGACGGAATCGATGAATCGCGCTAACCCATTGGCAGGCACGGAGGCGTTGGATGTCGTCCTGCGCCAGCTCTACCTGCGAGGCCCGCGAGACGTCTGCGTTCCTGAGCAGTGTCCGTACCCACCATCGGTCGATTCCAGACTCGCTCAGCTAGGCGCGGGGAAGCAGCACCGACAGGCGGTTGGCAAGTCCGACGGGCAGTCGTCCGATCAGCTTGCGCAGCATCTGCTCCAGCTCAGGAATCCGCAACACCCAGGCGAGCACGATGAAGGCCAGCACATACATCCCCAACGCGTACAGGAAGAACGTTTCCCGCGGGATCAGGGAGATCGACTCATCGGCCTGGGCGATCCTGACATCGTCGAGCGTGAACCAGATCAGCAGCGCCATGCCCACGGTGGCGAGCGCCACCCTGACGAGCCAGAATCCGAACCCCACGCTCACCACGCCACCGGTTCGTTGGCGAAGGAACAA
The DNA here is from genome assembly GCA_013698305.1 of Chloroflexia bacterium. Taxonomy (GTDB): domain Bacteria; phylum Chloroflexota; class Chloroflexia; order Thermomicrobiales; family UBA6265; genus JACCVC01. The sequence goes on from JACCVC010000103.1 coordinate 19,000, forward strand.
CCACAGAATGACCGCCTCCGCGCCTGTAGTGGCCGAAAGGGCGATGGCGAGACCGCCATGACTCAATGATCCGATCAGGAGCGTGCAGAGCAGCAGGTTCAGGATCATGGTGATGACCCCGGTGATGACGGGGGTCTTCGTGTCGCGAGTCGCGTAGAACACGCGACTCAGGATTTCGGTGAGGGCGTAGCCAAGCAGGCCGATCGCAAACCAGGCCAGCGGCGTCGCCACGAGTTCGGTAGACCGGCTGCCGAATGAGCCGCGCTGGTAGATGAACGCGACTAGCGGCTCCCGCAGCATGAGCAGGCCGACCCCAGCAGGGATGCTGAGGAAGAGCAGTGGACGCAGCGCGCGATCCAGCGTCCGACGGAAGTCCTCATCCTTTCCCTGTCCATACAACGCGGCGAGGGTGGGGAAGATCACCGTCGAGATACTGAGCGCGATCACGCCATGTGGTAGCATCAGCAATTGCCAGGCATAGTTGAGCGCCGATACTCGCTCCGCCGACGTGGTCGAGGCGAATGCGTTGATCGCGATGAAGTTGAACTGGAACGCCGCAAGACCGATGATCCGTGGTCCCAGCAAACGCGCCACTTCTCGCAGGCCATCGACCTGCCTGCTCAACGACGGCCGGAAGGTGAGATCCGAGCGAATGATCCCTGGAACCTGGACAAGCAGATGTCCGAGCGCGCCCACGATCACCGCCCACCCGACGGCGTGGATTCCATAAGTTGGGGCAAACCAGATCGCGCCGACGATAATTGCGGCGTTGTAGATCAGCGGCGCCAGCGCGGGCAGGGTGAACTGCTGTTGCGACTCCAGAATGCCCTTGAAGGCGATTCCGGTGCCGAGGAAGATCGGCGACAGGAGCAGGATGCGCATCAGGTCGACAGAAAGACCGGTGGTTTCGCTATCAAATCCCGGCGCGACCACCGCCATCAACGGTCGCGCCAGCACGAACGCGATCAGTGACACTGCTACAACGGCGATACCAGCCCAGGTCAGGACAGCCGACGCCAGCTCGCTGGCCCGCTTGCGATCCCCTCGCGTCACGAAATCGCCGAATACCGGGATGAACGCCGCGCCAAAGGAGCCGGCAATGACGACCAGGAACAGCAAATCCGGGATCCGGAAGGCGCTGACATAGGCGTCCATCTCGCGGCTGGTGCCGAACTGGCTGGCCAGCACCTGCTCGCGGACCAGACCGAGAATCCGGGACAGGACGAACGCGAGCCCGACGATGATCGCGTTGCGCGCAAGGGAGAGGTGCCCCGCGCCGGCATCCGCGCCCGTATCCGGGGTGAGCGCTGCCGCATCGACCGCTGTGCCGTGGTGTTTGCTCGATCCGGCAAGCTGCCGTGCCTGACTCATGGTGTCCCTGTGTTGGGTGAAAACGAGTTCGCGGTGCAATAGCGCTTCCCGTGGCTTGAGGAAGAGTCGCGCATTGGAGTAGAATACCCCGAAGGCTCGCAACGGGTCTTGTATTCCTATGTCCTCTCACACGAGCGTGGCGACTACTCATGCCACACGCAACACGTTGTCGGATTCCGGCGATGATCAGGTTATCGAGGAAGGTATTCCGTGGCCAACAGCAAGTCAGCCCGAAAACGAATCAGAACCGCCGCGCGCAATTTCGAGCGCAATCGACAGTACCGATCATCGTCACGCACACTGGTGAAGCGAGCCGAGCTTGCCATCCTGGCGGGCGACCAGGACGTTGCCCAGGCGGCAGTGTCGTCCGCGGTGGCGGCGCTCGACCGAACCGCCTCCAAAAAGGTCATTCATCCCAACAATGCCGCCCGGCGCAAGAGCCGGCTGATCGCGAAGCTCAACGGGATGGGTCAGGCATAGCCTGAGTCAGAGCGCGAAGTACAGGAACGGGCGGGGCACTGCAAATAAGCCCCGCCCGTTTGGGTTGCCGAATCGTATTCGGTGAGTCGGATTGTCAGGACCGCTTCGAATTGGGCGCGAGCGACGTCATGACGTATTGAATCACGTCGATCGGATCACGCAGCCGCCCCGTTTTCATCATTCGGTCGGCTGTGGTCATCACCCGCAACGCGCGATTTGCTCCGCCGGGGGATGATCCACGCAGGCTACGCGCGATGGCGTTCATCCTCGCCGGGTTTGCAAGCCCGATCTCCTTGCCGACGGCAGCCGGTTCGCGACGCTCCGCCGAGGCAAGAATCGCGGTCAGCTCGACGGTCTGCCCGAGCTGCGCCAGCATCCGGTGCGGATCCTCGCCCGCTTCGATCAGGCGGTCGAGCTCGGTCGTTGCCACCGCGAGATTGCCGCCGATCACCGCGTCGATGAAGCCAAAGATGCGGTCGTTGTCGCCCTGATGGACCAGCAATTCGATGTGCCGACGGGTGATCGCGCCCGGATCGGCGGCGGTCGCCAGCTTGTCGAGTTCGGAGCCGATCAGCGCCAGGCTCGGCGGGCGGTCGAAGGCGGGATTGTTGCTTCGCTGCATCCATGACTGCGGATACAGCCACTCCGCCAGAAACCGCGCGTCAGCATCACTGATGTCGCTGTCCAGATTCCCCGCTCTTGCCCGGATCCACTTGACCAGGGACGGACCTCTCGGGGGATCGCCCTCAACGACAATCGCGTCTGGCGGCAGCGCCTTGCGGATGCCGACCGGCACGCTGGCCATCGACGGCTCGACCAGAATCAGGGTGGATGGTTCGGGCACCGCGCCGAACAACGCCGACCAGTCAGGAGCGTTCTTGCCACGTCCGGCAGTCTTGTTGGTTTTCGAGACAAAGTCATTGACGATGACAACGCGGCCCGCCGAGAAGAACCCGACGCTGGAGATCGCCCCGATCACGTCGGACATTGAGGCGATGTTGCCGTCCATCTCGCTGGTGGATTGGCCATCGGGATCGGCCTTGCCTGCGTGGCGCCGAGCGGCGTCGCGAACGAGCGACGGGTCCGGGCCGACAATGAAGACGATCATCGTACGCAAACTCCGTGTGCGATAGGGGTTGAGTCAGGGGAATAGCAGGTCGGCATCCGGGCGGGCGTCGATGTGGAGCCTTGAACCTGCATTTGCAGGTGGGTGCCGCAGCCTGCCACGGAACACGTCCCGCGCGGAGCAGCTCCCGGCTCTCGGAGTGTAGGCTCAAGACCACATCGAAAGCACCGTGATCCCGGAACCGACCGAAGCCGCAGACTACCACGTTCGTTACACCCGCTGCAATGCAACCAACCCACCGCCATGCGACAATTTCTCAGACAAGAATGAGTGGTTACCTCTCTACAGAGTGGTGGCGCATTTGGCGCGAATCGAGGAATACATGGGCGATCATCATCGACAATCTCCGCGCCGGGTCGTAATCACTGGGCTGGGCGCGATTTGCGCCATCGGCAACACGGTCGACGACGTGTGGCGTGCGGTAGCAGAAGGGCGCTCGGGCGTCGCGCCGATCACCCGCTTTGACGCCGACGGCTACGAAACGACCTTCGCGGCGGAGGTGAAGGCGTTTGATCCGGCGATGGCGGTGGGCCGCAAGGACAGCCGCCGGATGGATCGCTACAGCCAGCTTGCAGTGGTTGCGACCCGGGAGGCGGTGTCCCACGCAGGCCTGGATATCGCGCCGATCGCCGAGCGGGTGGGGGTGCTGGTGGGGACCGGCATGGGCGGTATCGAGACGTTCGAGCACGGCACCGAGACGCTCATCACCAAAGGGCCGAGAAGACTGTCACCATTTGTCGTGCCGATGACGCTGCCCAACATGGCATCCGGCCTGGTCGCGATCGACATCGGCTCCAAGGGTCCCAACTTCGCGACGGTCTCGGCGTGCGCGGGTTCTGCCCACGCGATAGGCGAGGCAGCCATGATGATCCGCGATGGACGCGCCGACGTCATGCTGGCTGGCGGCTCCGAAGCGCCGATAACACGCATGGGCGTGGCGGGCTTCAACGCGATGGGCGCCTTGTCCCGTCGGAACGACAACCCGGAGGGGGCGAGCCGACCGTTCGATGCCGGGCGGGATGGCTTCGTGCTGGCCGAAGGGGCGGCGATGGTGACGCTGGAGGAACTGGGGCACGCAGAGGCGCGGGGCGCGACGGTCGTTGGCGAGGTGATCGGTTACAGCACCACAGACGATGCGAACCACATGGTGCAGCCTGCGCCGGGGGGCGTTGGCGCCGCTCGGGCGATGGCGCTGGCGATGGAGGACGCGAGTATCGGCCCGTCGGATGTCGCCTACATCAACGCTCACGGCACGTCGACACCTTTGAACGAGCGACTTGAGACCCAGGCGGTGAAGCGTGCATTCGACGGCCTTGCCTATCGCATTCCGCTGAGCTCGACCAAGTCGATGACCGGGCACCTGCTCGGGGCGGCGGGGTCGCTGGAAGTGGTGATCACCGTGATGGCGATGCGTGATGGATTGTTGCCGCCGACGATCAACCAGGAAACGTCCGATCCCGACTGCGATCTGGACTACGTGCCAAATATCGCGCGCGAGGGGGACATCCCGATCGCGATGTCCAACTCCATGGGATTTGGCGGGCACAATGTCTCGTTGATCCTGAAGCGTTGGGATGGCGCCTAAAACCGAACTCGGCTGAATACCCGACCTGCCTCACGCAGAGATGCGTTGGAAGATGACGAGGGCCGGCACAAGACCGGCCCGTACGTTTTTCGCATCCTGTCCGCAGAGCTATCCGCACTACTCGTCCAGGTACCCGCGCAGGCGATCGCTGTGCTGGGGCTGGCGGAGCTTGCGCAATGCCTTGGCCTCAATTTGACGGATGCGCTCGCGGGTGATGCCGAAGTCCTTGCCGACCTCCTCCAGCGTTCGGAACCGTCCGTCCTCGAGCCCGTAGCGAAGGACCACGATCCGGCGCTCTCGTTCGGTGAGCCGGACAAGAGCCTCGGTGATCTGCTCCTTGAGCATGCCATGTGACGCCAGCTCGATCGGGGCGGGCAGCGATTCGTCCTCGATGAAGTCACCCAGCAGCGCATCGCCTTCCGAGCCAACCGGGGCTTCCAGCGAGACAGGATGGCGCGAAACGTCGAACACCTGCCGCACCTTGTCCTCGTGGATCGCCATGGCGAGCGCGATCTCCCGCGTGTTCGGCTCGCGCTCGATGATCTGCTGCAAGCGATGGGCGGTCTTTTTCACCCGATTGATGGTTTCGCCGACGTGAACCGGAAGGCGAATGGTTCGGCTCTGGTCGGAAATCGCGCGGGTGATCGCCTGTCGAATCCACCAGGTCGCGTAGGTGCTGAACTTGTATCCACGATGGTAGTCGAACTTGTCGGTGGCCTTCATCAAGCCGATGTTGCCTTCCTGAATCAGGTCAAGGAAGGAAAGGCCGCGTCCGACATACTTTTTGGCGACGCTCACCACCAGGCGCAGGTTCGCCTGGATCAGGTGCGCCCGAGCCCGCTCGCCGTCCTCGCAGTCGGATGCCAGGTCGGCCCGCTCGGTTGGCGACAAGGTCTCCGCTTCCAGCCGTTCCACGGCGAACTTGCCACGTTCCATCCGGGTGGCGAGCCAGACCTCCTCCTCCATATTGAGCAGGTTGGTCTCGCCGATCTCCTGGAGGTAGAGGCGAACGGAGTCGCCGACGCTGGAGGACAGCGCCGAATCGGCCTCGGCGCGGTGCCGGGATACGCTCCGGGCGCGACGAGCCGGGGCAGCGACTGTGGACGGGGGACGATGCTCGAGGACATCGATCCCCTCGGCTACCAGTGCCGAGTAAAACTCTTCCAGTGTTTCCACCGGCTCTTCAGCATTCGAAAATGCCGCCATGACGTCGGCGGAGAGCAGGTATCCCTGGTCTTTTCCCTTGGCGATAAGACTGGAGTCCATGGAAGCGGGTCCACCTCTCGGGCGAGCGCGGTGCGGGCATCGGCACTGGTGGTCGATCCGGCGGGAGCGCAAGGTTGGTCAACTTCGGACGTTCGATGGCCGAATGAATACGTCGCGGCGGCGGCACTGGCGATGCGACGTTTGGAAATCGGCGAAATCGGGAACGGGTACAGAAAAAGCCCACGCAGCAAGCGTTGGGCTATCGGTCCACCGATCTCGGTATGTTGACGAATGCGCGGCACATGACTCAGTCCCCTTCTCCTGGTCGCTCGTCATACTGAAGGGAAGTGTAGCCGGGTTGTCAGACAAAATGCAAGATACGGTGTCGGGAAAGTCCTGATTGGCCCGGCCAGCACCTGTCGCTTCGGGTTCGGATCGATAATTCTGGATGGTATACTTCCAAGTTGGAAGTACATTGCTATTTCGTGTCCACTACTCATCACACCCGAGGAGATTTGCCCCATATGTCCGGACATTCCAAGTGGTCGACCATCAAGCGGAAAAAGGGCGCCGTCGACGCCAAGCGAGGTCAGCTATTCACCAGGCTCGCCCGGGAGATCACCGTCGCGGCCAGGACCGGGATACCCGATCCGGACGCGAATGTCCGGCTCCGGCTGGCGGTGCAACGGGCGCGCACCGAGAACATGCCCAAGGACAACATCGACCGGGCGATCCAGCGTGCGGTGGGGTCGGACACCGGCGAGCAGTTCGATGAACTCTATTACGAAGGATACGGTCCTGGCGGCGTGGCGATCATGATTCTCGCCATGACCGACAACCGGAACCGGACGGTCGGCGAGGTTCGCGCGGCCTTCACGCGGGCCAACGGCACGCTTGGCGAGACGGGCAGCGTCAACTGGATGTTCGATCAGGTCGGGGTGATCGCGATCACCGTTGGCGACCGCGATGCCGACGAACTGACGCTGGCGGCGATCGACGCCGGGGCGACCGATGTCTCTGACGAGGACGAGGTGGTGGAGGTCTACACCGAGCCGCAGGATTTGCACAAGGTGCAGGAGCAACTCGCCTCGGCGGGATATCAGATCGAAACGTCCGAACTGATCATGAAACCAACTACGATCATGTCGACGGAGCCAGAAGACGCCGTGAAGGCGATCCGGCTGCTGGAGAAGCTGGAGGACCTCGACGACGTCCAGACCGTCTACAGCAATCTCGACATCACCGATGACGTGCTGGCGCAGGTGGGCTAAGCACCAATGCGCGCATCTGACTCCCGCGTGACCATCGGCATCGACCCCGGTACAGCAATCCTGGGCTACGGGATCGTCGAAGGCGATGGCGATTCCCGGCTTATCGAATTTGGCGTGATCGAGACCCCATCAGGACAGCCAATGCCCGATCGGCTGGTTACCCTGTACAACGCGATAACTGAGTTGCTGGTGCAACACGAGCCGGACGAGCTTGCGGTGGAGCAGTTGTTTTTTGCCCGTAACGTCACGACGGCTATTGCGGTCGGTCAGGCGCGGGGCGTGGTGTTGCTGGCGGCGGCGCAACGCGGAATCCCGGTGACGGAGTACAGCCCGTCGGAGATCAAGAACGCCATCGTGGGATACGGCAAGGCCGACAAGCGACAGGTTCAGGAGATGGTCCGGATACTCCTCGCGCTCGAAATGGCTCCGCATCCAGACGACGCCGCCGATGCGCTGGCGGTCGCGCTCTGTCACGCGCAGACACGTCAGTTCGCGGCACACCTGCACGAGGGCTGACCGCTATGGCGAAACAGGGGATGCGTCTCGATCTGGCGCTGGTGGAGCGTGGGCTGGTGGAATCACGATCACGCGCCAGGGCGATGATTCTGGCCGGGGACGTGCTGATCGGCGGGCAGCAAGTGACACAGGCAGGGATGCCAGTGACCGCTCTTCACGTCGTTGAGCTTCGCCAGAAGCCGCGCTTCGTTAGCCGTGGCGGCGACAAGATAGACCATGCGTTCGATACTTTTGGGATCAGTGTTGATGGCAGGGTCGTCGCTGACCTGGGCGCGTGTACCGGCGGATTCACCGATGCGGTGTTGCAGCGAGGAGCGCGGAAGGTCTACGCGGTTGATGTCGGCTATGGCCAGCTCGCCTTTCGACTGCGGGAGGACGCCAGAGTGGTCGTGATGGAACGGACTAATGCACGATACATCGAATCTTTTCCCGAACCGGTCGATGTGGTCGTGATCGACGTGTCGTTCATCTCGCTAAGCCATATGTTTCCGGTTGCCGCGCAAGTTTTGACTACGGACGGCGTGTGCGTGCCGCTGATCAAGCCCCAGTTCGAGGCTGGCAAGGGCGAGGTCGGCAAGGGTGGGGTGGTGAAAGACCCGGCGATTCATCGGACGGTGTTACGGAGTGTGATTGAGCATGCACGCGCGGCAGGGTTCCGGTGCGACGGACTGATCGCGTCGCCGCTGGTAGGGCCAGCCGGGAATCACGAGTTCCTGGGTGCGTTCCGACGGTCGGGTTCCGATGACACTAACCAGGCTGACGTAGGCGAGATGATCGAAGGTGCGCTTGATCAGGTGCGACGACAGGATAGCGGGGAAGCGTGAGCGATCCATTTGCGGCGATACAACGAGCCTTTGGTGAACCAGGTGAGGGCGATCCGAATCGCGACACGGTGCATGTCGACGTCGAACGAGCGGCGCGAACCGGCATCCCCGAGATCGTGCTCGCCAGCCACAAGCGCGACGACGACCTCCTGGCGTCGGTCGGGCGATTGCTTGCCGCGAACGGGCGGGTGATGGTAAGCCGGATCCGGTCCCACCAATGGGCGCTACTGGAAACTGTCACCTCAGGCGAATTCGTCATCGACGCATATCGCGAGGCTCGGGTGGCGGTGATCAGGAGCGAGTCCAGCGCGGTCGCCATGACAGGCGGAAGCATCGCCGTGATCAGCGCGGGCGCTTCGGATCGCGATGTCGCCGAGGAAGCCGCCTTGGTCGCCGCCGAGATGGGCGTCGAAGCGATGCGGGTGAGCGACGTCGGCGTGGCGGGTTTGCACAGGCTGATCGCTCCACTGCGCGAGGTGATGACCGCCGGAGTGGACGCGGTCGTCGTCGCGGCGGGCATGGACGGCGCATTGCCTTCAGTGGTCGCGGGTTTGGTCGACATACCCGTAATCGGGCTGCCGGTTAGCGTGGGCTACGGTCATGGTGGCCGAGGCGAGGCTGCGCTTATGGCTATGCTTCAGAGTTGCGCGCCCGGCATCGCCGTCGTGAACATCGACAACGGGATCGGCGCGGGCTCGATGGCGGCCCTCATCGCCAACCGGATGGCGGCTGCCCGAGATTCAGCCACGTAGCGTCAGGTCTTGTATCCAGGCCGTCGGGCACTTTCGGCCCGACGCTACATGGCTCGACGCTACCTGTTGCTCAGTGACTCCAGCAACCGATCGGCGGCCGCCAGCGGGCTCATCTGACGAGCCAGCACCGCGTTGATGGCGGCGTCCTGGTTGACGCTCTGGGACTGAATCCGCCGCATCAGGTCCCGTTGCACCCGCGAGGAGATCTCGGTCGCGAGCATGGTCCGAACCCGAACCTCCCACGTTCCCGACTGCTGCAACCATTCCTTGTGCGACCGGATCGCCGCTGACAGCTTGTCAAAACCCGTCTGCTCTATCGCGCTGGTCATCACGATCGGCGGGTTCCATCGGTCATCTGGCGAGTCCTCGCGGTCATGCAACGTCTGGAGGCGGCGGAGGTCCCTGGCGAGCGCCTGGGCGTCGGGCCGGTCGCCCTTGGAGACGACGATGATGTCACCGATCTCGAGCGCCCCTGCCTTGAGCGTCTGGACGCCATCGCCCAGCCCCGGCACCTGGACCACCACCGTCGAGTGGGCGAGGGAGGCGATGCCCACTTCGTCCTGACCGGTGCCGACGGTCTCGATGAAGATTGGATCGAACCCCGCCGCATCGAAGATGTGCGCGACCGTGAGAGTGTGCTGCGCCAAGCCCCCGCCAAAGCGCCGCGACGCCATGCTGCGCACAAAGACATCGGGTTCGTTGTGCCACTCCAGCATGCGAATGCGGTCGCCGAGGGTCGCGCCGCCGGTGAGTGGGCTGGATGGGTCGATTGCGAGTACCGCGACCTTGGCGCCACCAGCGCGGTATGAGCGGATCAGCTCGTTGACCAACGTGGATTTGCCAGCGCCTGGTGGGCCAGTGATGCCGATCATGTGGGCAGTGCCGGTATGCGGGAAGACGCGATTCAGGACGTGATGTCCGGCGGGCAGGTCGTTCTCGATTGCGGTGATCGCACGGGCGACCGCGCCGATCTCGCCGCCCAGGACGCCATCGGCCTCCTCTTCGGCGGAGTGTCGTCGCCTCACGAGGCGTCCCGCGCGGCCTCTGACATTGCCCCGGTGTGCTGTCGGACAAATTCAATCGCGTCCTGCAGGCGCGTGCCGGGTCCGAATATCTCGGCAACGCCGAGCTCCTTGAGCTTTGTGACATCGGCGGCCGGAATCGTCCCTCCCGCGATGACGAGCGCATCCGCCCGACCGACATTGGCCAGCGCCGTCATGATTGCCGGGAACAGCGACATGTGCGCGCCGGAGAGGATGCTCAGGCCGACGACGTCGACGTCTTCCTGCAGAGCGGCGTTGGCGATCATCTCCGGGGTCTGGAACAGGCCGGTGTAGATGACCTCGAAGCCGGCGTCCCGGAATGCCCGTGCCATCACCTTCGCGCCCCGGTCATGACCGTCAAGACCGGGCTTGGCGACCAGGATCCGCACAGGTTGGTCAGATTGGTCGGTCATTGGTGATTCGGTGGAGGGTGTGGTCATCGTCCGTCGCTCCTGGTGCATGGCCGAATGGACCGACACCTGTAGCCTCGGACCTGGAGCCTGCCCTGAGCAGAGTCGAATGGGTCCGAGGTCTGTCGGTTCCTATGAATCGTACCGGTGAAACCCGGATCCAGTCTTGCGTCCCAGCGTGCCCGCCGCGACCATCTGGCGGAGGAGGGGAGCGGGCCGGTACTTGTCGTCGCCGAAATCCTGGTGCAATACCTCCATGATGTGCAGGCAGACGTCGAGGCCGATGAGGTCGGCCAGCGCAAGCGGCCCCATCGGGTGGGACGCGCCGAGCTTCATCACCTCGTCGATGTCGACCGCCGAGGCGACTCCATCGGCGACGGCGAAGATCGCCTCGTTAATCATCGGCACGAGAATCCGGTTGGCGGCGAAGCCCGGCATGTCGGCGACCACGATTGGCGTCTTGCCCAACTGCGTGGCGACCCCCCGGATCGTCGCAATGGTCGCGCCATCGGTCTGCAATCCGCGCACGACCTCGACCAACGTGAGCACTGCTACCGGATTGAAGAAGTGCATGCCCGCAAATCGCCCTGGATTCGACACCCTGGCCGCAAGCGCCGTGATTGAGATTGAAGAGGTGTTGCTCGCAAGAATGGCGGTCTCGCCTACGGCATCATCGACCTCAGCGAATACCGCCCGCTTGGTGTCCAGCGACTCGATCACCGCTTCGATCACGAGTTCGGAATTGCTGAGGGATTGCGTGTCAATGGAGCCTGTGATCCTGGACCGTGCCGCGTCTCGATCCTCCGTCGTCATCGCGTTCTTGTCGACGAGACGTTGCAGTCCTTTGTCGACCTTCTCGATCCCGCGCTGGACCAACTTGTCAGTGGTGTCAATGAGCCTGACATGATAGCCCGCCGTGGCCGCTACCTGGGCGATGCCAGCGCCCATCGTGCCGGCGCCGATCACGCCTATGTTTGTTATTGTCGTCATGCGGTTCTTGCCTGTTCGCGATGATATCCAAGGCGTCGTTCCGTTGGATTATACGGGTGATGCGGCGTCCTGCTGCGGCACTGGCAATACCGACTTGCGGGCGTTGATGTCGTTCATCGCGGTGGAGATGCCTTCGGCCAGCCACAACTCGACCGTGTCCGCCGCGGTCTCGATCACGGTGCGCAGCTGATCCTGCTCGTCGGGCGCGAAGTTGGAAAGAACGTGCGCCTTCGCCTTGTTCGGTCCGCGACCGATTCCAAGCCGAAGACGGGGAATCTCCTGCTTTCCGGTCTGCTCGATGATCGACCTGAGGCCGTTATGACCGCCCGCGCTGCCCCCCGGTCGCATCCGGATTTGCCCGTAGGGCAGATCGAGATCGTCCACCACGATCAACATCTGCTCGACCGGAGTGCGGAACCAGTTCAGCGCCTCTCGCACGGCATTGCCACTATCGTTCATGTAGGTCTGGGGTTTGACCAGCACCAGCTTGCCACCGGGATGGCGGGTTTCCAGTAACTCGGATCTGAACCGCTTTCGCACCGTCGATTCGCCGGCCCTGCGGGCCAGTTCATCCACGACGATGAAGCCGAGATTGTGCCGGGTGTTCGCGTAGTTCCTGCCGGGATTGCCCAGACCGACCACTATATGCGTTCCTGCCGCCATTTCTGCATTGTCCTCATCATTGTTGTCATCGTCGCGGTTTCGCCAGTTGCTTAGCCAGTTGAGCATGACGTGATCCCTCTCTGGGCTATACTTCCGGTGAGTCATTGTGCCACGACAGCCCGCGCTTTGGGCAGCGTCCCGGACTTGACCAGTAACACGCGCAGGAGAATCGACCATGTTTGGTGTTGGACCGATGGAGATGACTATCATCGCCGTTGTGGCGTTGCTCATCTTCGGACCGGAAAAGCTTCCCGAGATGATGGGGCAGGCGGGCAAGCTCGTCCGTGACTTCCGCAACATGAGCGCGGAGATGACCGGCGAGTTCGAGAAGACCGTCGCCGAGGCTAAGAGCGTCGGAAAGCAGATCAACACCGAGATGGGCGCGATGACCAGGGAAGTTTCATCGGTCACCGACAGCGTGCAGCGAGAACTCGGCGGCACGAAGGGCAAGGGCGGCAAGGGGTCGAAATCTACAACCGCCAGCAAGCAAACCGCTTCTGGCGGCAAGAAGTCCGGGTCGACATCGAAACCTTCCACACGCAAGCCCGCGGCCGGAAAGTCATCGACGTCATCTTCGACGTCATCATTGTCCACTGAATCAGCTGACGCGACGACTTCCCGAACGTCGAAGAGTGCAACCACCTCGTCCGACAAGACATCGAAAACGACGACAAAGCCCAGGGCGACTCCTGCGCCTCAGGCGTCTCGCGAGGATCCGAGCGCGTCGATCTCGTTATTCGAGCCGTCCGCTCCAAAACGCGATCGGCGGGCGCGAACCGCGACGCTGTCATCATTCGGTGAGGCAACGCCACGCACGAGTCGTGAGTCTGCGGAGCAGGCGACTGAGACTCGATCGACTCCCTCTGTGGCGTCACCGAGCCCGGACGCGAACGATCCTCTCGCCCGTGCCCGGCAGCGACGACAGGCGGCAGGGTATGCGCGAGGCAGCTCCTGAGCCCAGATGGATTTAACCTCAAGCCACGCGACCGCAACCATGACCCATCGAACTCCCATAGCGACCAGCGCCGCCAATCGTGATCGCTTCCGGTTTGACCTGCTTGCTGAAGACAAGCGAACCTGGGCGCGCCGAGGTCGACTGCACACGGTTCGCGGTGTCGTCGAGACGCCCGCTTTCATGCCGGTAGGCACGCAAGCGACGGTGAAGACGCTCCATCCCGACGAAGTGCGGTCCACTGGCGCGCAGATCATTCTCGCCAACGCCTACCATCTGATGTTACGTCCTGGCGCGGACCTGATCCGCGACGCAGGCGGGCTCCATCGATTCATGGGGTGGGACGGTCCGATCCTGACTGACAGCGGCGGGTTCCAGGTCTTCAGCCTCGCCGCCACCAACAAGGTGACCGAGGAGGGCGTGACCTTTACGTCGCACATCGACGGTAGCCGATGGACGATGACGCCGGAATCGGTGATTGACCTGCAATTGACGTTCGGCTCCGACATCATGATGCAACTGGATCACGTGCTTGGTCTGCCCGCCGAGAGATCGGCGATCACCGATGCGACCGAGCGCTCGTCTCGATGGCTGGAGCGAGCGATTCGGGCGCTGGATCAGGTGCAACCCGGGGAATCGAGCGCGGTGCTGTTCGGGATTCAGCAGGGCGGCATGGAGCCTGACCTACGTCGGGAACATGCCCAGCGCCTGGCAAGGATGGATGTGGTCGGGTGCGCAGTTGGAGGGCTTAGCGTCGGCGAGCCAAAGCCAGTAATGGCGGCGATGCTGGAAGATACGACGCCGTATCTGCCTCGCGAGAAGCCGCGCTACCTGATGGGCGTCGGCTCGCCCGAGGACCTCTGGCACGGTGTCGCTCGGGGGATTGACATGTTCGATTGCGTGCTGCCGACCAGGGCGGCACGCAACGCCGCGCTGTTCACCGACGATGGGCGAGTGCAGATCAGCAACGCCTCATGGCGGCAGGCGCATCGTCCGATCGACGAGCATTGCGACTGCCGAGCATGCACGCAGTTCACCGCCGCTTACCTCCACCACCTGTTCCGGACGCGCGAAGTGCTTGGACTCCGGCTCGCCTCCGAGCATAACCTCCGGTTCCTGGCGCGAGTGATGCAGCGCATTCGGGACGCCACTGTTGACGGATCGTTTGCGGAGGCGGGTGACGCGTTTCTCGACCGCTACCAGGCGGCACGCGGCCAGGAATCCGTCTCGATGCCGAATCGTTCCGTTCTGGCGGCGGCTGATCGGGCGGTTCGATGACCGACGAGCGACGACCAAGGCCACCATGGCGAGAGCCGGAGTTAGAAGTTCGAGAAGGTTCTGGCTGGTATCGTCCGGTCTTCGACCCGGAGTCAGAAGGCGCCATTGCCGTCGGCATCGACCTGATCGAGATTCCCAGGATACAGCGATCGATTGACGATTTCGGCGAGCGGTTTCTCAATCGGGTCTACACCGAGCGGGAGCGGGAACGATACCGGGGCAGGACCAACGAGCTTGCTGCCCGGTTCGCCGCCAAGGAGGCGACCTCCAAGGCACTCGGTACCGGTATCATCGGCATCCGTTGGCGGGAGATAGAGATTCTCCCCAATCGCCGTGGTAAACCTGTGCTGATCCTGCATGGGCGTGCTGCCGAGCGCGCTCGGCAACTGGGGTTAAATCATTTCAGTGTGTCGTTGACGCATTCTCGCACCGACGCGATGGCCTTTGTGGTTGCCACGCACAGGGACACTGATCGCTGACGAATCATTACGTAGTGGCCGACCCTGTGTCGGCCTGGTCTTGCCAAGCCCGGTTTGAAAAGAGCATAGGGGCTTCACCAAGAGTCAAACGTAACACACGTTGTTTCAGGGAGATGAGAGCATGAACGAACAGACGCGACCGACCTTGAGCGGGCGCCAGCAGTGGGCAGACGCCGATTTCGCGAAGGCAATCGCGCCGCATCGAGAGTTTGGCGCCCACAAATGGAATGTCGGCGGTGTAGTGGTGATCGCTGGATCGCCGATGTACACCGGGGCGGCCCAGCTCTGCACGAGGGCGGCCGGTCGGGCAGGGGCGGGAATCGTCCACCTGGCCGCACCGCGAAGCGTGATCTCGATCATCGCGTCGGCGATACCCGAGGTGGCGCACATTCCGCTGTCTGGGATTGATTCGTCCAATGGCGTGCGGCAGGCGATCGACGCGCTCAGCGAACACCTGGAACGGGCTCGCGCGATCGTGGTCGGTCCCGGCCTAGGTGATGACGACGGCATCTCGGACTTCCTGTCGGTCCTGTTCGGACTGCGCCAAGGCATGCGAGGAGTTGACCAGTCGATGGGGTTCTCGACGGTGACTCCGATCCGCGACGAACAGGAGTCCGCTCAGGCGCCACTGTTCGCCCTGTCGGATTCGACCGTCGTGGTTGACGCCGATGGGCTGAACTGGCTGGCGAAACAGCCGGAGTGGTGGACGCGAATTCCGCCGCAACGGCTGATCCTGACACCGCATCCGGGCGAACTGGGGCGGCTCCTGGGGCGCGACGTGGGAGATGTCATCGCCGATCCGCTTGCCGTCGTCGAGGAGGCAGCCACGCTCTGGAATCAGACGGTCGTGTTCAAATATGGATACACGGCTGCGTCCAACGGCGAGCGGACGATGGTCGCCGAAGACGCCCCAGTGTCGCTGGCGACAGCAGGGAGCGGAGACGTCCTGGCGGGCGTCATCGGGGCGTTCGCGGCACAGGGGCTGGAGCCGATCGACGCCGCCGGGCTGGCATTGCACGTCGGACCGCGCGCGGCCCGGCGTGGCGAGCAACGCTTCGGGTCGTATGGCCTTATCGCCGCCGACCTGCCGGAATGCGTGGCACTGGAGTTGGCGACACTGACGGATGATTGACCTTCGGTACCTGTGAGATCGCCCGAAAGCGTATCGACTCGCAGGGGAGGATCTTGTATCCTCCCGCCGTTCGGGAGGATACTTCGTCCTGAGCAACGCGAAGGATTTTGCACAGGCTCCGGGTCCTCCCCTACAAAAGGCTCCCACCCCACCATGACTACTGATGAATACCAGCAAGACACCGCGCCGAATGTTCGAGAGATCATGCAGACAGAAGTCGTGACGGTATCGCCCGACGACTCGGTCGCCACGGTTGCCAACATGCTGGCGACGCTCGGTCTCGTCGGCGTGCCGGTGGTTGAAAACGACACGATGATCGGGATCATCACCGACTCGGACATCATCGCCCGCGAGGCGGACGTCGACGCGCCGACGCCGGTCGCCTTTCTCGACGCAATCTTCATGGCGGATGCCGGAAAGAGCTACGACGAGGAGATTCGCCACGCGCTGGCGGTCAACGCGCGGCAGTTAATGACGACACCGGTGATCAGCATTCGGGATTCTGCGACGCTCATGCACGTGGCGACCCTGATGATCGACGAGCGAGTCAACCCAGTGCCGGTGCTGGATGACAACGACAACCTCGTCGGGCTGGTGTCGCGGGCTGATCTCGTCCGGGTGATCGCCGCGCTGGAGTCTCAGGACGACGGTGATGACGACGCCCGCTGACCTCGACCGGCTTCTGGACGGCTGGCGGGGGAGGCCAACGGTAGCGGTGATCGACCTTGACGTGCTGCGCGAGAATGTTCGGCTGTTCAAGACGCTGATCTCTTCGACGACATCGCTGATGGCGGTCGTCAAGGCCGACGGTTACGGACACGGATCGGTGCCGATCGCGAAGGCTGCCCTCGCGGCGGGCGCGGACGAGCTTGGCGTGGCGACGGTTGATGAGGGCACGCGATTGCGTGACACCGGGATCGACGCGCCGATCCTGGTGTTGGGGCCGATCGGCGCCAACGAGCGCTCCAGGGCATTGTCGAAGCGGCTGACGCTGGTGGTGTCGGACCTCGGCTTCGCCCGTGGAGTCGAGACCGACAAGCAGATGTTGCGGCTCAAGGAACCGGTGCCGGTGCATCTCAAGATCGACACAGGGATGCGGCGGTTTGGCGCTTCGCCCGAGGATTCGGTCGAGATTGCGACGTTTATTTCGGCGTCACCGCACCTCGAGCTTGCCGCGGTGATGACCCATTTCGCTGCCGCTGATGATGCCGACCCCGCGTTCACATTGGATCAGACCCGCCGGTTCAGTACCGTCTGTGAGACGATCCGGGCAGCCGGCGTGACGGTTCCGCAGGTGCATCTTGCCAACAGCGCCGCCACGATTCGGTTCCCGGACCTGTTCCGGGATCGAGTGCGGGTGGGCATCGCAATGTACGGGCTTCAGCCGGGACCTGATATCGATCTGCCCGACGGCGTGAAGCCGGTGATGACCCTTCACAGCCGCCTCGGCCGGGTCTTTTCCGTTCAGCCCGGAGAGAGCGTCGGCTATGGACGCTTCTGGAACGCCGCTAAGCCGACGATGGCGGGCCTCGTGCCGCTGGGGTACGCGGACGGGTACCGGCGTCACGGTTCCGACAACTTCTGGATGTCCGTCAACGGACGCCGGAGCCCTGTGCTGGGGCGCATCTCGATGGATCAGACCGTCGTCGAGGTGGATGCTCGTGCCAGGAAGGGTGATCCGGTGATCGTGGTGGGCGATGGCACTGATGGCGTCGCGCCAACATTGAACGACCTGGCGACGTTGATCGACACGATCCCGTATGAGCTGGCGACAGGTCTGGTTGCCCCGCGGCTGCCTCATCTCTATGTGCAACAAGGTGAGCTGGTGGCGATCTCGGACGCGTCTGGGTACCGGGAGGTCAATCCGACCGCGTTGGGGTAGTGAACCGAGTTCCGGATTGTGATCGAGCGTTTCGCTCTCACGCCGCGTAGGAAAGACCCTTGTGGTGTCCATAGGTAGGAATGCGACCGAGCGCCGGCACAAGGCCGGCCCGTACGCATGTTTGTCATCCTGGGCAGGCGCAACAACGGCTGGCAGTGATCTGCCAGCCGTTGTTGCCCATCCAAATGCGTGTCTGCTATGTGAACCGAGGAAGCTCCCTTTCAACTTCGCCAGGCGAGATCTACACCCCGGCTTCGTATTCCAGTTCCACGGTCTTCATGTGATCGATGTCCCGGCGAACCACGAAGGTACGTCCACTCATGTCATCGCGGACATAGTTCAGCCGTTTCTCGTCCATCCATCGGTAGATGGTCGGGCGGGTGACTTCGAGTTGCTGCGCGGCGTTGCCGATGCTGACCAACTCACTCTGATCGTAGGCGCGATATTTCGCCAGGGCGAGCATGCGGCCCAGGTCGGTATCCCAGAACGATCGCGGCACGGTGTAGTCATCCGCCGCGACCGGCCAGAACAAGAGTTGGAGGACCGAGTCGATCGCTTCCAGCACAAGTTCCTGAGGTTCTCTGACCTGGCCACGAGCCAGGCGCGCTAATCGCAGAAGATCCTGACCCAACGGGCCGCCGCGAAGTTGGTCGAGCGACAGCGATTGGAACGTCTCGGGCGCGAGTTGCGTCACCAATCGATGATAGTGGCTGTAGACCAACTGCAGCGCGTTGTCCATGACCATCT